>NZ_CP134223.1:5865797-6169095 GCF_031599675.1 Paenibacillus pedocola | reverse complement strand
CAGCATGGCATCGGTGTCATTATGCTGCGCAATCTTTATTACGGCCCGTCCCATACCTATATGTTCTGGTCTACGGTGCTGGTCGGGGCGTTGCTGGGCATTGCCAGCTATTGGCTGATGACCCTGATCGAGCGGCTGGTAGCGCCATGGCAGCCGGAGTTTCGTCCGAAGGGAGGGGACCGCTGATGGGAAGTAATTCTGTACGAGAACCTTCATATATCACTGCTGCCGGAACCGAAGAGGTATCAACATCTCTGATAACAACGAGGAATAGTGTATCCTCCGGCCCGCAGAAGCAAAAAGGCAAACGCCGCCTTCTGAAATGGTTTAACCCTGGTGTGATTCTGCCCCTGCTGGCCGGAGTACTGTTTCTGCTCCTCTGGGAGTTTCAGGTGTTCCATAAGCTGTTTGATCTGAAAAAGTATCAGCTCCCGCTGCCTTCAGCCATTTGGGAAGCGATGCGGGAGAATTACAGCCTGCTGCTGTCTTATACCGGCTATACCTTGACCGAAGCGGTAGTGGGAATGCTGATCGGCTCAGCCTGCGGCTTCCTGATTGCCCTGGCGGCAACCGCCTGGCCCCGCTGGGGCGGCGGCAGCCTGACCCTTGTGGCCGCGCTCAACGCGGTGCCGATTGTGGCGCTCGCCCCGATTATGAATCTGTGGTTCGGTGACGGCATCGGCTCGCGGGCTGCGATTGTTACCGCGACCACGATGGCGGCGATGGCAATCAATGCCTATAAGGGTATGGCGGCTGTAGATCCGCTGGCGCTGGATCTGATGCATTCTTATGCCGCCGGCAAGCCCGCAGTATTCCGCTATCTGCGGATCCAGAACAGTCTGCCGTATGTGTTCACAGCGCTGAAGATCAATGCTACTGCCAGTATGATCGGAGCGATAGTGGGAGAGTTCTTCTTCTCCTCAAGGGGGCTCGGCTATCTGCTCTCCAATTCGATCAAGGTGGCCAAGATGCCGCTGGGCTGGTCATGTATTGTGCTTGCGGCGATTGCCGGAGTCCTCTTTTACCTGATTGTTGAACGGCTGGAGAAGGTATTCATCAAGTGGCATTCCTCCCAGCGTTCGTAACACCCTTATCCCATTACATCCGGTCTATCGCGTGAGGGGAAATAGAGAACCTGACCGCGGGCCGTATGCATACAGTCACCACGACGGTAACCATGCTGTGCTTTTGCAGGACTACAAACTCAAATTGGTAGGGGGAGTTGCACTTGATGAACGTGACAAAAGGCAAATTTCGTGGTGGGCTGTTGATGGCAGTAATGATCATGATCATTTCTTTGCTGGCAGGCTGTGGCGGCAACAACAATAATAATGCGCCTGCGGCTGAAGCGACGGCAGGAACGGAGGCTTCCGCTTCACCGGAAACGGCGGCGACGACTGAACCGGCTGCGGACCCGGTAACGGTGAAGCTGCAGCTGAAATGGGTGCCACAGGCACAATTCGCCGGTTATTTCCTGGCACAGGATAAAGGGTACTATGCAGAGGAAGGACTTAACGTTGAGATTCTGCCGGGCGGGCCGGATATTGTGCCGGAACAGCAGGTGGCCGGCGGATCGGCGGATATCGGTGTGGACTGGGTAGCGAGCCTCTTAACCAGCCAGGAGCAGGAAATGCCGCTGGTGCAGATCGCGCAAATCTTCCAGAAGAGCGGACTTGTCCTGGTCTCCAAGAAGGAAGCTGGAATCAGCGGGCCGGCTGACCTGAAGGGCAAGAAGGTCGGCAACTGGATGGGCGGCAATGAGTTTGAGATTCTGGCACTGTTTGATAAGTACAAACTGGATTCGAATAAGGATCTGAACTTCACGAAGCAGGGCTTCACGATGGACCAGTTCCTCGGCGGTGAGATTGACGCCGCTTCGGCCATGACCTACAACGAATATCAGGTTGTGCTGGAGTCAGGCATCAAGGCGGAAGATCTGAACGTTATCGACATGAATGACGAGGGTGTGGCGATGCTGGAAGACAATCTGTTTGCCAACAAAGAATGGCTTGCAGAGAACAAGGAAACGGCCGCCAAGTTCGTCCGCGCTTCCCTCAAGGGCTGGAAGGACGCTATCGCTGACCCTGAAGCGGCTGTAGACAGTGTGATGAAGCTGGCAGAGGAAGGCAGTACTACCCGTGAACATCAGCTGACGATGATGACTGAGGTTGCCAAGCTGATTCAACCGGAAGGCTTCGATGCTGCCAAAATGGGTTATACCGATGCTGCAGCCTTCCAGCAGACCGCGGATATCGCGCTGAAGTTCGGTGTAATCAAAGAAGCCTCCAAAGTGGATGAAGCCTATACGAACGAAATTGTTGAGATGGCGGCAAAATAAAGGTTTTCTCTCATATTCCTAATAGATGACCGCCGGATGTGGCGGTCATCTATTATAATCGGCAACTCAGATGATGAAAGAGGTGAAGGGGATGTCCTTGCTAGTAGGGCAGGCCGGGAAGGTTAAGAATTATGTAAACGGCACTTGGGTGGAATCGCGCTCCGGGAAAGAGGAGGAAGTGTATAATCCGGCGACCGGTGAGGTAATCGCTTACGTTCCGATTTCGAGTAAGGAAGAGCTGGATGATGCGGTGCAGGTAGCGGCGCTGGCTTTTAAATCGTGGAAAAAGGTGGCCGTTCCGCGGCGGGCCCGCTACTTCTTCCAGTATCAGCAGCTGCTGGTGCAGCACTGGAATGAGCTGGCTGAACTGATCACGCTGGAGAACGGCAAAAGCCTGGAGGAAGCGCTGGGCGAAGTGCAGCGCGGCATCGAATGTGTGGAATTTGCCTCCGGTATTCCCACACTGATGATGGGCAGCCAGCTGCCGGACATCGCTACCGGAATCGAATCGGGGATGTACCGCTATCCGCTGGGGGTTATCGGCGGCATTGCGCCATTCAACTTCCCGATGATGGTACCCTGCTGGATGTTTCCGCTGGCCATCGCCTGCGGCAATACCTTCGTTCTGAAGCCTTCCGAGCGGACGCCGCTGCTGGTCAACCGGCTGGCTGAGCTGTTTGCCGAAGCCGGGTTTCCGCCGGGGGTCCTGAATGTAGTACATGGCGCACATGAGGTGGTGAACGGGCTGCTCGAGCATGAAGATGTGAAGGCGATTTCCTTCGTCGGCTCACAGCCGGTGGCGGAATATGTATATAAGCAGGGGACGGCCCACGGCAAGCGGGTGCAGGCTCTGGCCGGAGCCAAGAATCATTCGATAGTGCTTCCGGATGCTGACCTTGATAACGCAGTGAAGAACATTATTGCTGCAGCTTTCGGCTCGGCGGGTGAGCGCTGCATGGCCTGTGCCGTTGTAGTTGTGCATGAGGCAGTCGCCGATGAACTGGTGAGCCGTCTGGTGGAGGCGGCCGATGGACTGAAGATTGGTAACGGCAAGGAAGACGGCGTGTTTCTGGGGCCGGTTATCCGCCAGTCGAATAAGGAACGGACGATCTCCTATATCGAAACGGGGATCAAGGAGCAGGCGGAGCTGGTGCGTGACGGCCGAAAGGACGGCGCAGCGTCCGGCGCAGGCTATTTCCTGGGACCGACCATCTTCGACCATGTGCAGCCGGGAATGACGATCTGGCAGGATGAGATTTTTGCTCCGCTGCTGTCGGTCGTCCGTGTCAAAGATCTCGCCGAGGCGATTGAAGTTACGAACCGCTCACCGTTTGCCAATGGGGCCTGCCTGTATACAGACAGTGCCCGGGCGATCCGTGAGTTCCGGGAAGAGATCGATGCAGGGATGCTGGGCGTGAATCTCGGCGTGCCGGCACCAATGGCCTTTTTCCCCTTCTCCGGCTACAAGAAATCGTTCTATGGAGACCTGCACGCCAATGGCCGTGACGGTGTTGAATTCTATACCCGCAAGAAGATGATTACTGCACGTTACTAGCCGCATCAAATGTGTGTTAAATAAACTGGAGTATCGAGAGGAGAGAGTTGCCATGCAGAGCCTGGGCAAAGAGAGCGAAGCGGCCATCAAGAAGGATCAGCAGTATTTATGGCATAACATTACACCTTACAGCGAAGCGAGTCCGCCGATGATTGCCGCTTCAGCCAGCGGATCATGGGTTACCGATATCGATGGAAACAAGTTTTTGGACGGCATGTCCGGACTGTGGTGTGTAAATGTCGGATATGGCCGCAAGGAGCTGGCCGAGGCGGCTTATAATCAGCTGCTCAGCCTGCCGTATTTTCCCCTGACGCAGAGCCATATGCCGGCTATCGCGCTCGCCGAGAAGCTGAACGAATGGCTGGAGGGCGATTATGTGATCTTCTTCTCCAACAGCGGATCGGAAGCGAACGAGGCGGCCTTCAAAATAGCGCGACAGTACCAGCAGCAGATCGGCCAGCATTACCGGCATAAATTCATTGCCCGCTACCGCGGCTACCACGGCAGCTCGCTCGGGGCGCTGTCTGCGACAGGCCAGGCGCAGCGCAAATATAAATATGAGCCGCTGGTGGCCGGGTTCCTGCATGTCGCTCCGCCGGACAGCTACCGCCGTCCCGCAGGTATGACCGTAGAGGAATTCAACCTGCAGTGTGCGCAGGCGATTGAGGATACAATCGTCTGGGAAGGCGTTGAGACGGTTGCGGCCGTTATTATGGAGCCGGTCATTACCGGCGGCGGTGTGATCGTGCCGCACCAGGTGTATCTGGACCGGGTGCAGGAAATCTGCCGGAAGCATGGCGTGCTGCTGATTATTGACGAGGTGATCTGCGGCTTTGGACGGTCCGGGCGTAAATTCGGCCATCAGAATTTCGGGATCAAGCCGGATATCGTCACCATGGCCAAAGGCTTGACCAGCGCCTACCTCCCGCTCTCGGCAACGGCAGTGCGTAAGGATATTTATGAAGCCTTCAAGGATAACAGTGACAGCTACGGCCATTTCCGCCACGTCAACACCTTCGGCGGCAATCCGGCTGCGTGTGCGCTGGCACTGCGCAATCTGGAGGTGCTGGAGCAGGAGAATCTGGTGGAGCGTGCAGACATTCTGGGAAAAAGGCTGTACAGCGGGCTTTCCGGGCTGCTGGAGCACAAGCTGGTCGGTGATATCCGCAGCTTCGGGCTGGTTCTCGGCATTGAACTGGTGGCCGACAAAGCTACCAAGCAGCCGGCCGATCTGGACACTGTCAAAGGTATTATTGCCGGGTGCAAAGCCAAAGGCCTTATCATCGGCAAAAACGGGGATACGGTGGCAGGCTTCAACAATGTGCTGACCGTTGCTCCTCCGCTGTCCTCTACCGATGAGGATATCCAGTTCATTATTGATACACTTACAGCTGTGCTGAACGGGAGCTGGGCAGAGTGAGCTTCTCCGGATATAGAAGCTGATAGGCCCGCAGAGCAACCTGAATCGATATGCGGTTCTCCGGGAGCATGAAGTCCTCGCCGAGCAGCTCGGTGATTTTGTCCAGCCGGTAGTAGAGCGATTGTCTGACGATGAACAGATTGCGGGCCGCGATTTGCTTCGAGCCGTCATGATCAAGGAACACGCGGAGCGTCAGCAGCAGCTCACTGCCCTTGGACTGGTCATGGTCAATCAGCGGGCCGAGATAGCTGCGGATGAAGTTCTCCAGTGTCTTGCCGTCATTCAGGTTGAGCAGAAGCTGGAACACCCCGAGCTCCTCGTAGAACAGCACGGATTTCTGGTAGCACGAATAGAGTGACAAGGCTTGTACGGATTCCTGATATCCGGCATACGCATGCTTCAGACCCTTATGGGACTTGCTGACTCCGATGACGAGCTGCAGGTCCTTCAGCTTCTCGTCGGCCCGGATGTGCTGCAGAGCATCCAGCGCCTGCTGCAGCCGCAGCTTGCCGGGAAGCTTCGACTGGATGTCGAGTGCAATTACAGTCAGGCGGTTGTTCTTGAGTGTAATCAACGGCCGCAGGGAGTATTTCTCGAAGAGGGAACGCAGAATGAGCGACAGGTGGAAGGTGATCGATTCCCAGTCATTTTCTGAGCTGTTCCATTTGACGTCGCGCGGATTCTCGATTTCAATCAGGCAGACGCGGTAGGGCAGTTCGTTCACAACATTGAAATCGGGGCCGACCAGCCCTTTGAGCCGGTTATCGTCCTGGGTGCGCCCGCTGATCAGCTCATCGACCCACAGATTCTCGGAGAACAGCTTGCGCTCTTCCATATAGCGGGTGCGCAGCAGCTCCTGGGCAATCGAGAGGGAAGCGGAATCCAGCAGCAGACAGTCGAATTCCTGCGGCTTGTGATTACAGACCATCAGGATATAGGCCCAGGTCTGATCGAGTGCGCCCACCGGCTTAACCGCAATCATCTTATGGCCGTATTCGCGGATATAGGGTGCGGCATCGGGCTGCACCCCCTCCATCTCCTCGCTGAAGGCTTCGAAGAAGCTCAGCAGCGGAGCCTGCTCATCCGGCGAAAGCGCCGGAAAGAACAACGGTTTACCCTGCAGCTGCATATAAACAATTTGGGTGCGTGTGCTTTTGCATAATAACTGCAGCACCTTCAGGGTGCCCTGGGAAGTCAGTGTCAGACGGTGGAACTCGCGGGAGATGCTCTCCAGCTCCTGGAGCATCCGGTGATGACGGTTAATGATGAGGGAATGCAGGTCGAGTGTGATATCTACGAAGCGTACGGTACGGGTAAAGATGATCAGCGGAAAATCGTGGCGGTTGGCCAGTTCGATCATCTCCTGCGGGATGCTGCTGAAGTAAGCTCCCAGCTCGATACATAAGCAGGCGGCGTTCTTATCAATCAGATTCTGCATAAAGGATAAGGAAGAGGCGATATCTGCACACGCACCCATGCCTGTAGTCAAAATCATTTCCTCGCCATGGATCAGACTTTCGAAGCTGGCGCTCTCCAGCACATGCACCCAGCGGATGGCCCGGTTTAGCCCGTGTTTGCCGCCGATGATCTCCGCTTCTGCAAACAGCGGTCTTTTCAGCGCATCACGGATGGTAAATACAAGTTCCCAATCCATATGCTTTCCCCCTCGCTCTTGTGCCCTGTCACTTGCTTTCACGTAAAAAATACACTTTTGAAATTAGACAATGTGTCTAATGTAACGAAAAATCGAAATGACTATAGTTTGATTATAATATGTTAGGATATATGACCTAACCAGATAGAAAAGGGATGTTTCTTCTGATTTGAAGTTTATTTTACTACATTACACCGTATATGTAAGCAAAATATTAAGGCAATTATCGCAATAATGTTATATTATATAACACAAACGTGATTAAGAAGCCGGGAATGGAAATTTTCTGCAACGCCTAAAACGCCATTTGTCCAAAGGGAGGGATAACTGATGGAGCACACTTCTCCGTTAACTGCATTCACGCCTGACATGTTCATGCGAAACTTCGCCGAGGCTGAGCCCGGGCTCAGCCGCAAAGGTGCAATTGAGGAATCCAACCGCTGTCTCTATTGTTATGATGCGCCCTGTATTAAAGCCTGCCCGACCAGCATCAATATTCCTTCCTTTATTAAGCGGATTGCTACCGATAATCTGAAGGGCTCGGCACAGACCATCATGGATTCCAATCCGGTGGGTGCCAGCTGCGCGCGTGTCTGCCCGACCGAGGAGCTATGCGAAGGCGCCTGTGTGCTGAACGATGCTTCGGCGCCGATTCAAATCGGACTGCTGCAGCGTTATGCTACCGACTGGGCGATTAACAGCGGTGTCCAGTTGTTTAAGGCCGGTACGCCGAACGGCAAAAAGGTTGCTGTAATCGGCGGCGGTCCTGCGGGCTTGTCTGCCGCCAGAGAGCTGGCACGCGAAGGGTTTGCTGTGGTGATCTATGAGGCCAAGCAGCTTGCCGGAGGACTGGATACACACGGGATCGTCTCGTTCCGGCTGCCGCAGTCCATCTCACTGTGGGAAGTAGAGCAGGTTGAGAAGCTGGGTGTTGAAATCCGCACCGGGGTAAAGGTTGGTGTTGACGTTGCTGTAGAGGAGCTCAAAGCGGAGTACGATGCGATTGTGCTGGCAGCAGGAATGGGTTATGTTCCTCCGCTGGGGATAGAAGGCGAGAAGCTGTCCGGTGTATACGATGCTATAGAGCTCGTGGAGACCACGAAGACCGGGATCCCGACACTGGAGCTGATGGGTCAGCGTGTTGCGGTCATTGGCGCAGGGAACACCGCGATTGATGCTGCGACCTGCTCCATGCGGCTCGGAGCAGCGAATGTGAAGATGGTCTACCGCCGCACCCGGAGCGAGATGACGGCCTACGACTTTGAATATGAATTCGCCAAGCAGGAGGGTGTGGAGTTCAATTGGCTGACGTTGCCGAAGCGGATTGTCGGCGATGAGCTGGGCAATGTGACCGGGCTGGAATGTGTGCAGATGAAGCTGACCGGCGAGACCGGCACAGACGGACGCCTGACGCCAATGCCTATTGAAGGCTCGGAATTCGTGATGCCGGTCGATGCGGTAGTAGTGGCGATCGGGCAGAAACGGCGCATTGATCTGATCGAGGCGCTGGGTCTGGAGCACAATTGGGGTGTTGTGAAGATTGATGAGAAGACCGGCCGGACGTCTGATCCGCAGATTTTTGCGGCCGGGGATATTGTTTTCGGCTCTGGCAAAGGTGAAGCGATGGTGGTGTCCGCAGCACAGCAGGGCAAGGATGCGGCCTATGCGATTGTGAAGCAATTATCGGGTCTGCAGGACAGCATAGTAGGCTCCGCGGTATAACCGGGAGTATATGAGCAGTACGGGCCCGGCTGGTTTAGGCGGACTTCATATGACAGGGAGGGAATATCAATGGCAGATTTGAGTATTGATCTTGCAGGAATCAAGTCACCCAATCCGTTCTGGCTGGCCTCTGCGCCGCCTACCAATACAGGTTATCAGGTGCAGCGGGCGTTCGAGGCCGGCTGGGGAGGGGCGGTCTGGAAGACGCTGGGTGAGCCGGTCATCAACACCTCGTCCAGGTTTGCAGCGGTGCATTTTAATGGACAGCGGGTAGCGGGCTTTAACAACATTGAATTGATTACGGACCGTCCGCTGGAAGTGAACCTGAAGGAAATCTATGAGACGAAGAAGAGATTTCCGAATCATGCGATTATCGCCTCCCTGATGGTAGAACCGAAGCAGGAAAAGTGGCATGAGATCGTCAAGCGGGTGGAGGCAGTCGGTGTAGACGGGCTGGAGCTCAACTTCGGCTGTCCGCACGGCATGGCCGAGCGCGGAATGGGTGCGGCCTCCGGCCAGCAGCCTGATCTGGTGCAGGCGCAGACGACCTGGGTGAAGGAAGTGGCGACCACACCGGTTATCGTGAAGCTGACCCCGAATATTACCGACATTACGGTCGTGGCCCGGCATGCGGTTAAAGGCGGTGCGGACGCGATCAGCCTGATCAATACGATTAACAGTCTGGCAGGAGTGGATATTCACAGCTGGAACACCATTCCGAATGTCGGCGGCCAAGGCGCGCATGGCGGTTATTGCGGCCCGGCGGTAAAGCCGATTGCCCTGAGTATGGTGGCTGAATGTGCCCGGGACCGCGGGGTCGGTGTCCCGATCTCCGGGATCGGCGGTATTTCCACCTGGCAGGATGTGGTCGAATTCATGCTGATGGGCTCCACCGGCATTCAGGTCTGTACGGCGGTTATGCATCACGGCTTCCGGATCGTTGAGGAAATGATCGACGGCCTGAACAATTATCTGGATGACAAAGGTCTGGCTTCGGTAACGGAGCTGATCGGCAAATCAGTGCCTAAATACTCCAACTGGGGTGATCTGGACCTTAACTACAAAGTGGTTGCGCGAATTAACGAGGACAACTGCATTAACTGCAATAAATGCCATATTGCCTGTGAGGATGCCTCGCATCAATGTATCGATATGCTGACTAATGCTGAAGGCAAGGCGATTCTGCAGGTGCGTGAGGAAGACTGTGTAGGCTGTAATTTGTGCTCGATTGTCTGTCCGGCGGACGGTGCGATTGATATGGTCGCCCTGGATAGCGGCGTGGCGCCGATGACCTGGAATCAGCGGAATCAGGTGATCAGCGGCTTGAACGGCTCATATTCGGAAGCGGAGGTGGTTTAAGATGAAGAAGATCATCAAAAACGGTATTATCGTTACCGCAGCGGACACTTATGCAGGGGACGTTCTGATCGAGGACGGAATTGTGACCGGAATCGGTCTGAATCTGGAAGCGCCGGATGCTGAAATCGTAGACGCCTCCGGCTGTTATGTATTTCCCGGGGGGATTGATCCCCACACCCATCTCGACATGCCCTTTGGCGGAACTGTTACCGCCGATGATTTTGAGAGCGGAACGATTGCGGCCGCCTACGGGGGCACGACAACCATTATTGATTTCTGCCTGACCACCAAGGGCCAGCCGCTGCAGAGCGCAGTGGATACTTGGCATAACAAATCGCAGGATAAGGCGGTCATTGACTACAGCTTCCACCTGATGGTCTCGGAGCTGAACGACAAGGTGCTCGCAGAGCTGCCGCAGATTATTGAAGACGAGGGCATTACCTCGCTGAAGGTATTCATGGCGTACAAGAACACCTTCCAGGCTGATGACGGCGTGCTGTTCAAGACGCTGCAGGCGGCCAAACGGGAAGGCGCGCTCGTCATGGTTCATGCCGAGAACGGTGATGTGATTGAATATCTGGTGGAGCAGGCTCTCGCAGCCGGCAACACGGATCCGATCTACCATGCACTGACCCGGCCTCCGGAGCTGGAAGGTGAAGCAACCGGCCGGGCTGCTTATTTGACAGAGCTGACCGATTCCCAGCTCTATGTCGTGCACGTGACCTGTGCCGAAGCGGCCTGGAAAATCGCCGAAGCCCGCAAAAAGGGGCTGCGCGTCTACGGAGAGACCTGTCCGCAGTATCTGGTGCTGGATCAGACTGCGCTAGAGAAACCGGATTTCGAAGGTGCCAAATATGTCTGGTCTCCGCCGCTGCGCGAGCAGTGGAACCAGGATGTGCTGTGGGATGCGCTATGGAGCGGCACGCTGCAAACCATCGGCTCCGACCAGTGTTCGTTCGATTTCAAGGGACAGAAGGACCTCGGACTCGGTGACTTCTCCAAAATCCCGAACGGCGGACCGACCATCGAGGACCGCTTCAGCCTGCTCTACTCCGAAGGCGTGCAGAAGGGCCGGATCTCACTCAATAAATTCGTGGATATCATCTCCACCTCCAGCGCCAAGCTGTTCGGATTATTCCCGCAAAAGGGAACGATCGCCATCGGCAGCGACGCCGATATTGTCATTTTCGATCCATCCGTGGAAAGAACCATCTCAGCTGAAACCCATCATATGAACGTCGATTATAATGCGTTTGAGGGCTTCGAAATTAAGGGCGAGCCGGTCTCCGTCCTCAGCCGCGGTGAATTTGTCATCCGTGACAAACAGTTCGTCGGTCAAGCGGGCTCCGGCAAATATCTGCATCGCAAACGATTCGAAGCAGAAGCGGCCCGTCCGGTCAAAGCGGAAATCAGCGGAGGAGTGGTCTAAGATGTCTGCATTCGATGAGTTTGACCAAGAGCGGCAGGCAATTGATACGCTGCTCGAACAAGGCTACCAAGTGATCAGTATCGCGGAGGATCTGGACGGAGCCAGGGTTACCTTCGCTCCTGGCGGTCCGGGACAAAGCCCGGTGGAGCTGCTCCTGCTGACAGCAGATGCGCGCAAGCATGTGACAACGGTGGTTTTTGCCGGGAGTAAGCCGGCTGCGCCGATAGAAACGGGTATTTAAGTGAAACCTATCAAACCAGGGGGCTGTGATCTTAGGATCGCGGCCTTTTTTCATGTTTTTCCGACTGAAAATTAGGATTGACAGTTTTTTAAGGGTGTACTATATTAATCCCATGGATTTAATCGGAATATGACAGGGTCGACCAGTAAACTGGAGATCAGGCATTACCGTCTATACGGTAGCGGCTTGATCTTTTTTGTGTTCATCCGGCGGGAGAAGGAGGCGAATGGATCGATGATTGCAGTGAAGCATTTGAATAAAAGCTATGCGACGCGTGCCGGACAGGTGTCTGCACTGCAGGATATTAATCTGCATATCGGCAAAGGCGAGATCTTCGGCATAATCGGCGCTAGCGGAGCTGGGAAGTCTACATTGATCCGCTGTCTCAACCTTCTGGAGCGGCCCGATTCGGGCAGTGTTGAGGTTGGAGGTACAGCGATTACAGATCTGAAAGGTAAGCAGCTGCGGCTGGCCCGCCGCAGAATCGGCATGATCTTTCAGCAGTTTAATCTGCTGGAAGCCAAGACGGTATACGGGAATGTGGCGTTCCCGCTCCGGGTAGCCGGATTCTCCAAGCCGGAAACGAAGCAGCGTGTGGCAGAAATTCTGGAGCTGGTAGGATTAAGCGACAAAGCGGATGTGTATCCGTCGCAGCTCAGCGGCGGCCAGAAACAGCGGGTTGGCATTGCACGCGCGCTTGCTGTGGAGCCGGATGTACTGCTCTCCGATGAAGCCACCTCGGCGCTGGACCCGCAGACGACGTATTCAATTCTGGAATTGCTGCAGGATATTAACCGTAAGCTGCAGATTACCATTGTCTTAATCACACATGAAATGGATGTGCTGCGGCATATCTGCGGCAATGCTGCGGTAATTGAAGGCGGGAGGATCGTCGAGAGCGGACCGGTAGAGCAGCTGTTTTACCGGCCGGAGAGTGAGACGGCGAAGCAGTTCGTGAATATTTTCAATTACTACAAAGACGGAAACGCTCAGGAGAAGGCGGTAATTATGTCATGAAGGAAGATATGGTTGAACTGCTGTGGACCGGGCTGCAGCAGACCTTATATATGGTGGCCTGGTCCTCTGTCTTTGCACTTTTGCTCGGATCACTGCTGGGCGTGACTCTGGTGGTCACAGAGAAAGGCGGGGTTCTCCCAGCTCCCCGGATTAACGGGCTGCTCAGCACGGCGATCAACGGAGTGCGCTCTATTCCGTTCATCATTCTGATCGTACTGCTGCTCCCGCTGTCGCGGCTGATTGTCGGCACCTCGCTTGGGCCTACGGCAGCGATTGTCTCCCTGTCCATCGGCGCGGCACCGTTCCTGGGCAGAATTATCGAGAGCTCGCTGCGGGAGGTCGAGCCGGGTAAGATTGAAGCAGCCAAGTCCGTGGGGGCACATCCCTTTACGATTATTGCGCAAGTCATCATTCCCGAGGCGCTGCCTGCACTGGTGCGCGGCATGACTATAGCAGTCATCTCGATCACGGAATTCACGGCGGTGGCCGGGGCCATCGGTGCCGGCGGGCTGGGCAGTCTGGCGATCCGCTTTGGTTACCAGCGCTTCCGGACAGATATTCTAATCGGTACCGTACTGCTGATTATACTGATTGTTCAGATCCTGCAGTGGACGGGTGACTATGTCTCCCGGGCTATCGACCGGAAGCGCTGTAAGAGCGAATAAGGCGAATGGGGCATTAGTGAGCAGAATTACATAATTCCTATAACAAGGATAATAACACTATAAAAGGTAACGATGTTTTAAAAAATATAGATTTTAAGAAGGGGTAGGGATGAGGATGAAGAAACAGGGGAGCCTGCTTGTCGCATTGATGATTGTTCTGGTGGGGGTACTGTCAGGCTGCGGTGCAGACAAAAACAATGATGAGGCAAAGGCGGCTGCAGAAGGGAATTCCGGCGGAAATGCCGGCAAGGAGATTACACTTAAGGTGGGGGCGGCTGCTGTGCCGCATGCGGAGATTCTGGAGTTCATCAAGCCGAAGCTGAAGGAAGAGGGTGTTAATCTGGAGATCGTCACACTGGATGACGAGGGTCAGCTAAACCCGGCCCTGCAGGAGAAGCAGATTGATGCCAATTATTTTCAGCATGTGCCTTATCTGGATTCGATCAAGGAGGAGAAGGGGTACGATTTTGCCGTAACGGCCAAGGTGCATGTAGAGCCCATCGGATTCTACTCCGAGAAGCTGAAATCCAAGGAAGAACTGCCGGATGGGGCCAAGATCGGCATCCCGAACAATCCTTCGAATGAATACAGAGCACTTGTACTGCTGCAGCAGCAGGGTTTGATTAAGTTAAAGGACGGATTAACCACCTACGAAGCAACACCTAAGGATATTGCTGAGAATCCGCATAATCTGGAGTTCGTTGAAGCCGATTCTGCTACACTCCCGCGTGCGCTGCCTGATCTGGACGGGGCAATTATTAACACCAACATTGTGCTGGAATCCGGGATTGATCCGAAGTCGGCCCTGTTCCGTGAGGATGCCAATTCACCGTACGCCAATGTCATTGTCGTCCGCAGTGGAGATGAGAACCGGGATGAAATCAAGAAGCTGGATGAAGCGCTGACCAGTCCGGATGTGAAGAAATTTATCGAGGACAAATACGGTGTGGCTGTAGTTCCGGCATTTTAAAGTTCAAAATATAGGCAGACTGCCGGTTGCGGACGCGCTGATGCGTGGATGCAGCCGGCAGTTTTTTTGTTTATGTCAGCCGTTGCCCGCCCTCCATATACTCCTGGCGCAGGACCGACATAATCAGCAGGGTCTCAAAAGTGTCACCCCGTTTAATGGATTCGCGGAGTGCACCGTCCACCTTGAAGCCTGCTCCTTCATACACATGCCGTGCTCTGGAATTCAGCTCATTGACATCCAGCCATAACCGGTGCGTCTCCGTATGCGTGAAGATCCATTCTGTGAGCAGTGCGAGTAGTTTTTTGCCGTATCCGCGGCTTTGGATATGAACGACGATCCGCATAATGCAGACGGTTAAATTGGGGTCCTGCAGTCCCGTAATGATTACGTAGCCAGCCGGCTGGCCTGACTTCTCCTGAAGGATCAGATGGAGCATGTCATCATCCGTGATGGCCGCAGCGTGCTTATTCCTGGCCCATTGTCCAATATAGCGGCGGTTATTCTCATCCTGCTCTGCAGCCAGCACGAAGTCGAGATCCTGCAAGGTGGTCAGCCGTAAATCGATCAGCTCTGATTGTATAAACATCAAATTCTCCCCCTTTATTGACAGTCCATATAAGAACACGGTACATGAGGGGAATAAAACTGGCAACACTAAAAGGCGCTCCTGCGTCCCGATATTGGAATGAAAGGAGAGCGCGAGCTGGCCTGTTTCTGTTAGAGTATGCTCCGGCCGGTGTCTTTTCAGCGTTGCTGAACGGAATTATTGTATAATTGAGAGGAGTAGGTTTGGTGAAATTCGGAGTGTGATGAGGAGAGAGTAATCGATGTACTTGCTGGATGTGATGTCATGGCTGACAGAGGAGCGGCTCCGGCTGATGCTGGAACAATACCGCACACTCGGGCCGCTGCCCGGTATCGGGCTGACATTTATGAAATCATTCGTTCCGCCGCTGCCTACTATTGCAATTGTAGGGTTAAACGGGGCGGTCTACGGTTTATGGCTTGGCTTTTTATATTCATGGATCGGGCTGGTGGCGGGCTGTGTGACGACCTTCCTGATTATCCGCAAAATCGCTTCCCACCCGTATCTGCAGAAGTGGGCCGGGCGGCCGAAAGTAGCCAAGAGCATGACCTGGGTCCGGCAGAGCGGTTTCAGCTATGTTTTTCTGCTTAGTCTGTTTCCCGTCGGCCCGTTTGTGGTCATTAATATGGCCGCCGGGCTTGCCGGCATGCGCCTGCGTTCTTATCTGCTTGCGCTATGTGCCGGCAAAGCGATTATGGTATTCGCAGTATCCTATATCGGGAATGATGTGGACCGGTTTATCCGCAATCCATGGGAGATCATCTATGTGCTGCTGTTCATTGGTGTCTCCTTGTGGTGTGTTAAGGCGATAGAGGCCCGGTTTGCCCGGGCGGCGAAAGAGGACGGGGCAGCCTAAGCAAGTGTCCCGCTATACCATAAACAGCCGGCTGACGGCTTGCTCTGTCTCTAATTGTCCGGAGTTATGAATCCAGCTGTTCGTAGCGGCGTTATAGCAGTAATCAAGGCTCCATTCCGCGATATGGCTGACAATGCCCTGCACGGCCGTTATCATCCGCTCCACCTCGCGGGCAGTCATAATGGGATGCAGGGAGAGCCGGACCCAGCCTGGCTTCGAAGACTGGTCACCGGCATGGAGTGCCTGAATGATCTGCTCGGACTGCTTGTGGCCAAGTCCCAGCAGATAATGCCCATAAGGGCCGGCACAGGAACAGCCCCCGCGGGCCTGAATCCCAAAGCGGTCATTCAGCAGCTGGACGGCCAGATTGTAATGGATATCCTGCAGTGTAAACGACACGATACCATGGCGCTCCGTGTGCTCACCGGCCAGTATAGAGCAGCCGGGAATCCGCGCGAGTCCGGACAAAAGTTGGCGGCACAGCTCCTGTTCCCGCAGCCTCATCAACCCCCCGCAGCCGTTCATCCGCTCTTTCAGCTTCAGGCACAGTGCTGTGCGAAAAGCCTGGAGGAACCCTGGTGTGCCCCCGTCCTCACGGACCTCTACCTCATCTATGTAACGGCGTCCTCCCCATGGGTTGACCCAGACAACGGTGCCCCCGCCCGGTTCATCCGGCAGTCTGCCGCTGCAGAGCGCAGCATCGAACAGCAGCACTCCATTCGTGCCGGGGCCGCCGAGGAATTTGTGAGGAGAGAAGAAAACAGCATCGAGCTTCTCCAGCGGAGAGGAAGGGTGCATATCGATATCTTCATAAGGGGCGCTGGCGGCAAAATCCACAAAGCATATCCCGCCGTGGCGGTGCATGGCTGCAGCAAGCTTCGCGTAGGGGGTCTGAATTCCCGTTACGTTGGAGCAGGCGGTGAAGGAACCGATCTTATAGCGGCGGTTCCGGTGGAGACGTAGCAGATCCTCAAGCGCACGCAAATCGATATTGCCGTCCGCCCCGGCCGGTACCGTAACCACCTCGCCGATCCCCTCCTGCCAAGGCAGCAGATTGGAGTGATGCTCCATATGGCTGGTGAAGATCACCGGGCGTTCTTCCGGGGGACAGCAGAAATTCCTGAGCTGCCATTCCGGCAGCTTCAGGCCCATCAGCCGCTGCAGCTTATTGATCGCACCGGTCGTGCCGTTGCCGCAGAAGAGCAGGACATCTTCCGGCCCCGCATGTACATGCTTTCTTATAATATTCCGCGCCTCGGTATAGGCCAGGGTCATGGTCAGCCCGGTAGTATTCGACTCGGTATGCGGATTGCTGACATAAGGGCCGAATACCTCCTGTACGGTACGTTCAATCGGCTCGTATAAACGGCCGCTGGCTGTCCAGTCAGCATAGAGCAGCGGTTGCCGTCCATAAGGCGTAGTTATTTGATGCCGGATGCCGATGGTGTGCTCCCGGAAAGCAGCGAAATGTGCCTCAAGTGAAGCCGGCGCCTCTTCTGAAAAGGCATGGTTGATGCTTAGCACAGACAATCCCTCCAGCCGGTTAGTTCTCGCAGACACTGGTACTGGTGACAAAGGAGGCAGGCGATAAGGAGTATCGCCGCATTCTTCCTCGCACAGCGGTGTCTTTCTGGCTCAGTATATGCCCGGCGGAGGGAATAGGTTAAAGCCCATCAGCCGCTTATATGAACAGCTGCATATCACTTTCCAGTGCATCCTTCAGATAAGCGGAGGCATCTATAATCTCAACCTCCGGCAGGAATTCCTCCGGCTTGAACCCCATAATCTCTACAGACAGCTTGCAGGCGTAGAATTTGATGTTCTTATTGCGGGCGCCCTTCAGAAAATGAATCAGCTTCGGCGCGTGATTATCCTCCATCATTTCCTCCAGCATCATCCGTCCCAGGCCGCTGAAATTCATCCGCGAGAGCGGCAGCTGCTGCGGGCCCTTCGGAGTAATGACATCCATCAGCTTCTCGTAGATCGTTTTGTCCTCCAGCGTCATTTTTTCCGGATCACGAACCAGAAACAATCCCCAGAAGGCGAAAAACATCGTAACCTCCACCTCAATATCCCGTGCCGCATTGGCCAGAATCAGCCCCGCCATCGCCTTGTCGTATTCACCGCTGAACATCAGCAGGTTCAATTTTTTAGCCATCTCTGCAATCCTCCATCAACTTCATAGAATGTAATTAGTATGGTTGCGGCGGCGAGAAGTATGCCTGCTGTCACAAAGATGTACCGGTATGGAGAGGCTCCCCAATACATTCACTTCCCGTTGATGTAAAAAACGGCAAGCTTCCTCTCCGGGAAGCTTGCCGCTCACATCATGTATTTGTTGGCGTAGATGTAGATTATGCAGTTATGCCAGCTGAACCTAATGTCGCTATAGTCACTTGATGGAAAAACTCCTTCTAATTCATTCCTTGTCGACTAGGAACAGATTCTAGTGGGAAAACCTCCAGCTAATTTCCCGTGAAATACTAATTATTATCAGCGTAGAAGGGATTAGTGGGAGAAAATCCAATTAGGTCCTATTTCCAAGCCGCCAGAAGGTAGTTAGATGGAGAAAATCCCACTGGTGTACCGCCTTCGCCTTCCGTAAACCTAATTAACACGGCTGCAGGCGGTATAACACCGCGCCGTGCGGAGCAACCTCGCAAGCCAAGTCGTCCCCGGTAAGCGGCGCTTCTTCTCCGCTCCACAGCTCCTTGACGGACAATGGGCCTTCCAGATTCAGCGCAGTCAGCTGCACGGAGACTGTCTGCCCGGCTTCACCGGTATTGAACAGCGCAATGTACTTCACGCCGTTCGTACCCTCCGCCGACCATACAACACGGTCATTCTCACGGCTGACGAGCCGGGCGCCGCTGCTGGTGCTGTGCATATCTAGTACATCACGGTTAGTCAGCAAGCTTAGAGTCCAGTCATCATTGTCGCGCAGCTCCCCGCCGAAGAACAGTGGAGAACGGAAGATACTCCACAAGGTCATCATCGTAATCTGCTCATCCGGTGTAAACCGCGTCCAGCGGTCAGCTCCGCCGCCGTCTACCGAGCGGATGCCGATATGGCCAAGCGGCAGCATATCGCAGTCCGGCCAGCTGCCGTCTCCGGCTTTGCCCTGCCAGCGCTCACAGCGGTCGAACATATCCAGCAGCAGCTCCCAGTGATCCCAGAAGTCATCGGTGATCCGCCACATGTTGGCGTGCCCGCCGAAGAAGTCGGCGTACTCTACCGGTGCCGGTCCTGGCGAGAGGCTGAGCACCATCGGGCGGCCGCAATGCTCAATCGCGTTATGGATCAGTGCAATCTCCGGCTGGTGGGTATCGTATAGTCTTGACGCTGCGATATCATCGACTTTCACGAAGTCTACACCCCACTCGGCGTACAGCTCAAACAGCGAGTTGTAATAAGCCTGTGCGCCTTCCGCAGCGGCATCGACCCCGTACATATCCGTATTCCAGGGACAGATGGAATTCGGATGGGCAATATCGCGGGCAGTGGCCCGGGAGCCTTTGATGGCGGCTGCCGCATGAGCGGCTTGTCTTGGAATGCCGCGCATAATGTGAATCCCGAATTTCAGGCCCAGGCTATGCACGTAATCCGATAACGGGCGGAAGCCCTGCCCGCCCTCAGCTGAGGGGAAGCGGTTCACAGCCGGCATCAGCCGGGAGTATTCGTCCATCTCCAGCGGAACAAAGGGCCGGTACTGTGAGGATACAGCTCCCGGCTCATACCACTGAATATCCACAACGACATATTCCCAGCCGAATTGCTGTAAATTCGCGGCCATATATTCAGCATTCCCGCGGATTTCCTGCTCTGTAACGGCTGCCCCGTAGCAGTCCCAGCTGTTCCAGCCCATTGGCGGTGTCTTGGCATACTGTAAATGATTCATTAAGATGTCGTCTCCTTAAAGCTCCTTAGCTAGAGCGATAAAATAAAGTTGCTGTAATAGAGACATCATAATTCCTTTATACATACAGTTCTACAGTAATATAGGCATATGAATAGCACTAAATTGCTGTTTGCCCAGGTCCTAATCAAAAAACAGGCGGTTATAGTGCAGACTGCCGCTCCCGGAACGGAAAGCGCCAGGGGTTTGTCCGGTCAGCTTCTGAAAGACTTTAATGAAATAGCTGCCTGAGGAGTATCCGAGCTCGGCCGCAATGGCTTCAATGCTCCGGTCGGTGGTTCTCAGCAGTTCTACCGCATGCCGGGTCCGCACCCGGTTCAAATATTCATTCGGGGTCACGCCGACATGTTTGCTGAAGATGCGAAGCAGATGGAATTTAGATAGTCCAACTTGCTCGGCCAGCTGTTCCTGGCCAATCATCGAATGGTAGCGGGCTTCGATGAAGCTGACGGATTGCCGGACCGCCGGCGGCCATTCCGCCGTATGATGCGGTCCGCTTGCGGCCAGCCGGCCCAGCTCCATCAAGAACTGGTAGAGCAGTGAAGAAGCGATGTACGGGTCGGTTATTTTCCCGTCATGAGCTTCCCGGGCGATGTCGCGCAGCAGGCGGATAGGAATACTTCCCGGGTCAATGGCCGGAGCAGGGCCGAGCTTGGACTTGATGTCTTCCCACAGCGGCAGGGCCAGCTGCGGCCGGAACAGGATGAAGTAAAACTCCCAGGGCACCGCTCCGCCGGGATGGTAGTAGCGGTGGTTGCCGGGGATTTCAGCCATGAAGCCTCTTCCCGGACCGATCCGGAAGCTCTCGCGTTCAGTATCGAATATGCCTGTGCCCTCAGTCGTATATTGAAAAAGAAGCAACGGCCCGTCACTGCGCTCCATTCCGTTCCAGGAATAAGCCGGACTCGTCTCCAATTGATGTCCCACTGCGAAGAGGCTGAGCAGCGGCAGCCGCTCAGGCTCATTGAAGCGGAACCCGTAGACCCCGTAACTGTGGTCATGTTTCACGTTACCCCTCCTGACGGTTGTCCCTGATTACTAAAAAAGCTCCCCTAAGGGAGCTTGAGATAGTGTGGTCTAAGGCCTGGGCCTTGCAGATTATTCGCCCGGGGTATCCTGCCCTGAGGAATCTGCTTCAGGCGGACGGCGCATATCATAATACCGGGCAGCCCACCAGACACTGCCGGTAAACAGCACGATCAGCCCCAGGATGATTGCAAACCGCCAGTCGCCGGCCTTGAAATTCAATTGGAGGACGGTCAGCACCAGTGCAACCTGAGTCCACACCAGTGTTCTTTTACGGAAAGCGGTAATATTTCCTTCCATCTTCGGCATGCCGCGGATAATCCGGTAGGCGAGAATAGCAAGAATCAGCGCAAAGATGGCTGTTCCGATTAACTCTGAGGTGGAAAACGCATTCATTATCTCGAAATCCTTTCGGTTTAACATCATGTTTCTTGTTTATTATAGCGGTCCGCAACCGTTTTACCAAGCGCGGGCCGCATTTTTGAGAATCAAAGTTCATGAAGAGGAAAGCTGCTCAGGAAGCCAGCTTGATGATCTCCTCCGCAGGCAGCGGCGGGAAGAAGTAGAAGCCCTGAATATGCGGGCAATCGTGTTTGACCAGGAACTCCAGCTGTTCGACGGTCTCGACGCCTTCTGCAATCAGATCATAGCCCAGCTGTGAGGCTACAAACACAATCGACTTGATAATCGTCTCGTCAATCGAGCTGATGCCGATGCCGGTGATGAAGGTCCGGTCAATCTTGATCTTGTTGACAGGGAAATGCTTCAGGTAATTGAGCGATGAATATTTAGTGCCGAAGTCATCGATCGAAACGATAATTCCATGGTCGCGCATCTGCTGAAGCAGCGGATAATGTTCTTCCAGCAGTGCCGTGCTTTCCGTGATCTCGAACTCCAGCACATTCGTGCCCAGCCCGTAATGATCAAGCACAGACAACAGATTCTCGATCAGGTTGCGGTTATAGAACCAGCTGTTGGAAATGTTGATGGAGGTGCGCAGCAGCGGTATGCCCATCTTTCTCCACTCGCATAGCTGCCGGCAGACCTCGCGGAGCACCCAGTCTGTCAGCTGAATCATCAGGCCGGCTTCCTCTACGGCTGCGATGAAGGTACCGGGCCCGATCAGCCCCTTCTCCGGATGGTTCCAGCGTATCAGCGCCTCCATCCCGATCATTTTGCCGGTAACGGCGTTGATCTGCGGCTGGTAATGAAGCACGAATTCCTCACGCTCCAGCGCAGAGTGCAGGTACTTGGCGATCATCGTCTTCTGTTCCAGCTTCTCGCGCAGCTCCCAGTCGAATATAAAATAATTGCGGTCCTCCTGGGATTTCGCCTGGTACATCGACATATCGGCAAATTTCAGCAGATCGTCTTTATTGAGAGAGTGTTCAGGATACAGCGAGACTCCAATGCTTGTAGACAAGCTTAGGTGGGCACCGGCAATCAGCAGGGTCTCAGAGATCTTTGCGCTGATTTGTCCGGCCAGCTGCGGAATCTCCTCCTGGGCTAGATCGGCGAATATCATGACAAACTCGTCGCCGCCGGTTCGTGCGAACAGCTTGAAGGGCAGATGGCTGTTTTTGAGCCTGCCCGCCAGTATTTTGATGACCTGATCGCCTGTAGAATGGCCGAGTGTATCATTGATTTCCTTAAACCGGTTCAGGTCGAAAAAGAATAGAGTGTAGGTCTGCATCGGATCCGCACTTTGCAGCAGGCGCTCAAATTCGTCCATGAAATACCGCCGGTTCGGAATCTCTGTCAGGCTGTCATAATGGGCCAGCTTCTCATACAGCCGCTTAGAGACCCTAAGATCGCGGGTACGGATGTTAACCACACGCTCGAGTTCAGTGTTAAACCGGCCCTGGTGCCAGAAGTAATATAGAATAAAGGCGAAAACAAGTAAAAATGCAATGTCAATCCAAAGGACGCTGCGGAACACTTCCCACTTTTTCTGCACCGGAAAAGGGATTCCCATCAGCCAGTGCTGATTATACACTTCAATGGGAGTGGTGACCTGCTCGCCTCCCATTGTTGTTTGGTTGCTGAACAACAGAGCGTGATCCTGAGTCATTACATAAACCGGGGAATCTTGAAGCTGCAGCTGCTCTGCAATGTCATCCGCCCGAACAGTAACCGAGACAATGCCGGCAAAAGTGTTTCCGTTATAAATAGCCTGCCTGATCACCATCCCGTAATCGCCCTGGGCCAGTGTCCGGGGACCATCAATGGTAATGCCGCGTGAGCGGATCGTTTCCTGAATCATCCCTGGTGAGGACAGAACAGGATCGAGCAGCAGGCTTTTATTAAGAATAGAAGTATTGCCGGTGAGCGGATAGAGATAGCGGATGATTCCGTCAGGAGCGATCATAATATTCATAACATTTTTACTTGAGTTGTTGTATGCGGTGATCAGGTACTGGTTAATAACGGTGGGCGTTGCATCAAAGCCTACCGTTTGAATAAAGGAACTTACGCCTTTGACAATCGATACTTTCTCTTCAAGGTTCGATGTGAGTGTGACTGCGTGTGAGGACAAATCGGCTTTTTCAGCCCGGTATTCCCGGTCTACCGATAAGGAGTAGTAATAGAACAGAGAGAGTTGCAGCGCGACTAAGAAGCCGAGGATGATCGTTAAAGGCTTTTTATTAATGAAAGCCATGGAGTGCCTCCGATATCAAAAAATTCAACATTATATTAGCAATTTGACCAAAAGTGGTTCCTGCCCACCGAAAAATGTCGAGATATGTCGTAGGTGTCTCTATAGCATGTCATTTTTAGCGTCATTGCGCAAGGGAAAACCTTATAGCGGGCATGAAAAAAAGAAAAACGGATAGACACATTCCGCCAAAGGGCAGCTTGTATTTATCCGTTGCTCTTGCAGTTGTTGCTTTATGGATTTTTACATAGGTTGCGTAAGCTTATTTCTTGAAAATACGCAGTGGTGCGCCGATCGGCAGGAATGTGCGTCCGAAGTGAGCGTTAAGCACAGATGCGCCGCAGCCATAGAGCGAGACGATACCGATGGCCATTTCCGAAACGGCAGCCAGCTTGTGGAAGAACTCAGCAGCAACGCCGAAAGCATCCATGGATAAGCCGAGGAACAGGAAGTCAATCAGGATAAAGATGATCAGCAGTACCCGGTTGGCTTCGACAGCCCCGAGGGTCATGAACAAGGTGAATACCAGATATCCGAGAAAAACAAATCCAAGCTGCTTAGGATCTACGCCTTCGGCAAGAACTGTACCGAATACACCGAGCTTAATCAGCCAGCTTGCACCCATACCGAACCAGAAGAAGGCATAAGCGCCAAAAGCAGTCATGCCGAACGTGTTGTTGTGTTTGGCATCCTGGATGGAAGCGAACAGCTGGGCGAAGGCTCCGAGGAAGATGGCCCAAGGAATACAGTAGCTGAGACCTGTTGTAATTTCGAGCTTTTGTGAAGAAGCGACCAAGGTGACGATAGCAAGTCCGAACAAGCCGATGGCGCTGGGGTCGGCAGTGACGATTTTGACGGATTGCGTTGTTTGCGGTTGCGCTGACATAGCAATAAAAGCCTCCAATTTTCATAAGTGTTCGCATAGGATAACAGCACCCGGAGCGGGTGCTGTTATCAGCTTGCCTATCATATCATATCGTCAAGAGCTTGCCTATAAAAGAAGTAGTCATTTTTTGGCGTTAAACAGATTATTTTGTGATAAAAAAGAAGGGATATGCCTGGCCCCGATCGGCTTGCTGATGAAGTAGCCCTGCAGCTCGTCGCTGCCGAGCCGGCGGAGGAGGTCAAATTGCTCCTGAAGCTCTATCCCTTCGGAAACCACCTTCAGTCCGAGGTTGTGGCTCAGTTCAATAATAGAGTTGACGAGTACGTCTCCTTGCGGCTCCAAGGTCATCTCGGAGATGAAGGAACGGTCGATCTTAATCACATCCACCGGGAAGCGACGAAGGTAGCTGAGGGAAGAGAAGCCTGTCCCGAAATCATCGAGGGAAATGCGGAACCCGCAGTTTCCCAGCTCCTGTAAGGATGAGAGAATATTGTCCCCTGAGACCAGCACGCTCTCCGTTATTTCCAGCTCCAGGCTGGAGCTTGGCAGCTTATACTCCTCAAGCAGCCCGAGCAGCAGCCCGCGCAGGTCTGACTGCATCAGCTGCACAGCAGAGATATTGACCGCTGCCGTCAGCTCAAGGCCGTTCTCACGGAAGCCCTGCAGGTCGGAGCAGACCTGTCTCAGCACCCAGCTGCCGATGTTTATAATGGAGCCGCTGGTTTCGGCGAGCGGGATGAACTCTGCGGGAGAGACAGGGCCGTAAGAGGGGCTGGTCCAGCGCAGCAAGGCTTCCAGCTTCGCGACCTTCAGGTTGTCTGAACTTAGAATCGGCTGGTAATGGACCTCGAATTCATCATTGTCTGCGGCGGACAGCAGCTGCTGGGACATTGTTTTTCTGCGCCGGATGCTCTCCTCCAGAGCCTCCGAGTAATGAAGGATATTGTTGCGGCCAGACTCCTTCACATGAAACATCGCCAGATCGGCCTGCTTGACCAGATAATCTGCGTCTCCGCCGTTCTCCGGATAGATGCTGACACCGATGCTTGCTGTGTTGTAGAGCAGATGCCCCTGAATACGATGCGGCAGCGAGAGGGCTTCCTGTATTTGTGACAGCTGCATCGACATACTGGCGGCATCGGGAACATCGGCCAGCAGAATTGTAAATTCGTCACCGCCTAGCCGGGACACCACATCATTCCTGCCGATTACCCTGGAGATCCGTAAGGCAATTTCTTTCAGCATGTCATCCCCGAAATCATGCCCCAGTGTATCGTTAACGGTCTTGAAATGATCCAGATCAATAAAGACCAGTACAATCTGTTTGCCGGCGCCTGAAGCGGAGGCAATCGCTTCATTGAGCCTGTTGAAAAAAAGCGAGCGGTTTGGCAGCTGGGTCAGCGGATCGAGCATCGCCTGCTGCTGCAGCTCTGCCTGAGCCTGCTGCAGGGAATCTATCATCCGGTTGAATTCATGCTCGACATCGCCGAATTCATCCCTGCCTGAACTCCTGATTCTTATGGATAAATCTTTGCTGTTGCCGATAGCACGGATATTCCTCATAAGTGAAGACATTCTTCCCAGGATGAAGCGTCTGACAAAAATAAGACTCGCTACACAAAGCAGCAGGGTGGAGGCAAAGAAGAAACGCCGGAAGTTTAGAATCGACTCCATTCCGCTCTCATAAATCTGCCGCGGATGCTTAAGGGTAATCATCACTCCGGGATCGCCGAACAGGTCGTAGATCACGGTGTGAATCGACATCATCCGGCTGGAGCCGGAGCTCATCCAGACTGGCTGGCCCCGGCTTTCGGCAATAGTGCCTGAGGTGATGCGGGTCATCTGGAGTGAGGAGGTTGTTTCGTCCCAGATACGGGTCACTTCCTCCTGCTGGAGCATTCTTCCGGCGATTGCCGTCCCGATTACAGGCTTGTCTTTGTTGTTGTTGACTATAGGAGTAAGGGTGATCAGCATGGGGCCTTCATCCAGAAGGACTACACCGGCCTTGCTGTCCTCTGCGCCCGAAAACCCCGGGAGCTTGCGGTTGATAAGATTAAATAGGGTGAGGTATTCAGATGTTAGCGGAGATACCTTGCCGGAGTCCGGATGATATTCGCCGCCATACAGCGGAAGTCCGGATGAATTCAACAGAGCGATGATATCGAAATGATTAATTTCATAGGTTACCGGGCTGAAATTTTTGTTGAGATAGACTTGGCCGGTTGGATCCGCCGGGTCAGCTGCTGCAGCTGATTCCATAAAATGATAGGTTTCATCCCAGATCGAATATTTCAGCAGGCCTGTCTTCATATTCATCAGCTCGCTCTGATAGGAAGAGACCACATCATCCAGCTTGTCCCTTAATGCTTCTTGATCCAGCTTCTCGAAACGGTTCAGCAGAATGAGGTGCAGGAGGAGATAGGTGACTCCTAATCCGAGCAGGGCTACAACACTTATGAAGATCATTATTTTTCTGCTCAGCTTCATAATGCTCCCCTTTTAGTAGTTATAGACTTTTATGGGAATTAAGTACCACCTAATCCAGTGTACCATGATCAGGTAATATTTTGCAGCGGATTTCTCTCCAAAATGTCGAATTTTGATGTATAATAGTTGTGCAATAATATTAATCACAGGAATATAGAGAAGGGGATATCTCTCGGCATGGATAAATGGAAATTATTTAAGAAGATCACACGGTTTGGAACGATTCCCGTGATGCTCATTCCGGTTGTTTTGGGAACGGTTGGGGCATATGTATGGGAAGGGAGTTTCCATCCTTTTTTGTTTGTTATCACAATTATCGGTGCAGTTGCAGCCCATTTGTTCTCGAATATGGTGAATGATTTATGGGACTTCCGAAATGGAACCGATACCGAAGCCAAGAATACGCCGGGAATGATATCGACGAATTCCGGGTTTTTATCCGGGGGGCTGATGCCGGAATCCCTATTTGCTTCATTGACGTGGGGGCTCCTCGCTGTAGCTGTGGCCTGCGGCCTGTTTCTCAGCATTTCCAGCGGCTGGGAGACACTCTGGTTCGTAGCAGCCGGCGCACTGATTGCCTATTTCTATGTCGCTCCGCCGCTTCGCTTCGGATACCGGGGCAAGGGCTACAGTGAGTTTGCGATCTTCGTCGCCTTTGGCATTATGCCTGTGCTGGGCTCTTATTTCGTGCAGACCGGTGAGTTCAGTCTGAAGCCCGTGCTGCTGTCGGTGCCTGTAGGCCTGCTTACGACCCTGCTCTTATTCAATCATCATTTCCTGCACTGGAGAGCGGACAAGCAGGCCGGAAAACGTACCCTGGTTGTAGTCTGGGGGGAACGCAGGGCGCTGGTGTTCTCGCAGATCCTGCTGCTTATCTCCTATGTATCACTGATTGTATGCGTGATGTTTGGTGTGCTGCCGGTCTATGGCCTGCTTGCGCTGCTTACCGCAGTTGCACCGGTGCATGTGTACCGCGGACTGCAGCCGCAGAATGCTTCACCGGCATACCTGCCGCTTATGGGCGCTTCTCAGCAGGCTTCTGTGCGCTGCGGTGCGATCATGGCACTGGCCTTGCTGATTCAAGGCTTAATCTAACATTTAACCGCTTAGCATATCCTAATAACTACAGAAAGAGAGCGCGATTATGGACAAGAACAAAGAAATAACCGGAGAAGTACAGCCTGTCTTAAACGGTCAAACCGTAATTGGAGATTTCCATACCATTCTGACGGAGGGGGAAGTGTGGAAGACCGGCGGATTCACGTTGCCTGACGGTTCTTTCTGGGCTTACCGTGAGCCTGAGGCTGTAGTGATTGTGCGGAACGGCTTCCTGTATGTCCGGGCACAGCTGAGCCGCCAGCATAATCATGTCCAGATTCTCGACAATGCGAAGCATATGTATTATTCGGCTAAGCCGGTAGAGGTGCCGGAAGACGGGGAGATCAGCTTCGAGCTGCAGATCCGCGCCCGTACACAGGGAACAGCGCCGGGGGATCTGTATGACGGATACGTCTCGCTGAATCTGCTCGATTTCACGACAGGTGCGGCGCTTGATTTTTTTGCCGGGAATGACAAGTATGCCAGTGTATACGGTGTGCTGCCCTTCCCTGGCGTTACGGTGCCTGAGACAGGCGGAACGAAATATTTCTGCATTTTTAAAGAGGCTGACGATTTCAAGCCGCGGGAGTTCAACACGTATAAAATCACGTATCACCGCGGCAAGGACGAAGCTGTGTTCTATGTGAACGGCCAGGAGGTGCGCCGCGAGCAGAATGTGCCGATCAAGTTTAACAGTTTCACAATTGCTCTCGGCATTATGACAGAGAAGGATCTGACTCCGGAGGGCAGCGTATCGGCACATGGACAGACGGTGATCGCCGAGTGGTCGCCGGTGACCGTAACAACCACCGCAAAATAAGGTGCATATTTGATGAATAAGGGTGATTTGCGGTGAATGTAAGGAGCTTCCTGAGGTTTGTCGAGCTGCCGACTAAAGTGGCCAGTGTTATCCCGTTTCTGCTGGGGACGCTGTATGCCTTATACCGGTTTGAGGATTTCTATGTTCTGCGTTCAATCCTGATGTTCGTGTCCCTGCTGAGCTTCGATATGGCGACAACGGCCATTAACAACTATTACGATTTCAAAAAAGCGGCCAAGAAGCATGGCTACGGCTATGAGACTCATAATGCGATCGTTCACTATAGGCTGAAAGAGAGCACAGTGGTAGCGACCATTGCAGTTCTGCTCATTCTGGCTGTCGGCGGCGGAATTGCCCTCGTCTCCCAGACCGGGCTC
Organism: Paenibacillus pedocola; assembly: GCF_031599675.1. Taxonomy (NCBI): domain Bacteria; kingdom Bacillati; phylum Bacillota; class Bacilli; order Caryophanales; family Paenibacillaceae; genus Paenibacillus; species Paenibacillus pedocola. The sequence goes on along the minus strand of NZ_CP134223.1, from coordinate 6,140,017 downwards.
ATTATCTTTTTGCTGGGCGGACTGTCGTTTCTGATCGGCATTCTATATTCATTCGGACCGATTCCGATCTCGCGGATGCCGCTGGGCGAACTGTTCTCGGGTCTCTTTATGGGCTTTGTGATTATCTTTATCTCCGCCTATATTCACTCGGATGAGAGCCTGGTCACACTGCTGCTGCGGGACGGCTGGATCGACCTGCATATTAACTTCGTCGAAGTTTTGTATATCTTCTGGTTCTCCGTACCGGCCATTCTGGGGATTGCGGGAATTATGCTGGCCAACAACATCTGCGACATCGAAGATGATCTGGAGAACCGCAGGTATACCCTGCCGGTCTACATCGGGCGCAAGAATGCGCTCCTTTTGTTTAGAATGCTCTATTACGTCTCTTACCTTGATCTGATTGTCCTGCTGATTATAGGTGTGAATCCGGTGCTGGTGGCGCTGCTGCTGATTACGCTGGTTCCGCTGCGCCGCAACATTTCCCTGTTCTATGAGAAGCAGGAGAAGGCTGTAACCTTTATTCTGGCGGTCAAAAACTTCGTGCTGATGAGCACGGCACGGATTGTTGTGCTGGGTGTTGCGGTTGTGCTGGGCAGCCTGAATATTTTGACCTAAATAGAGAAGCAGCGTTTTCTGTGATATGGTGTCAATAGATCTAATGACAATCCTATATAAGGAAGGTGTACATCTATGACGCAGAAACTTCGGTGGGGAATTATCGGATGTGCCCAGATTGCAACGGGTTCCGTCATGCCCGCAATTCAGGAATCGCAAACTGGTATTATCGCAGCGGTGGCGAGCCGGGGACTTGAAAAAAGCAGTGCTGTAGCCGCGGAGTTTGGCATCGGGAAGGCTTACGGCAGCTATGAGGAGCTGCTGGCCGATGAAGAGATTGACGCGGTCTATATTCCGCTTCCGAATCATCTTCACCGGGAGTGGGTGATCCGCGCAGCGGAGGCGGGCAAGCATGTGCTCTGCGAAAAGCCGATTGCCCTGAACAGCGCTGAAGCCGCGGAGATGGTGGAGGCCTGCCGCAAAGCGGGTGTGCATTTGGCAGAAGCTTATATGTACCGGCATCATCCGCGGATTGCCGAGCTGCGGGAGATCGTATCGCGGGGGGATATAGGTGAGCTGCGGTCGATCCGCGGAACATTCACTTATAATGATGCCGGAGATACCTCGAATATCCGCTTCAAGTCGGCATGGGGCGGAGGCTCGCTGTACGATGTCGGCTGCTATCCGCTCAGCGCGGCGCGCCTGCTGTATGGTGCCGAACCGGAAGCGGTGACGGTGCAGGCGATTTTCTCACCGGAGCATGACAATGTAGATATGATGGCCTCGGGCCTGGTTGAATTTCCCGGAGGCGTGAGCCTGATCTTTGATTGCGGCATGTGGGCCTATAACCGCCAGCTGCTGGAGGTCCTCGGCACAGAGGGGCGGATTGAGATTCCGATGCCGTTCAATGCCAGATTCGAAGACGCCGAGTTCTACGTGCATACCGGTGGAGAAGTGAGCCGGTTTGCGGCTACCGGTGCCAATCCGTATGTCCGCCAGGCCGATGATTTTGCCGCTGCCGTCTTTGGGGGCAAGCCTCTTGTTGCCGATGATGACCCGGTGCGGAGTATGAAATTAATTGAAGCCTGTCTTGAATCTGCCCGGCGGCGCGAGCGGATCAGCCTGCTGTAGGATATGGGTAACACCAAAACGACCATGCCCGCTCTTGAAGCGGTCATGGTCGTTTTGGTTATTGAGCGGCTCACACTGGACTGAGCAGAACTTCGTCCTCGTCTTCACCGCGGTTAAAGGCCTCACGGTCAAATTCGCCTTCCGAATTCGCCACAAGAAGAGCGGTAACAGCGGTTCCGGTAGCATTGACCGCCGTACGGCCCATATCAATCAGTGCTTCTACGCCGGCAACGATAGCGATGCCTTCAAGCGGCAGTCCAAGCGCAGTAAGTACGACGGTGGTAGAGATTACAGCCGGCCCCGGTACACCGGCAACACCTATTGAAGAGATGATGCTGACCAGCACCAGTGTTACATAGTCTGTTCCCGTCAGATGAATGCCGAACACCTGGGCTGTAAACACCGTTACGATGGCAGGCCATACACCGCCGCAGCCGTTAAAGTTCACGGAAGCGCCGAGCGGAGCAACAAAGCTGGCTATGCGCGGAGAGACATGCAGGCGTTTGGTAATAACCTCAAGATTCACCGGAAGTGTAGCGTAGCTGCTTCTGGTTGTGAAGGCAACTGTGATAGTCGGATAGATCTTACGGAAGAAGCGTAAAGGGTTGACCTTAACCACCAGCAGCACCAGCCCGCCGAATACGAGCACGAAATGCAGGATAAGTGCTACATACGAAGTAATGATGACGCTGCCAAGCTCCTGCAGGGTTTCCCAGCCATAACGAGCGGTTATTCCCGCTATTAGTGCGAACACACCATAGGGAGTCAGCCGGATAACAAACTTTACGACCTGATGCAGAATCGCGGTCAATGATTCGATGAGGTCACGCACAGGTTTGACAACCTCGGGTTTTTTGGAGCCAACTTTAATAATGGCAACCGCAAGGAAAATCGCGAAAATAAGCAAAGGTACAACCTTGCCGGTTGCAGCCTCATTGACGGGATTGGAAGGTACGAGATCCAGGATAACCTCTGAGAAGGTGGGGATTTCCCGGGCGGTAAAGCCTTCCGGCACAGCTTGCTGAATGCCTTTTCCGGGATTAAACAGCAGTGCTACGGACAACCCGATGATGGAGGCAATACCGGTTGTTCCGAGGAACCAGGCGAAGGTTTTTATCCCGATTTTACGCAGATACTCCAGGTTGGTTAAGGAGGAAATGCTGTTGAGGACCAGTATGAATACCAACGGAACGACGAGCATCCGGATCAGGCTGACATAAATGCTTCCTAACGTAGTAATGGCACTTGTTTCAAATTCGAAGTATTGAAAGAAAATACCGGCGATCAGGCCGATTACCAGCCCGATAATGACCCGGGTACCGAAGCCGATGCGTTTGCGAGCTAAGAGAAAAAGTACTGCGAATACAAAGATTGAGACTATGAGGCCATACCAATTCGTCTCAAAAGCTGCCAGTAAATTGTTATCAATATCTTTCATTTGTTGTCCAAGCCCCCTAAACCAACTTTTTTGATGTGAATAATGAGATCAATGTATAGAGTATTTTTATGATTGTCAATGTAATATTATGTAAGAATTCTTTAATTCCGATAATACTCATCAGAAAAATAAAATTTTAATTGACAAGGGATGGCAGCATGAATAATATGGAACTTAATTGCAAGCGATTTGAATCCACTGGACCACCGGAGATTCAGCATTTGACGCGGGAATATGCGTCCTTTGTTGGATCTTTTTTTATTGGGAAGAAAGGGAGGACTGCTGTATTTATGCACTTTGTTTGCTATAAGAAGCTGTGAGTCGACTGGACCGCCAGAGATTCAGCAGGAACGCGGGAGCGTGCCTTGCCTGAATCTTATTTTGTTTTCTGTAGGAAAAACTCATAGAGAAAAGGATGGTTAAACTCATGAAAAAACTAACTATTGCTATCATCGCGGGAGCCGTAGTGTTCTCCGCACTAACCTTTGTGGCGGTATCCTCCAAAGAAAAGACCTCGGCCGCAGCACCTGCTGAGGCAGCTGCCGCAGTAGCCGCTGCTGCTCCGGCTGAAAGCCAGCCACAGACTACGGCTGCACCGGCGCCGGCGGAGAGCAGCCAGCCGGAAACGGCTGCGGCTGTAACTGAAGCTGCCCAGCCGCAGGCATCGGCTCCGGCAGCAGCTCCGGCTCCGGCAGCTGTTCAGACTGTGGCGGCGGCAGCAACCGCTGCGCCGGTTACAGGCTCAGCTAAGCAGGCGGCCCAAACTGCCCCGCCGCAGGTAACTGCCGCACCAGCAGCTAAGGAACAGCCGGCTCCGGCAGCAGCAACCGCTGCACCTACAGCTAAACCTAAGAGTGCTTCAACTGCAGCAGCAACGGCAGTGCCTAGCCATAAAGTAACGGTGCAAGCTGCCAAACCTGCGGCAACGGCTGCTCCAACCGCAGCAGCAGCAACTGCAGCGACGGCTGCTCCGTCCAAATCCATTACCTTCTCTACCACAGAAGTGGTCAAGGCGAAGGCCACGTCCGCCCCTGTGGCTGCGGAATCCCCTTCGGACACGGCCAGCGCATCTGCGGCATCAGTAAGCGCACCCGCTCCGGCACCGGCTGCTGAACCAGCACCCGCAGCCGCGGAAGAGGTTTGCCCTTAAGCCTAAGTCAGGATTAATCCCCGGTTCGCTCAATTCCCTGCGTCAATAAACTATAATCCAATCCAAGATGATGAGGTGCACATTATGATCCGACCCCTGAAAGCCAAAAAAATTCTATCCCTGCTGTTAGCAGCCTCCTTGCTTGTACTGCCGGTGCATGCCGCCAAAGCCGAAGCGGCAGAATCGGCAGAAGCCATTCTCAGCAGCGTGCCTGCGGGGCAAGTCAGCCAATATAATTATTTTAATAACGTGTATGAGCATTTGAACGATGAGAATCATGTCTTCAAGACAGCAACCTATGAGGATATCGTTCATTTGTTCGAAAGTGAAGGGAACTATGCAGTGCTGGTTGGCGGAGCATGGAGTGAAAATACGCAGGCAGATATCGGATTTATTAATGAGGTCGCGAAAGAATATGGCGTATCGACTATTTATAACTTCGATACCAAGCTGGATGGCGAAACGCTTAATATTGCGGACAGCACCAATAAATATGCATACAAATACGTAGATCTAGTTAACAAATACTTAAAGAACTTGTCCTTATATGATAAAAATGATCCCGGCCACAATGTGAGTTATGTGAATAAAGCAGGAGAGACGGTTACCGCTAATAAGATCGATTCGCCTTTCCTGTTCATCTATAACAAAGACCATGTAGATGCGAGCGGAAACAAGGCGCCGATCGTTTCGTATTTGAATGAGAGTAAGTCCTGGAGCGATTTTCAGAGCAGCGGCTCGCTCGATGCTGCTAAGGTTAATGCTTACAAAGCGCAGCTAAGACAGGTGTTCGGCTCCGTCACCGCGTATAGTGTTGTGGATGAGTCTGCATACATCAAAGCAGCGTTTAACCGGAACTATGAAGGCGAGAACCCGGGCAAGCCCACGATTTTTAATGATTCGGACGGGACACTTGTTTTCGAGCATGTAACCTATCACCAGCTGAAGCAGATTTTGGCCAGTGAAGGGAATTATGCGGTTCTCCTCGGCGGCTCCTGGTGCCCGAATACGCAGGCTATCATTAAATACATTAATGAGTATGCGAAAAAATACAACATCGATAAAATCTATTTCTTCGATACCAAATTGGATGCCGGTGTCACCGTTGCCGAGCCTGATAATAACAGCGGGACAAAGGGCAGCGCCAACCCCCATAACAACAACGAGCTGCAGATCCGGACAACGAACCATGCTTATGCCAAGCTGTATGTGGATTTGGTAAAAACCTATTTGACCAATATCAAAACAGAGAACAACACGGCAGCTACGCCTTCGGTCATCAGCTATGTGGATGCGAACGGAAATACGGTTACGGGTGACAGACTGCAGGTTCCTTACCTGTTTACCTATAACAAAGATAATAAGGATACAGACGGAAATAGCGCTCCTATCCTGGGACATGTGGAACTCATGTATGGCTGGGAAAATATTCAACCTACCTATGTAGACACTAAGAATCCTGCTTATGCGGTGGGGGCCAGATATAACAACGCGGTCAAAGCGCTGAACAGCCTCTTCTCCAGACTGGAAGCTGTACCTGCAGGCCTCAGCGGCGTGTCCCCGACCTCTGCTGCGGGCAGTGACGGGCAAATTACAGGAACTTTGAATAAGGCGCTCGAATATAGAAGCGTTGCGGATGCAGTGTACACGGCTGTAACCGGGGTAGCCATTACCGGTCTGGCACCGGGCACTTATGTAGTAAGATATGCATCCAAGCCGGGCTACCAGGGACCGACTACAGTGGACGGAGCAACAGCCATTGCATATAAAGCGGGTCTGTCGGTCAGCGTGGAGGTTCCGGCCTATGGTGAGCAGGCAGCGCCTTCCGGGCTGGCAGGTATTGCACCGACTACACCGGAGAACAAAGACGGCCGCATTACAGGCACCACTACAGCTCTGGAATATAAGCTGTCAACAGTGACGGATTATGTATATGCCACTGATGTGGAAATCACAGGCTTGATTCCAGGCACTTATCAGGTAAGATATGCAGCCAAGGAAGGGTACAACTCAGGCCGGGTGACGGAGGTAGTCGTACCGGCGTATACCGCTGAGCAAGCGGCGCCTACAGGTCTGACAGGTATTGCACCCTCTACATCGGCTAATAAGGATGGGCGTATCACAGGGACGACGCAAGACCAGGAATACAAGCTGGCCACAGCTACAAGCTATGTCTATGCGAGTGATAAAGAAATCACAGGCCTTATCCCGGGCACATATAACGTCAGATATGCAGCCAAAGAGGGATATAAGGCAGGGAAATCGGCAGATGTCATCGTTCCGGAATATACAGCACCTTCGGGCGGAAATAACTCATCTTCCGGAGGCGGAACTTCGGCGCCAGTTGTAAATACGGGACCTGCTGTGACTACATCAGGCAACACGGTAACCGCAGTAACCAAGGCGGCAACGACTACGGATGAGTCAACAGGAGTCACTACCGCAACCCTGACCGCAGCTGAAGCTGAAGAGCTTGCCAAGAGCGCCAAACAGGCGGAGACTGAGGGCAAGCAGGCTGTGCTGGAGATTGAGGTAGCAGCATCGGCTCAGACGCAAACAGCGGAGCTGACCTTGCCGAGAAGCGCATTTAATGCCATCACGGACAGCACAAATGCTGTCATCCGAATCAATTATTTGAAGGTAGGTACAATTACCTTTGATGCCAAATCAGCAGCAACCATAAGCGGGGCAGCTGATGCCGGAGATATCACCATCACCATTGCTAAAGTATCCTTGAATGACGAAGGTAAGGCTGTGCTTGGTGACAGACCGGTGTATGATCTGACGGTAAAAGCCGGCGACAGCGCGGTTGCGGATTTCGGCGGAGGCAAAGTCAAGATCAGTGTGGCTTACACGCTGCATGCAGGCGAAGATGCTCACGCCGTAATTGTCTACTATATTACCGCTTCCGGTAATCTGGAAACGGTGCGCGGTAATTATCAGGCAGCGTCGAGCAGCGTGGATTTTGTAACGACCCATTTCTCCCAGTATATTATCGGCTACAACAAAATAACGTTTGCCGATGTTGCTGCATCCTCCTGGTACAGTGAAGCGGTCGGTTATCTGGCAGCCAGAAGCATTACCTCCGGTACGGACGGTAATAACTACAGCCCGAATGCGGCACTGACGAGAGGACAATTCGTAGTCCTGCTGCTCAAAGCTTACGGGATTGCCCCGGAGAACGATGGCGCAGCTAACTTTACGGATGCCGGAACGTCCTATTATTCCAACTATCTGGCTGCAGCCAAGCGCCTAGGCATAGCGACCGGCTCAGGGAATAATCAGTTCAAGCCGGATAATCAAATTACACGGCAGGAGCTGTTTACATTGCTCTACCGCTCCCTGACTATTCTGGGAGAGCTGCCTGAAGGAACTGGCAATACAGCCCTGTCCGGCTTTAGCGATGCATCGCAGGTTGCGGGATATGCGGAGGAAGCACTGCAGGCGCTTATTGCAGGCGGAATTATTGAAGGGAACAACGGCAAACTGGACCCTCAGGGAATATCGACAAGAGCTCAAGCAGCCCAAGTTATTTTTAATCTGCTGGAGAGATGAGCAAATAACGGTAATGATAACGGTGAAATGGAAAAAGCAGCCTTCGGGCTGCTTTTTGTCGTCGAACGGATGCTTTACGAAGTTTCGCACCTTCCGCTGTAAAAGGTATAAAACCTAATAGATATATAGAGTTAAATTTTGATAGAATAGGAATACTATTGAAGGAATTTCTATAAGGTTACCTATTACAGATTCTGAGAGGAGCTTCTCTAATGAGCCTTGCGGAAGAACCGGTGATTTCAATTTCCGGCCTATGGATGAACTACAGTGACAGGATGGTGCTGCGGGGAATCGACCTTGTGGTCTACCCCGGACAAATTATCGGCTATATCGGTCCCAACGGGGCAGGCAAAAGCACGACCGTCAAAATCATGCTCGGCCTGGTAGAAGGATACACCGGCACAGTGAGTATTTTTGGCAGGGATATCGCAGACGGTGATGCTGCTTACAAAAGACGGATCGGTTACGTGCCTGAAGTTGCCGAGCTGTACGACAGCCTGACCGCCAGAGAGTATCTGACCTTTATCGGCGAGCTCTATGGAATGAAGCGGGCTGAGGCAGATGCCAAGGCGGAGAAGCTGATGGGACTGCTGAACCTGGAACGGGCATACGATATGCGGATCGCTTCCTTTTCTAAGGGAATGAAGCAGAAGGTGCTGCTGATCTCAAGTATGCTGCATGATCCTGATATTTTGTTCCTGGACGAGCCGCTGAGCGGGTTGGATGCCAACAGTGTAATGATCGTTAAGGAGATTTTTGCTTCACTTGCTGCCAGGGGCAAAACTATCTTTTACTCCTCGCATATTATGGATGTCGTTGAGAAGATCAGCAGCCGGATTATTCTGATTGACGGCGGTGATATTGTGGCAGACGGAAGTTTTGCTGAGCTCAAGGAACAGAGTAAGGAAGGGTCGCTTGAAGGGATTTTCAATGAACTGACCGGATTTGATAAATACCGTGATATTGCCGGCGAGTTTGTCGCGGTCATCGGAGAAGGTGCCCGGCATGAATGACTTTTTCGTGCTGAGACTGCTGGACCGGCTGCAGGGCGGCTTCCGGAGAATCGGAGTCGACTACCCGGTACTGCGCAGCATACTCCAGCTTAAACTGACGATGGACGGCAGGAGGACACCGACAGTGCTTGCCGGGGGGAAGGACAGTAAGCAGAATGCGGATGGATCGCCTTTTCGGATACAGTGGATCTATTTGCTGCTCGGCCTGGTGCTGATCGCCTTTGTGGTGCCGGAGGGTAATTATCTATTTTCAATGAGCATCGCCTTCGGGATTGCTATGTTTATGATCTCCACTACGCTAATCTCGGATTTCTCGTCGGTCATGCTGGATTTACGGGACAAAAACATCCTGTTTGTAAGACCGGTGAACCGCCGGACCTTAAATATGGCGAAAAGCTTACATATTCTGATTTATCTGTTTACGTTAACGCTGACTCTTATGGGGCCTTCGCTGGTCTTCTCCTTATTTAAGCAGGGGGTGCTCTTTTTCCTCATCTATGCCGCAGAAATTATCCTGATGGACTGCCTGATACTGGTGATTACGGGCCTCATCTATTTGCTGATTCTACGGGTATTTGACGGGGAAAAGCTGAAGGACATCATTAATTATGTCCAGATCATTCTGTCCATCGGGATTACGGTGGGTTACCAGCTGATCTCCCGGCTGTTCAATATGGCAGATCTCAGCATCTCCTTTAAACCGGCCTGGTGGCAGTATTTTCTGGCACCTGTCTGGTTTGCGTCACCTTTCGAACGTTTGCTGGGTGGGACCCGTTCAGCCAACCTCACGGTAATGGCGGTACTGGCGCTCGTGGTTCCGGTACTGCTGCTTGCGGTTTACATTAAGTTGATGCCGCTGTTTGAGCGGAGTCTGCAGAAGCTTGCGGAACAGGGAGTTGGAGGAAAAGACAGCGGGCGCCTGCCGCGCCGTTTGTCAGAAATCGTCTGCCGGAGTAAAGAAGAGGCCATGTTCTTCCGCTTCACCTGGTCGATGATGCGTAATGAGCGGGATTTCAAGCTCAAGGTATATCCCACCTTCGGGCTATCCCTGATTCTGCCGTTCATCTTCATCTTTAACTCGCTGAGCAGCGGGAATATGGATGCAGTCCGCAATTCCAGAGCCTTTTTGTTCATCTATTTTTGTGCCCTGCTGATGATGACCGCTGTGCAAATGCTGCGATATTCTACAAGCTACAAAGCCGCCTGGATTTATAAGGCTATTCCTATACGTGAGACGGCTCCGGTCTACCGCGGCATGCTTAAGGCAGCTGTTCTACGTTTGCTGCTGCCGCTTTTTGTTATAGAGTCAGCAATATTCCTGTGGCTGTTCGGAGTACGGCTGGTGCCGCATCTGATCATTGTGCTGCTGTCCCTGCTTGTATATTCCGTACTGTGCTTCCGCCTTTTGCCGCAGTCGCTTCCTTTTTCGGAAAAGTACAGTGCGGCCAGACAGAAGGATTTTACAGGGAGCGCGTTTCTGCAGCTGTTTATATTGATACTTTTTGCAGGACTTCATTATCTGGTCACCCTGATACCATTCGGAATTTATATCTATGTTCCAATTCTGGTAATCGCCAACTGGTGGATCTGGAGTGTTTCCTTCTCGGATGCAGCTTCGCGGCCGCGGCAGATTCCAACCTTGCGCTTGTAGGGCTTTGACAAATATGGACAATTATTGCCTTCGGCAAAAAAAGGGTCAAAGTTCCAGTATTTACTTAGACAGTATAGCAAATACAAGGTAGAATACAGCTAAAGTCACTTCTCATGGAACTCTATAATCTTTCTACACTCTTCCATTTATCTGATATTCGTAAATAGGTTTTTATACTTGAGAATGAGCTGCAGCGATAATGATAATATAACCGGTGAAGAGGTCAACTATGGATCAGATGGGAACCCACTATAATACATGGATTGTTTTACTATCTTTTGCACTTGCTGTAATAGCGGCTTATTCAGCGCTTAACCTGATTTCCCAGGTTTCCCATTCCAACCGTAAAATCCGCAGGTTCTGGCTTGTAGCTGGTGCAGTTGTGCTTGGGGCCGGGCTTTGGGCGATGCACTATGCCGGCATTTCCACTCTGGAGACAGAAGGCAATCTCCATTACGATCCTGTTGCCCAAGGTATCTCCGTAATCGTCACCCTGCTGGCAGCTTATGTCGGTATATTTTTATTCAGGAAATTCAGGGGACAAGGGAACTTTAATTTCTGGAAGCTTGGCTCCGCGTTATTCATCGGTTTCGCTGTTACAGGCATGCACTTTATCAGCCTAAGAGCGAGCCGCTTGGAGCTTGACAGCTGGCTTGGAACAAAGCCATTTGCCATGGAGAATGTTATCCTGCTGACCGGAGTTTCGCTGGTTGCCCTGTTTATGCTCGCCATCTCCGGAGGGGCCGTTTTCCTCGACCGTCATGTGCTGGAAATTATGGCCTATAATGATCCGCTGACAGAGCTGCCGAACCGGCATGGTCTGGAGCGTTATTTCAAGGATGAGTTTTTCGGGGTGAATTCAGGTGCGGTGTTTTTTGTGGATCTGGATCGCTTTAAGTCGATTAATGATACGCTCGGGCATGATGTCGGTGATTTGCTGCTGCAGGAGGTCGCAGACCGGTTAAGAAAATGTGTCTCCCTGAAAGGCAAGGTCTTCCGGCTCGGCGGCGACGAATTTCTGATTGCTCTGCCCGATTGCGGTATAGAGGATGCCCAGGAGGCGGCACAGCATATTCTGCGGGAGATTAAGAAATCCTACAGTGTCGAGGGCAACGAGCTGTATGTGACGGCCAGCATCGGCATCAGCATGGCTCCGGTGCACGGAACGGACCGTTCTGCGCTTATGAAAGCCGCTGACACGGCGCTGTATACCTCCAAGGACTCCGGCAAGAATAAATTCAGTGTATTCGACCAGGAGATGAACCGTCATCAAGTGCGGCGGATGTCACTGGAGAAGGATCTGCGCAGGGCACTCGCCCGTTCGGAATTTATGGTAGTCTACCAGCCTAAGTGGGATTCACTCATGAATGTTACTGTCGGTCTTGAGGCACTGCTGCGCTGGAGACATCCGGAGCATGGAATTATCTCGCCGGCGGAATTCATTCCGATTGCCGAGGAGACGGGACTGATTGTGCCGATCACGTACTGGATGCTGCACGAAGTATGCGGCCAGAATATGCTGTGGCACCGGGCAGAGGTAGCGAACGTGCCTGTATCCATCAACATGTCGGCGCGGATGTTTGAGGGCGGCAGCCTGTATGATGTAGTGGAAGAGGCGCTCATTCGCTCGGGGCTGGAGCCACATTTCCTGGAGCTGGAGATCACCGAATCAATCGCCATGAACAATATGGAAGAGACGGTTGCCCAGCTCTCCAAACTCCGGGCCCTTGGGGTACGAGTCTCGCTGGATGACTTTGGTACCGGCTTCTCGTCACTCGGCAATCTGGATGAGATTCCGGTGAATACGCTGAAGATTGATCAGGTCTTCATCCGCAAGAGTAAGATGCACTCCAAAAAAGCGATTATCAGCAATATTATTGCTATAGCCAGCAACCTCAATATGGAGGTGGTGGCCGAGGGCGTGGAGACACCGGAGCAGATCGAGCTGCTGCAGTCATTGGGCTGCCGGGTCATGCAGGGCTTCTATTACGGCCGTCCGATGCCGGTGAATGAGCTGGGCCAGTGGTTTATTGAGAACACGGCTTAGACTAGACTATTAATATTCCTGTTCTTGTCTTTGGGCATTAGTATAAGGGACAGCTTGGGGTGAATCATTCACCTCCAAGCTGTCCCTTTAATCTTTAATCTGAGGCTGCCCCGTGTGTGATCCATTCATGCGCGGGGCAGCTGTGTTGTTTACAAGCACTAAAAAAGCAGCCAAGTCCGAGGTAAGAGGACTAGCTGCTTTTTTTCATCCCCCCTTTTAAAGGCAGGGATTCTTTAAAGGCAATTGAAATGAAATGTTGAGGTGGTAGCGGCGGAGGGGAAGTTTGGAACTGTAGGAGCGTTAGCGTACGCCTTTATGTTTGGATTTCTACCGCGTCCAGCGGTTTTATTCAGGAAATCCAAACATAACAGCGGCCGGAAGTCCAAACATTCCCCGCAGCGGCGGCTTTAACCTCAACCAAGGTCATTTTCATTAAGATTTCCTTTAACAAATCCTAAATTTTAAAGTTCTCGACAAGTACCTGCAGCTTCTCCGCAAGCGAAGAGAGAAAGGCTGCGGAGGATTCCACTTCCTGCATCGCGGCAAGCTGTTCCTGCGAGGAGGCGGACAATGTCTCTGCACCCTCGGCGGTCTGGTTGGAGACGGCCACAATGCTCTGGATCGCTTCTACGAGTCCCTCGGAGATCAGCGCCAGCTCGCGTACGGTTTCCGAGATCTGCCGGCTCTGCGAGGACATATCCGATACGGAGTGTTCAATCTCGGAGAATGACTGTCCGGCGGCCATAATCATTTCTCGGCCTTCCACCATTTCACCGGTAGACCGTTTCATCGTCTCTCCGGCCTTGTCCATTTGGGTGACAATCAGGCTGACCAATTGGCCGATCTGGCCGGCGGATTGGGCGGAGCGTTCTGCCAGCTTGCGTACTGATCCGGCAACTACGGCGAAGCCGCGGCCTTCTTCTCCGGCACGGGCAGCTTCGATGGCTGCGTTCAGAGACAATAGATTCGTCTCTTCCGCAATGCCGGCGATCGTGCCCACAATGTTCTCGATCTCCTTGGAGTGACTGCCGAGGGATTCGATGATTTCAGACAGGTCAGTAATGCTGTCGCTAACAACCTGCATCTGAGAGGTGGTGGAATCCATAGATTCCCGGCCTGTACGGGCCTTAAGGGCATTGCTGGCAGCCGTATTCATTGCGCTGTCGGCATTATTGGCGATCTCAGTGATGAACCGGGACATCTCCTGAACCGACCGGTAGCTTCCCTCCAAATTTCGCAGCTGGGTATGAGCCCCGTCGGCTAATTCGAGGGTTACATTGACGCTGTGTTCACCGGCGCGGTTCGTCTCCTGTGCACTGGCGGACAGCTCCTGTGAGGAAGAGGCCACCAGCATGGAAGTATCATTGACCTGAGTGATAAGAGTGCGCAGGCTCGTCGTCATCTCATTGAAATCACGGGCCAGTGTGCCAATTTCGTCCTTGCTGTCAAACAGGAGCGGATCATGGGAAAGATCACCCTTAGCTACGGTGTTTACGGAACTGGAGAGCTTAGTCAGCGGACTTACCAGGCGGCGGATGAACAGGTATGCTGCAAGGATCGCTACGGCCAGAATAGATATACCGATAATGAAGGGCTGAACAATGATATCCTGTGTCCGTTCCTGAATCAGGGAACCGTCGAAATTGATAGCCATGAGTGCAATGATAGGTTTGGTTGGGTCGTGATCCTGATAGATGGGGCCGTAACCGGTTTTAAGAGAGGTACCTTGATATGTATAAACTTCGGAGTATGCGGAATGCTTCATGGTAGTAATCATATCTTTATCTTTTTGTGAAAAATAAAAGGAGTCTCCTGCTTTATATCCCCTCTTTTTGAAATTAGCATCTGCGGCAAGAACTTTGCCGTCCAGGGAGAGGATGAATGCTTCCTTGAAAATCGGTTTATGCGCATTAATCCAGCCAATACGATCCTCGATGGCGGAAAGTTTACTGTTGTCTCCTGCGGCAAGAGCCGCTATGTCAACGGGGTCAACGAGGCCGGTTGTGATATTGGCGCAGCCTACCAATTCAATACCCGCGGCTTCATCTAATTGATTGTACGCAGCGCGGTATCCGAAGAACCCGATGGATGATCCGACAAGAAGTAATACAATGAGCATCATCCAAGTTAATTTTGTTGCCAATTTCATTTTTAGCACCACCAACCCTGACTATAGTTAATTTTATGTGATAATTGCTATCACTGCTAAGATTATAGCGCATCGCTGGGTCCAGAGAATGTAGTTTTTTTGTGTCGAAAAAGGACGAATTTGTCTGAAAAAAGCAGCCTTGCAATGATACTTGTCATACCAAAGACAAAAAGCATTGAATCATAACCTGTAAAAATGATACGCTAGATGCAGGACAAACGGACTGGGAGTGAAAGGAATGCCGCAGCAAATTGATCCGTTGGTAGAATCCTTGGGATTATCCATGTGGAGAGTACAACGCAGAATTACATCACAGATGTCTTTGCATAAAGAAATGGGCCTTACTGTTCCGCAGTTCCACCTGCTGCATATCATTGCACAAGAGAAGCAGGCGAGGGTCATCCAGCTTGCCGAGAAGCTGGAGGTGAAATCGAGCGCGGTTACCGTCATGCTGGACCGTCTGGAGCTGCTGGAGCTTACCGCCCGTGTTCCGGATGAGAATGACCGCCGAGCCGTCAGTGTGACGCTTACCACGAAGGGTGAGGAACTGCTCAAAGAAGCACAATACCGGTCGCTGCTTCTGTTGACCGAACACTTATCGATTTTGAAGCCGGAGGAACTGAAGAATTTTGCCGAATATTACATGCTGCTGGAGAAGCAGGAACGATAACCGGCCGGCTTATACCGTTGAAACGACAAACAGCCACGCTCCAACAATGGAGCGTGGCTGTTTGTGTAATTAGTACCTGAGCTTATTCTTTGTCCGGCGCTTTGTCCGGCAGCTGCGTAACATAGCTGTCCGACAGCTGGCGTAATCTCAGCGCACGGGTGTATTCATCTTCGGTTCCGGCAGGGGATTTCCCTCCGGCTGCAAGGGTGTACTGCGTATTGTCCTCAAAGCTGTTGCCGGGAATGAGCAATGCGGAACTGGCGATAAAGGACCCGGTTGGCAGGTAGTAACGCTGCGGCAGCAGATTGTATGTCTGGGCGGTGATGTCCTGGCCAAAATGAATAGTGTCAGCCATGGGTACACCCAGCAGGCTGGCTGCTGTCGGCATAATATCGACTTCACCGCCGACCTGTTCGAGTGTCTGTGGCGCAAGGCTGCCCTGTTCATGGATAATGAGCGGAATGTTAAGCATGTCGGCATACCCGTATTCATGCCCGTATATTTCCTCCATTAATTCCTTATCGTCATGATCCAGCGAATAAATCGGCAGCCCCATATGGTCTCCATATACCATGATCAGACTGTTGTCCCAGAGGCCGTTTGCTTTGAGCTCTTCAACAAATTGTCCAAAGGCATAGTCAGCATAATTCTGGGACCGGACATAGTCACCGACAAAAGTGCCTTCATAACGCTCCGGCAGCTTCATCTGGTATTTCTCTGCAGGAATCGTAAACGGATGATGGGCAGACATCGAAATCACTTGAGCGTAGAACGGCTTGCCGTCCCCTTCCATTTCTTTGAGCTGATCGGCCGTTTTGCGGTAGAGCACTTCATCGGATGCCCCGAAGAAGAAGGTATCCTCATCACCGAAGAACTTATGGTCATAATAATGCTCCCAGCCCAGCGCGCTGTATAGTTCGCCGCGGTTCCAGAACTCCACATCATTTGTATGGAAGGTTGCTGTCTGATAACCGTTTGCCTGCAGCAGGCGGGGCAGACTCGGCAGCTCTTTATCTACATAAGACATCGTTGCCGCACCTTGCGGCGGAATATAGAAGGAAGAGTTGACTACAAATTCAGCATCTGATGTATTCCCCTGGCCTACCATCTGATAGAAGTTAGGGAAATACAGGCTGTCTTTCATCAGACTGTTCAGGTTCGGTGTAATTTCCTTGCCGTCGATCGTAAGCCCCAGCAAAAAGCTCTGGAACGACTCCAGCTGGATGATAATCAGGTTCTTGCCTTTGGCCGTACCCTGGAACGGGGAGACCGCAGCCGTGTCGATGCCCTTCACCTGGTTAATAACATCCTGGGTAATCTCGCTGGCCTTCACCAGTTCCGGTTTGTCTTGAGCAAAAATGGTATAAGCCTCATAATTGAGGAGACCCATTTCCTGGGCTTTCTTGATTTCATTCATGCTGGCCTTATTGGGCAGAATGTTGAACAGGCACAGTCCGAATGACACTGCAAACAGCAGGCTGTATGAGAACTTTGAGGTTCCGGTGCGGCGGTTGATGTTTTCCTTCTTATAATCTCGGCCTTTTTTATTAAAGAAGAAGTACGCCCCAAGAATAATGATATCGGCAAAAATCAGCAGATAATACGGGTCCATTAATGAAAATACACTGTTGCGCACAGCAGTGACCTGATTCACCTGCTCGGCTGCATGGTATGTGACAATGACACCATAATATTTGAAATACATAATGGCTGCAAAAAAGATAGCGGTAACTAGCAGGTTCACCAGCATGTAATACCCGAGCTTCCGTTTGGAGGCGAAGGCCTCAATGAGACAAAAAAGGGCCCAGACAAAAGGGATTTCAGTAATTATAGATTTCCAGGACAGCAAATCGCCGAAAATAACGCCCCAGGCCAGGAAACTTTTGAGGATAAAGATGATCGTGAAAAAGATGAATGGTTTGACCAACCACCGTCTAATTGTTAAAGATGACACAGCTTCGCCTTCTTTCTGCGGGATGAAACGCCGCTTCCCGGCTGGGAGGATGCAGCGTAAAGACAAGAAAATTCCATATTAATAGAACTTATTATGCAGCGCTGGCCGTTGAATGTCAAAAAACAGAAATGCCGTATAAGCCCCGTGGAATGCGTAAGATCAGATGCGCATCTCTGCAGCAGAGATTATCGTACTCAAATGAGGGTATACAGGGAAAAAAGCACGAAAATGACTGCCTGCGCCAAAAAGGGCAAGGCGGATAAAGGAGGTGGACTCTATATATGGAATACGCGGTGTTTTCCCTTTCGGTAAGGACTTTGGTGGAATATGTGTTCAGCAGCGGCAGCCTGGAGCCGGGATTCCGCAGCGGTGCGGCAATGGCAGAGGGGACACGTATTCATCAGCATATCCAAAAGCAATATAAGGAAGGTGACCGCAAGGAGGTCTACCTCAAGACGGAGATTCCTCATGAAGGGCTTCTATTCGTCATCGATGGACGGTGTGACGGCCTGTTAACCGGAGAGAATGGGACCGTTACGGTGGAAGAGATTAAATCTACGGCCGAGCTGCTGGAGCCGGATTTCGCAGGACGGGATGTTCACTGGGCGCAGGCGCTTATGTATGCCTACATGATTTGTCTTGAGCAGGAGCTAGCCGGTATAGAAGTGAAGCTTACCTACGTCCGGCGCGGCGGTGAGGAGCAGCAGAGCCTGTACAGGAATGTTACGCGGGAGGAACTGGGCGCCTTCGCTGCGGATACAGTTGCCAAGTACGCTCCTTATGCAGAGCTGATGGTCCGCCACGGGAACAAGAAGGACATCAGCATCCGGCAGTTGTCGTTTCCTTTTCCCGCTTACCGGGAGGGACAGCGGCATTTCGCTGCTGCAGTTTATAAGTCGGTTTCGGACGGCGTCAATCTGTTTGCACAGGCACCGACGGGCATCGGCAAAACCATGTCTACGCTCTTTCCGGCACTGAAAGCGCTGGGGGAAGGCAAAGCTGCCGGGCTGTTCTATCTGACGGCCAAGACGGTGAACCGGCTGGCTGCCCAAGCGGCGATAGCTATGCTGGTCGATCAGGGACTGCATCTGCATGCCATTACACTTACAGCCAAGGACAAGGCCTGCTTCCGAGAGGAAGGCCTCTGCAGCAAGGAATTCTGCCCCTATAGAGAAGGTTATTATGACCGGATTAATACGGCGCTGCTGGATATGCTTGAGCATGAGACCCTGATGACACAGGAGGTTATTGCCTCGTATGCCAGGAAGCATGAAATCTGCCCGTTCGAGTTCTCGCTCGATGCCGCCTATGCCTGCGATGCGGTCATTTGTGATTACAACTATATCTATGATCCCAGGATCAGCCTTAAGCGGCTGCCGGAGGAACGGAAGAAGAAAACAGTCCTGCTGGTGGATGAAGCGCATAATCTGGTAGACCGCGGCCGTGAAATGTATTCGGCAAGCCTGTCCAAGGCGCCGTTTCTTGCGCTGCAGCGGCAGTATAAATCGGGCAATAAAGCCCTCAGCACAGCAGCCAAAGCAGTCAATGCCTTCTTTATTGCTTTGCGCAAAAGCTGCAGTGAAACAGGCGAGGGGGAATGGGGCAATTATCCGGAGGAGCTTCCCCCCTTACTGGAGGCCTTTGCCCTCGAAGCGGAGGCTCAGCTGCTGTCCCCCTCTCTGCCGCTTCTTGCACCATCCGGGGAAGACGGGGACGGAGACGGGCTGCTGGATACGTATTATGCGGTACAGGGCATGCTGCGTACTTTTAAAATCTACGATGAGCGGTATATTACCTATGCCGAGGTTCAGCGCGGGGATGTCTATCTGAAGCTGTTCAATCTGGATCCTTCCTACCTGCTGCAGCAAATGGGCAAAAGCTTCCGCAGCCAGATTCTGTTCTCGGCAACGCTGTCCCCCCTCTCGTATTACAGGGACATGCTGGGGGCGCGGGAGGAGGATTACAGCCTGATGGTTCCTTCGCCTTTTCATAAGGAACAATGGCAGGTATCCGTGCTTCCGGTATCCACGCGATACCGAGACCGGGAGGATTCCCTGTTCCCGCTCTGTGATGCGCTGAAGGGAATGACAGCCCGTAAAGGCAACTATCTTGTGTTTTTCCCTTCCTATGCTTATCTGCAGAATGTATATGCGCTGTTTACTGAGAAATATCCGGAGGTCCCCACGCTTGTGCAAAGCACCGGTATGAGCGAACCGGACAGGGAGAGCTTTCTCGCCTCCTTCCGCCCGGATAATCCGCAGACCCTGCTTGGCTTCGCCGTGCTGGGCGGGATTTTCTCGGAGGGGGTTGATTTGCCGGGCGACCGCCTGAACGGTGTAATGGTCGTGGGCGTCGGTTTGCCGCAGGTAGGGCTTGAGCGTAATCTGCTGCGCGCTTATTTCCAATCCCAGGGTAAGAACGGCTTCGATTATGCCTATGTCTACCCGGGCATGTGCAAGGTGCTGCAGGCGGGGGGCCGGCTGATCCGCAGCGAGAGCGACAACGGAACGATTATACTGGCGGATGACCGTTTCCTCCAGCATCCTTACCGGGGTCTGCTTCCTGAGGAATGGCGGGACTACCTTGTCATGACGTAAGCGCTTATAATTGTTTATATAATTAAAGAATTGCAAACTATAAAAGGCTGTAAAAGAGGCTGAAAAAATTAGGCTATATAAAGTGATTATAAAAAATACAAAAAGGCGAAAAGCGGCGAAGGGGAAGTTTGGAACTGTAGGAGCGTCAGCGTCCGCCTTTGTCTCCGGATTTCAACCGCGAGAAGCGGTCTAATATAAGAAATCTGGAGACAACAGCGGTCGAAAGTCCAAACATTCCCCGTAGTCGCGCACTACGCCAGTTGGTAAATCAAGAATTCATTTTATATAGCCACCACAGGAGGGAATAATATGACACTTAATATCGGAATCGTAGGCACCGGCTGGTTCTCCAAAGTACATGCGGATTTGCTGGCGGGAATGGAGGATGTGTCGCTCAAAGCCGTATGCGGCAGCAGCCAGGCCAAGGGCGAAGACATGGCCCGGCCTTACGGGGCTGAAGGCTATGGGGAAATTACGGACATGCTGGATGCCCAGAAGCTGGACGCGGTCTATATTTGTGTGCCTCCGCAATCACACGGGGCCATAGAGCGGGCGCTGATTAGACGGGAGATTCCATTCTTCATCGAGAAGCCGCTGGGCTCGAGCACGGAAATTCCGGCCAGCCTCCTGCAGGATATCAAGGAGCATAATCTGCTGACCTCGGTGGGCTATCACTTCCGCTATCAGGAGAATATCCAGCGGCTGAAGGCGGCGCTGGAAGGCGATAAGGTGGGCATGATCGTCGGACAATGGATGGGCGATATGCCGGGCGTAGCCTGGTGGCGCAATCAGGAGCAGTCCGGCGGACAATTTACGGAACAGACCACTCATATCGTGGACCTGCTGCGGTATCTGGCCGGTGAAGTAACGGAGGTCTACGGGCTGTTCGGCAACCGGATCATGCATGAGCGGCATGAAGGGGTGACCGTGTCGGATGTCGGCACCGTATCGCTGAAGCTGGCAAGCGGTATTATCGCGAACATCTCCAATACCTGCGTGCTGCCGGGCGGGGTGGGCCACTGCGGCATCAGCTTCTATAATGACAACGGGCTGCTGGACTGGAATCCAGAGCGTCTGCTGGAAACGCGCAGCGGCGACAGCAAAGAATATGTGAGCACAGGGAATCCCTACCTGACGGAGAGCGAAGCATTCTTGCATGCAGTACGGACCGGAGACCGTTCGCGTATTCTGAGTGATTATGAGGACGGCTATAAGACGCTGAAAGTGACCTGCGCAGCTTTTGATTCAGCAGAGAGCGGCCTGCCGGTTAAGCTGTAGAAAAAAGCCCTGCTGATCCGTATTACAGATCAGCAGGGCTGTGGCCCAAGCGGGGTCGGCCTAGTGGAGGAAAACAGTGAGCAGCGCAGGCGCAAGGCCAATGGAGAACAGCGCTGTCAGAATCATAGCGATACTTGAGATGGTACCGGTCAGAGAGCTGAACTCGAAGGCCTTGGAGGTACCGGTACCGTGCGCAGCGGTTCCCAGCGATACACCGCGCGCAATTTCATTGTCAATGCGGAAGAGGCGCAGTACGGAAGGTCCCATCATCGTTCCCAGTACACCGGTCAGGATGACAAAAACAGCCGTGATGCTCGGGACGCCGCCGATGCTTTGCGAGATGCTCATGGCGATCGGGGTAGTTACCGACCGGGGCACAAGACTGGTAGCCAGTTCACCGCTTAAATGCAGCCATTTGGCCAGCAGCATGGAAGAAAGAACGGCAATTACCGTACCTGACAGCACGCCAGCCGCAATTTCGGCGGCGTGCTTTTTGAGCACCTTGAAGTTTTTATGTAGTGGGATCGCAAAGGCGATAGTCGCCGGCTGCAGCAGCTTAGTCAGCCATTGGCCCCCCGCATTGTAAGAGTCATAAGGAATTCCCGTCACCAGCAGAATGCTGATAATAATCAGCGGGGTGATGATGAGCGGAGAGAAATACATTTTGCCGCTGGAAGTATAGATCCGTTTCGCCAGCAGATAGACCAGCAGCGTGAGGCCGAGCAGAAGCATTCCTGTAATCATGAGTCTCTACGCTCCTTTACTTTATAAATTGCGCCGGTAAGCAGTCCGGAGCCGGCCATGACGGCAAAGGTTCCGACAAGAACCACCGCCAGCACCTGAAGGCCGTCTGCCTCAAGCAGTCTTGAATATTTCATCACTCCCACAGCGGAGGGAATGAAAAACAGCAGCAGTTCGGCAAGCAGCCAGGAGGCACCGACCTCGACCCAGTTCAAGCGGACCGTACCGGATTCCAGCAGCAGGAACAAAATGATCATCCCGATGATACTTCCGGGAATGGGAATATGCAGCATAGGGGTTAGGGTATTAATAAGCATGGAGAAGGCCGTAAGTCCGGCAACCTGCAGCAAGCCTATAGTTATTTTTTTCATAAGGCTTCGCTCCTTTCATTCTAATGAAAGTTTACAACAATTATTTTCATAGGTAAAATGAATATAACGAATAAGTGACATTCCTTTTGTCTATACATGAGGTGAGGATATGGAAATCAGACAGCTGCAGTATTTTGTGCAGGCGGCAAGGCTGAACAGCTTCTCCAGAGCGGCGGAATCCCTGTTTATTACCCAGCCGACGATCAGCAAAATGATCCGCAATCTGGAGGAAGAGCTTGGGGCAGACCTTTTTTACCGTGAAGGCAAAAGCATAAGATTAACCGATGCGGGTGAAATCCTGCTGGCAAAAGCGCAAAATATTGTAGAGTCCTTCGTCAGCCTCTCTTCCGAGCTGGACGGTCTGCGCAATCTGCAGCGCGGCCATATCCGTATCGGTCTGCCGCCCATGGTGGGGGCAAGCTTTTTCCCTGCGGTCATCGGGGAGTTCCACCGGCGTTATCCGGACGTGACCATCCGCCTGCATGAAGACGGAGCCAAAAAAGTAGAAGATGACGTGGAGACGGGCCTGCTGGATATCGGGGCCATTGTGCTTCCTGTAAATACGGCTAAATTTCACTGCTTTACTTTTGTGGAAGAGAAGCTGGAGCTTCTGGTGCCGGTAGGGCACCGTCTGGCGGGTGCGGACTTTGTTGCCCTGAAGGAGCTGGAGGCGGAGGAGTTTGTGCTGTTCCGCGAGGATTTTGCCCTGCATGACCGGATTATTACGGAATGCGTGAAGGCTGGTTTTCAGCCGAAGGTCGTATACGAGAGCTCGCAATGGGACTTAATCAGCCGGATGGTGGCAGCCGGGATGGGTATCGCCTTGCTGCCGGAGACAATCTGCCGGGATATGGACCGTACACGGATTGCGGTTATTCCGTTGACAGAGCCGGTCATTCCCTGGCAGCTTGGCATGATCTGGCGCAGAGACCGCTATTTGTCCTTCGCAGCGAAGGAATGGATTGCTTTTGCCATGCGCGTGCTTGGGGAGCGTTATCTTCCCCCGGAACAAGCGGGAAAAAATGAATAAATGTAAATTTACACTTGTAATATCTTCGACAATTTTTTCTTTTTTTTCAAAATATGTTTTTTGGCATCATGCCTTATGATAGTGGAGAAGTTGATAGAGGGCAGGTGACTAAACGTGAATTTTTACCGGACTTCCCATGAAGAGCCTAGAAGAGATTATAGAGAAGATGAGTTATTTATTACTATAGAGAGCCTTAGAAGCGAGCTGCTGGAGGTAGCGCAGGAACGCAGCCTCAGCGACCATACGGTTGTGGAGCTCAGTCAACGGCTGGACGGATACATTGTCCTGGCTCAGAACAAAATGATGGAGAGTCTGCGGAGCCGCCAAAATGAAGACGCCCCGTACGGGAAAATCACCAAAAGTAAGCGGATTAGAAGCAAGGCAGCCTTCCAGCAGTAGTACTTACTGTACCTGCAGCCTTATTTTTGTAATAGAGATATCAGGTGTCATTCCTTCGCCGCTTTACCAGGATAAACCATTAAAATTAATTATGTTTTTATAATGAAGGTCCCGCTGCCGCGGGGCCCTTTTGTTGTGCTTTCTATAGTCATCCCCTATAATGGCAATTAATAGAAGAGTTTATTTAAGCCGCTGAGGAAGGTGCCGGGTGGAGATGAAACTGACAACATTACGCTCCGAAATTGAGAATAATCTGCTCCGCTCCGGGTATAACCTCGCCTCATTTGCGAAAGTATCCGGCCTCAACCGGGGGAGTCTTAGCGCCATTCTTCACGGTAATCCGCCTAAGCCGGTTTCCCTGGGGCAACTGGATACGCTCACGAAGGCCTTTGGATTCCCGGAGGGATGGTTCTATACCCTTTATGTAGATGAATGCTTCAGTGAAGATAAGGTCTCGCGCCGCAGGGTGGAGCCCTTTTTAATCCGTTGTGTGGAGATTGGTAAACAGCAGTGTGTCGATGACATTATAAACAGAATCATGGAATATCCCAAACCGCTGGATGTGGTCTACTCGGTAGCGGAGAAATTATTTGCCGGCGGGAAGATTCAGGAAGCAAAGGCCTTTTATAAAATCATTGTTGAACATGAGCAGGACAGCTCTTCCGAACGTCTGGCGATCAGCCAGTACCGTATCTTCAAATCGCTGGAGTCTGTTGTGGATATGGAGGAAATGCTGCGGGCGGTCATCACCTTTGAGCCGTTCCGCGGCCGCATTCCAGACCATCTGCAGCTGGACGGGCTGCTTAAGCTGGCAAATGTCTGCTTCACACTGCACCGGTGGTCAGACATGGAGAGATACACGGATGAGCTGAGGGCACTGGCCGACGGGATTTACCGGGAGCAGCTGCGGAAGAAGACGGGCAGACGTACTGAAGAGTTACATCTGCTGCGGCCGCTGGTGCTGTATTATGCCCATGGACATTTGATGAAGGCAACCGCGCTCACCAAACAGGGGAAATATGAAGAAGCCCAAAGGTTTACGGCTATGTATGCTGACCTGGGCTGGTTTGAACTGCTGGATGAAGAGGGGCTGCGCATCGTCGATGCCTTCCGTTCCTTTGCTGTTGGCAATAGCTTTACCCTGGAAATGCAGGTGGGGAATTTTGCGGTTCTGCCGGATTATACGGCATATATGGCGAAGCAGCCCAGTGAGATTCTGCCCGGCCTGGTGAGTATTCTGGAGGCTGCCAACCGTTTCGGTTTTTCTGTAGATCATGTAGTGGAACAGTTTTCAGCGGAAATGGCCCGGTTCGAACAGCTTCAGGATCCCCTCAACATTGAACGGATCTACCGGCTCGGGTATCAGCTGGCTTTATACTATTCAGAACGCAGACAATATAACCGGGGTATCGATTATATTTTGCAATGTCTCAAGGCAGCAATTCAGCTTAACAGCGCCAAAGACATCCTCGAATGTGTAACGTTATTTGAAGAGAGCCGCGAGAGAGCGGACGGGCAGCAACTGCTGCGGTACGGTGAACTCCTTAAAGGACTAAGAAAAAATCAGGAGCGGGCTGCCAGCAGGGAACGGTGTTCTGCCATGGCGGAGCGTTCCTTCTAAGCGGGTCTCTTAAATGAATTAAACAAACCGCTCCTCCGCCCCCGGCGGGGGAGTTTTGGCGTACTGCAGTGCTGCTGATTTGTTCGTCATTCCGTAATATTTGATAGCGCATTCAATGTTTGACAAAGATTTGTATTGAAAATATAATTAGGTAGCCTAATTAGTATTGTATTTAATTATTAGTTAACCTAAGTAAAATAAGGGGATGGGAAGCATTGGGATAAACAATGAAAATCCAGTCGCACAAAAGCTGTTTATGGCTCTGCGGCAGCTGCGTAAAGCACATGTGCATCAGGCTGTTGAAGGGCATAAGCCAAGTGAAATGACTTTACTGATATGCCTTGCAAGAAAATCGCGTTCTGCGGAGGAAGGGCTCAAAGTATCCGAAATCAGCCGTTTGCTGGGGATAACGCCTCCCACAGTTACGCAGCTTATCAACAGCCTTGAGGCCAAGGACATGGTCGAGAGACAGCCGGATCCTTCTGACCGGAGAGTGGTGCGCATCCGGCTGACGGAGCAGGGCAGAGTGATCACAAGAAAAGCGAGAGAGCATATGGATGCTTCCCTGAACAAGCTGGTGGAATATTTGGGTGAAGAAGAGAGCACCCTTCTGGCGGATCTCTTACTGAAGGTACATGGGTTTATAGAAAATAATCCGCGGCCTGACTTAGACCGGTTACAAATGAACGGAGATGAGAAACTTGATTAAATTGTTAAAAGGACTTAAGCCCTTTCGGTGGGGCGTTGCAGCTGTATTAATCCTGGTCTTTCTGCAATCCATGGGCGATTTGTATCTTCCAACCCTGATGTCCGACATCGTGGATAAAGGAATCGTACATGGCGACCGCGACTATATCTGGAGAATCGGTGCCTACATGCTGCTTGTGGCAGGCGGCGGTGCGCTTTGTTCCGTGATTGCCAGTTATTTGTCGGCGAAGGTAGCCGCAGGCTTCGGGAAAAACACCCGCTCGAAAATGTTCAAACATGTAGAGAATTTTACGCTGCATGAATTTGACAAAATCGGCACAGCTTCACTGATTACACGCACCACTAACGATATTACCCAGGTACAAACCGTATTGACAATGATGCTCCGCATGATGGTCGGTGCTCCGATGATGATGATCGGGGGGATTATTATGGCGGTGTCGGAGGATGCCAAGCTGTCCCTGATCTTTGTAGTTGTAATTCCGGTGCTCGTAGGAGCAATTTTCTTCATCGGGATGAAGGGGCTGCCGCTGTTCAAAGCGATTCAGGTCAAGCTGGATACCTTGAACCGTGTGCTGCGCGAGCATTTGACCGGTATCCGTGTTATCCGTTCATTTAACCGGATCGATCATGAGAACAGAAGGTTCAGTGCAGCCAACCAGGATCTGACGGGAACTGCCATTAAGGTTAACAAAATCATGGCCGGATTAATGCCTGTTATGATGCTTGTCATGAACTTTTCGATGATCGGCATTCTGTATTACGGCGGTATCCGGATTGGCGACGGCGATCTGCAGGTTGGCTCGCTGATGGCTTTTATTCAATATGCGATGCAAATTATGTTCTCCCTGATCATGGTATCCATGATGTTCGTTCTGATTCCCAGAGCTTCCGCTTCCGCACTGCGGATCAACGAAGTGCTCGATATGCAGCCTGAGATCAATGACCCGACTAGAGGAGAGCTTCAGACTACAGCTACAGCCACCAAAAAAGACGGACGTGATGCCATGCATGGCTTTGTCGAATTCGACAACGTGTCCTTCTCCTATCCGGGAGCGGAGCAGCCGGCCCTGTCCGGGATCAGCTTCAGCGCCCGCCCCGGTGAGATTACCGCCATTATCGGCGGTACCGGATCAGGCAAATCTACACTGCTCAGCATGATTCCGAGATTCTATGATGTCATTGAAGGCGCCGTACGGGTGGATGGTGTGGATGTCCGTGAGATGACACAGGAGGATCTGCGCAGCAAGATCGGTTATATCCCGCAAAAGGCGGTGTTGTTCACCGGAACGATCAGCGAGAATATCCGCTACGGTAAAGATGACGCTACCGATGAAGAGGTTATTCATGCAGCAAAGGTAGCGCAGGCATATGACTTCGTCTCGGCGATGAAGGAAGGCTTTAACTCGGAGATCGCCCAAGGCGGCGGCAATGTCTCCGGCGGCCAGAAGCAGCGGCTCTCCATTGCCCGGGCTCTGGTAAGAAAACCGGAAGTATACTTGTTTGACGACAGCTTCTCCGCACTCGACTTTAAGACGGATGCTAAGCTGCGGGCTGCACTTAAAGAGGAGACCACGGAATCAACGGTGCTGATTGTCGCCCAGCGGGTCAGCACGGTTATGGACGCCGACCGGATTATTGTATTGGATGAAGGCACCATTGCCGGAATCGGCAATCACCGCGAACTGATGGAGAATAGTGAAGTGTACCGCGAGATCGTATCCTCGCAGTTGTCAGAGGAGGAAATAGCATGAGTGAGCAAAATCGGCAAGTGAAGCCTCCGGCCCGCCGCGGCGGCGGTTTCGGACCAGGTCACGGCGGACCCGGCATGGGAATGCCTCCGGAGAAGGCCAAGGATTTCAAAGGCACGCTCCGCCGGCTGATCACGTATCTGCGGCCCCGTCAGGTGCAGCTGCTTATCGTGTTTATTACGGCCATAGCCAGTACTGTATTCAGTATTTTCAGCCCGAAGGTCATGGGTAAAGCCACAACCAAGCTGTTCGAAGGAGCTTACGGGCTGCTGATGGGTGTCCCGGGAGCTGCGATTGATTTTGATTATGTGAATAAAATTCTGCTTATTCTGGGCGGTCTGTACCTGTTCAGCGCTTTGTTCAGCTATATCCAACAGTATGTGATGGCTGACGTTGCCCAGAAGGTTGTGTTCGATATGCGTGAGCAGATCAACAGCAAGCTGGAGCGCCTGCCGCTGAAATATTTCGATTCCCGGACCCATGGGGAAATTCTCAGCCGCGCAACCAATGATGTGGACAACATCAGTACAACGCTGCAGCAGAGCTTAACCCAGCTGATTACGTCCATTGTGACCATTATCGGCGTTATCATCATGATGCTGACGATCAGCCCTTGGCTGACTCTGATCACCATAGTTACCCTGCCGCTTAGCTTTGTAGTTATTATGGCGATCACCAAACGCTCTCAGGGATATTTCATCGGCCAGCAGAAATCGCTCGGCCAGTTAAACGGCCACGTGGAGGAAATGTATACCGGTCACCGGATTGTAAAAGCCTTCGGCCGTGAGCAGCAGTCGCTTAACGAGTTCAACAAAATCAATGATGACCTTTATAACTCCGGCTGGCGTTCCCAGTTCATGTCCGGAATGATCATGCCGCTGATGATGTTCATCGGTAATCTGGGGTATGTGCTGGTCTGTGTGGTCGGCGGGATTTTTGTTACTAAGAAGGTTATTGAAGTCGGTGATATTCAGGCCTTCATCCAATATTCGCGCCAGTTTACAATGCCGATTACCCAAACTGCGAACATCGCCAACATTATTCAATCGACGATTGCTTCAGCAGAGCGTGTCTTTGAACTGCTGGATGAAGAAGAGGAAGTGCCTGAGACTTCATCCTCCCTGGCGAAACAGGCCAAAGCTGCGGAAGAAGGTGCTGTGGAGTTCCGCCATGTGAAATTTGGATACAAACCGGATGCGATTCTGATTGAGGACATGAACATTGATGTCAGTCCCGGACAGACAATTGCAATTGTAGGGCCGACCGGTGCCGGTAAAACGACGCTGATCAACCTGCTGATGCGGTTCTATGAAATCAGCGGCGGGGAGATTATCATCGACGGCGTGAATATTACCGACATGAAGCGCAGTGAGCTGCGCAGCAAATTCGGTATGGTGCTTCAGGACACCTGGCTGTTCAATGGTACCATCCGCGACAATATCGCTTATGGCCGGGAAGGCGCGACCGAAGCCGATGTTATCCGGGCTGCCAAAGCTGCGCACGCCGATCACTTTATCCGTACACTTCCGCTCGGCTACAATACGATCCTGAATGAGGAAGCCTCCAATATCTCACAAGGTCAGAAGCAGCTGCTGACCATTGCCCGGGCAATTTTGGCCGATCCTTCGATTCTGATTCTGGACGAAGCGACCAGCAGCGTAGATACCCGGACTGAAGTGCAGATTCAGAAAGCGATGAAGACGCTGATGACCGGCAGAACAAGCTTTGTTATTGCCCACCGTCTGTCAACCATCCGCGACGCTGACCTCATTCTGGTGATGAACCAGGGCAGTGTGATTGAAAAAGGTACGCATGTCGAGCTGCTGGAACAGGGCGGATTCTATGCCGATCTCTATAACAGCCAATTCTCAGGCGATGACCTGCCGGATGCAGGCTAAAGATAGAGCAGCCTAACCCGCTTTAATTAGAATAGTTACCACAAAGGACGAACGCCCTTCTGTTTCAGTAGACTTATACTACTAGAAACAGAGGGGCGTTTCCTGTATCAGAGGGGACAATAAAGTGAAGAATGAAAGAAGTGAAGCTATATTAAATTCACAGTCTATAAAAAAAGATTTGCTTAAAAATTTTAGGGTATATATGATAAGGGTAATAAAATGACCCGCGGCTCATTTTTGTGGGGGCCGGGGTAAAGAGAGGATTGATCAAATGTCGGGCTACGGGAAATGGGTGGCAGGCCGTACTACAAAATGGATCACTCTGCTGATATGGATTGTGCTGGTGGGGATACTTACAGTTCTGTGGCCTTCCGTAAATTCGCAGGTACTGAACAATGCGCAAAATCTTCCCGAAACCGCCCAGTCCGTACGGGCAGCTGCTGTTGCGGAACAGGAGTTTCCAAGCGGCAGCGGTGTGCCGGCACTGCTGGTGTGGCACCGGGAAGGCGGTTTATCGGAGGAGGATTTAGTACATATTATTGCGGTATACGGCAAGCTGGAGCAGAAACCGCTACCGCATCAGAATTATGTACCGCCGCTCGGACAGCTGCCGCCGCAGGCGCTGCAGGCCTCACTGTCGGAGGACCGCAGTACACTGGTCACACCGGTGCTCTTTGATAAGACCGCAGACAGTGATCAGCTGGGTGAAGCGATAACGGAAATGAAGTCAATCATTAGTACGGAGACGGGCAGTGATCCTGCTGCGGCTAAGGTGGACAGCAGTGAACTGAGCATGCGGGTATCCGGCCCTGTTGGAATTTCTATTGATGCAACCGGCCTGTTCAAGGATGCGGATGTCTCCTTGCTGATCGCGACGGTCGTTCTGGTGCTCGTATTCCTGCTGCTGATCTACCGTTCGCCGATTCTGGCGCTGATTCCGCTGGTAGCGGTAGGATTTGCCTATGGCGTGACGAGTCCGCTGCTTGGACTTATGGCCCGGGAGGGCTGGATTGCTGTCGATTCCCAGGCTGTATCGATTATGACCGTGCTGCTGTTCGGCGCGGGAACCGACTATTGCCTCTTCCTGATCTCGCGGTTCCGTCAGATGCTTAAAGTGGAAGAGAACAAAGGGCGCGCACTGCTTAGTGCGATCACCCATTCTTCCGGAGCGATTGCGATGAGCGGCTTCACGGTCGTGCTTGCGCTGTTTGCATTGCTGCTGGCGAAGTATGGAGCCTATCACCGCTTTGCGGTTCCGTTCAGCGTATCCATTCTTATTATGGGTATCGCCAGCCTGACACTGGTGCCGGCTCTGCTGGCGATCTTCGGGCGGATGTCGTTCTTCCCGTTTGTGCCGCGCACACCGCAGATGGAAGCAGAGCGCGCAAGAGCCAAAGGCAAACCGGCTCCAAAGCCCAAAACCCGCAAAAAGGGGATCGGCGGCCTGGTGGTCTCCCGTCCCTGGACGATTGTGGCGGTAACGATTATCGGTCTTGGCATTCTGGCCTCCTTCTCCAGCGGGATTAAATTCACATATGATATCTTGTCTTCTTTTCCGGAGGATATGGAGTCGCGGGAAGGCTTTGATCTGATCGGCTCGCAATTCTCCCCCGGGGAGCTGGCTCCCGCTAAGCTGATCATTGATACGCAAGGAAAAGTAAGCGGAGAAGACTTTAAGGCCGTTTTGGGAGGGATCTCCTATATAAGTACGGTATCCGACCCGCAACAGGGTGCGGTCAATAAGGATATTGTAGGCTTTGATATTGAATTCAAGAGCAATCCGTATTCACTTGAGGCGATGAGCCATATTCCAGCGCTGCAGGAAACGGCTGAGCAGGCGCTGGTTGAATCAGGCCTGGATCATGCGGAAGACAGTGTATGGATCAGCGGGCAGACGGCAACCCAGTATGATACCAAAGAGCTGGGTGAACGCGATACCGACCTGATCATACCGGTGGTTATCGGAATGATTACCCTGCTGCTGCTGATCTATCTGCGGTCGGTGACGGCAACCGTCTACTTGGTGGCAACCGTCATTCTGTCCTTCTTCTCGGCCCTTGGGCTCGGCTGGATTATCATTCACTATGTACTGGGCGCTGATGCGATTCAGGGATCGATTCCGCTGTATTCCTTCGTTTTCCTGGTTGCACTCGGTGAGGATTATAATATCTTCATGATCTCCAATATCTGGAAGAAGCGCAAACGGATGCCGCTGAAGCAGGCGATTGCTGAAGGGGTTAATGAAACCGGATCGGTCATTACCTCCGCCGGGCTTATTCTGGCAGGAACCTTCGCTGTCCTTGCCAGCCTGCCGATTCAAGTACTGGTGCAGTTTGGCATCATTACCGCAATCGGGGTGCTGCTAGATACCTTCATCGTCCGGCCGTTTCTGGTGCCGGCGATCACCGTGCTCTTTGGCCGCCTGGCATTCTGGCCCGGCAAGCATCAGGAGCTGGAGAAACCGCTGCCTGCCAGCGCCGATGAACATTATTAAGGCTGCAGCTTAAGCCTGAACAACAAACAGGGATGCCTTCGCTTAGACCTTTAAGGTCTAAGGCTGGCATCCCTGTTCCTGTATAACCTGCTGCGGTATGCAGGGGGATATTTATTGCTCCGGCTGGCGGCTGATCACAAGCTCGTATTTGTCGAGCGAAGCGCCCAGGATGACTTCATTTCCGCCAGCCCCGCGGTGTGATTCGCGGAAGGAGGGGCTGGCTGTCCAGCCCTTGAACGCTTCCTCGTTCTCCCATACGGTGCAGACTTTCAGCTCTTCCACGCCTTCTTTGGCGGCACTGTGCCATACTTCCAGCCGGACAAAGCCGGGCATGGCCTGTACGCCGTTTGCCCCTCCAAAACGCTGGGCCAGGGTTGCCCCGTGGCCTTCCTTGACCTTTATTGTATTGGTGATGACCAGCATAATAGCAGTTCCCCCTCAAAGTCAAAGTGTCGTAAAGTATCAGCTAAGCCAAGCTTATTTATTGCGGATTAGTCGTCCAGATGCCTGCGGTTTTCAGGAATACGCGATCCGGCAGCTTCAGTGCAGCTAAGGTCAGTTCGGCTACATCCTCCGGCTGCATCATCCGGTCTTCATCGCCGATCTTGAGGCCGGCATTTTCGGCCAGACCTGTATTAACTGTGCTTGGCGTCAGCGCCACGACCCGGATATTGTGCTTGCGCACCTCCTGGGCGAGTGCTTCAGTCATGCCCATAAGGGCAAACTTGGAGGCACAGTAGGCCGAACCGGTAGCAAAGCCGCGTTCACCGGCTGTGGAGGAAATGTTGATGATGTTACCGCTGCTGCGCTCAATCATGGCTGGCAGAGCTGCACGGGTTACATAATAGGTACCGAACAGATTGACCTCCATGTGCTTCTCCCAGTCAGCCGGATCCATTTCCAGGAAGGTGCCGAATTTGGCGATCCCGGCATTATTAATCAGCGCATCGAAGGCACCCAGCTCATGCTGCAGCGAGACAACGGCCCGCTCCGCCTCTTCACGTACAGAAATATCGGCTACAGCAATGCTTACCTTGACATCATAGACTTCGGTCAAGGCTGATTTCAGTGCCTCCAGATCCGCAGATGTTCTGGAGATCAGGCCCAGGTTTGCGCCCTCTTTGGCTAATGCCATCGCTAATGCTTTGCCGATTCCTTTACCGGCACCTGTGATCACAATGCTTTTTCCTCTTAAATCCATGACCTTTCTTCACGCTCCCTATCGCTCGATTATTGAGGTTCCTTTACAACCCTATTATACCTGAGCGGAAGCGGACAATCACTTTTCCGGCGTAAGCTTCGTAAGCGGCAATGTAGCCGGGCCCTCCAGCACCTTACCCTCATAGGAGAAGCGGGAGCCGTGACAAGGGCAATCCCAGGAACGTTCGGCGTTATTCCACTCGCATTCACAGCCCATATGGGTGCAGGTCCGGTCGACCAGATGCAGCTGCCCTTCAGGGTCACGGTAAGCCCCGACGCGTTTGCCGTCATGAAAGACAACCGCGCCCTCATCCGGCTCAAGATCGCTTGTCTTTTTGCGGATAATCTCCACTTTGCCGGCCACCAGCTCTTTGGCGACATTGGCGTTCTGAACAATGAAGTTTTTGATGCCGGGGTTGGCCTTGAAGCGGGAAGGATCGTACAGGCTGCTGTATGGATTCGTCTTCCCCTGAATCTGATCTGCGATCATACGTGCAGCCAGCGTTCCGCTGGTCATCCCCCATTTACCGTAGCCGGTGGCGATATAGATTTCTTCATCTTCTGCTGCCCGTCCGATGTAAGGGACTCTATCCAGTGTAACGAGGTCCTGTGCTGACCAGCGGAAGGGAATTTGCTTAATCCCCAGCAATTCTCCGGCGAACAGCTCCAGCCTCTCATAGTGGCCAAAGGTGCAGATCCCCTGCCCGGTTTTGTGGTTCTCTCCTCCGACAATCACAAGTCTCTTGTCGCCCCATTCCACGGCACGCAGAGAACGTGTAGGATTTCCGGCGCTGAGGTACATGCCGCCCTCAAAGTCCGTTTCCGGCTCGATTGCCAGAGCGTAGGAACGGTCAGCATGCAGGCGTGTGAAGTATAGCCCGCCTCCGTCATAGAACGGGAAATGGGAGGCGGAGATGGCATGACGGCAGCGGATTTGATGCTCGCTGCCTTCGGTGTACAGCGTCAGGCGGTCGCCTTTGTCCACCTTCTCGCCGATCGTGGTGTGCTCGTAGACAATGCCGCCTTTGTCGAGGACAGCCTGCAGCATCCCCTTAAGGTATTCCAGAGGATGGAAACGTGCTTGCCCTGCCAGCTTAATGGCTCCTCCGGCCATCAGCGGCAGCGGGACATGGTCCAGCCATTCTCCCGGCAGACCCAGCTTCTCGTAAGCCTTGAACTCCTTTTCCAGCTGCTTCAGCGTTTTTTCGTCTCCCTGATCGGCATAAAGATAGGCGGACTCATGATGAATTCTGCAGGAAATATCCAGCTCTCCGGCTGTGGCAAGGATCCACTCCAGCGATTCACTATGAGATTGGAAGTAAGCCCGCGCCTGCTCCTCACCGAAATGACTCAGCAGATCATCATAGATCATTCCGTGCTGGGCAGTGATCTTGGCTGTGGTAAATCCGGTAGTTCCGGTAAGAATCTCCCCTGCTTCCAGCAGGGTGACCTTATAGCCAGCCTTACTAAGGAGATAGGCCGCCGTAATCCCCGTTATTCCTGCACCTACGATTGCTACATCTGTAACATGGTCTTCCGCAAGCCTCGGAAAGGAAGGCAGCTCAGTCGTACCTCTCCATAACGATTCCGGAAATTGGGGAAGACCTTGTGAGTTCATGTTCGATGTATTCATTATCCGATCCCTCCATATGCAATATTTCATTTCATTTATTACCACATTACTGGTAAAAGAAACCTGACAGCCCCAGGTGCATGAAATAACGAGTGCTGTACCAAAATAAGGCTTAGCTTCCGGAGATTCCGGCAGAGGAGGATAATGATGCCTGTGCAGCAGATCGTGGAGAAAATATCCGTGGAATGGATCAAAGGACAGCTCGACCATTTTGCGGACCTGGAGGAAAGAATGCTGACGGCGCCTTCGGGGAAGGCAGGCTTACTGTATATCAAAAGCATTACCGACCCGCAGATCATTAACCGGAGTATTATTGCACCCTTTTACGAGATAGATAATCCGGCGGTTTATTCAGAGTATCTGAACTCCTATCCCGGCAGCGAAGAGGGAAAGACAGGAAAGCAGGTGCTGGAGCTGATGCTGAGCGGTTATGCCTGTGTCCACGT
Source organism: Paenibacillus pedocola (assembly GCF_031599675.1). Lineage (NCBI taxonomy): Bacteria > Bacillati > Bacillota > Bacilli > Caryophanales > Paenibacillaceae > Paenibacillus > Paenibacillus pedocola. The sequence continues at coordinate 6,104,534 of NZ_CP134223.1, read as the reverse complement.
CGAGGGGGAATTATGCTTCTTCGATGCCCTGAAGGCGGAGACTAGAAGTGTCAGTGAGAACATGACGGAAAGTGTGACACAGGGTCCATCGGATGCGCTGACCGAAAACCTGGCAGTGAACCTGAACCTGATCCGCCGGCGCTATCAATCCGCAGAACTCAAAATGGAATCGATGGTGATCGGAAATATTTCAAGAACTAAGGTGGCCATCCTGTACGATGACAGCCGGGTGAACCATCAGGTGCTGGACGAGCTGCGGGAAAGGCTCGGGACACTGAGAATAGATATTTTACAGGCTTCAGGAGAACTTGAGAAATATATCAGAAGTGACAAGATGCGTATCTTTCCGAAAACCATAGTGACTGAAAGGCCGGACCGGGTCGTGTTTAATCTGGCCGAGGGAAAAATTGCGGTGTTGCTGGATACTACAGGCTTCGCGATCCTGCTGCCGGTAATCTTCAATGATTTTTTTGTGGCGATGGATGACAAGATCCAGCTTCCTTTTGTAGGCCGGTTCCTGAAGCTGCTGCGGGTGGCCGGCGTAGCCATGACGCTGTGGCTGCCGGCGCTGTACGTAGCCTTTGCCTCCTATAATCCGGAAATTGTTCGTGTGCAGATTGCATTGCTGATTGCCGGGAGCCGGGCAACCGTCCCATATCCTTCCTTTGTGGAAGTGCTGATTATGCTGGTCATGATGGAGTTTCTGACAGAGGCGAGCCTGCGGCTGCCCCGTGCGATCGGACCGACGGCAACGACAGTCGGCGGTCTGATTCTTGGGCAGGCTGCAACGGCGGCCGGACTGGTTGGTAATTTTATGATCATTCTGGTGTCGGCGGTGGCGATCTCCAATTTCATGATTCCTCTGAATATGATGAGCTTCTCGATCCGTGTGCTGAAATATTTCTTTATTATAGCGGCAGCTATTCTCGGCCTAGTTGGTGTGGTGGTCTGCCTGGTCGGATTTACGATGTATCTGTGCAGCCAGCGCAGCTTCGGCCAGCCGTATTTCAGAATGTTCTTCCTGGATAGCCTCGGAACCTCCGGCAAGCAGAAGGGTGGCGGGCACTGATGAGTCAGAGCCGCTATTTTTACTGGCTTTTTTTAATGAACAGCCTGATCAATATCATTAATTTTGTCCCGAGAGAACTTGTGGATACACGCTTTAAGGGAGCGCAAACCTCAATCCTTGCGGCAGTAGTGGTGGGAACGGTATTTATCTATCTTTTCACCGCACTCATGGCGAAGTTTCCGGGTAAAGGCGTTCAGGAGATCATGGACACCACGTTTCCCAGAGGTATCACCATTCCGCTGATGGTTATCTTCGCTGCTCTATGGTGTGCAGCCGGACTGATTACGATCCTGTCGTTTGTCGATATTACACTGCGATTTATCAGCCCGGATACCGGCCCGTACCTGGTAGTAATCGGCTTTCTGATTGTTGTCTGTTTTTGCGCCTGTCTAGATTCGCTGACTCTGCTGTACGGGATGGAGGTGATGCTGGGAATCAGCGTGCCGTTAATACTGTATACGCTTATCAAAGCGGTGACTAATCCGCATTTCAGCTGGGATGCTGTTCTGCAGATCATTACTTATTTTCCTCATGCACCGGACGTCAAAAGCATTGCCGCAGCCACGTTCTCCTTCAGCGGTTATATCAATATGGCTGTATTCAACCGGGTGTTGCCCAAGCTGCGGCTGAAGCACCGCTGGATCTTGGGGGTTCAGGGACTGGCAGTGCTGCTGTTGACCTTCTATGTTCCCATCGGCTACTTCGGCACGGTTGCGGTGGAAAAACATATTTACACGTGGTTTTCTACGGCAGACAGTATCCGGATAAATACTTTTTTAATTGAGCGGATGCTGTTTATTTTTTATTTCGCTTATCTTAATTTGTCGCTCACCAGTGTGATTATCCATTGGCATGTGGGCAAGGAACTGCTGACCGGGCTGTTTCCCTCCGGCAAAAGCCCAAAGTCCAAGGCAAGCATATGGAGGGGGCCGGCTATACTCGGCTTGTTCAGTGTTATTACCCTGATCTTAATGAGGCTGGATCAATACCAGCTTAATGTTTTAGGCATATGGTTTCTGCATGCCCGCTGGGGAGGGGAATTCCTGCTGATTATGCTGCTGTTCTACTGTTATACCGTGCTGAGGAGGCGGAATCCGTGAGGAGATTGCTGCTTGTGATCGGGCTCCTGCTATTGTGTCTGACAACAGGCTGTGAATATAAGGATATTGACCGGCGGATATTTGTGGTAGCGATTGGCATTGATCCCGGAGAGCAAAAGGAACATTTCAAGGTCAGCCTGAAGCTTGCGATTCCCCAGGGGGACGTGACCAAGATTGACGAAAAGATGCAGATTCTGACCGAGGAATCCTCTAGTATTTCCGAAGCGCTGCGCAGAATGAAATCCAAGGTCGAGAAGGAACTGGACTACGTGCACTGTAAATCACTGATCATAGGGGAAAAACTTGCGGCGGAGGATATTAGGCATGTCCTTGACTGGGCCGTGCGCCGCAGGGATATCCAGCTTATTCTTAATATAGCCGTTGGGCGCCCCGAAGCGCTTAAGGTCATCGAGGTAAAACCCCCGTCAGAGCGGATTCCCTCCAACTCGCTGATTATGGCCATGAGCGGACAAGGGACAGAATCACCTTTCATTGCCAGTGTATATTCGTATCAGCTGATGAGGAATGTCTATGAGAACGGGAAGGACCCCATTCTGCCGGTTATTGAAGCGCAGGGCAAAGAACAGTTTCTCATTAATAAAATCGCCCTGCTGGATAAACAAAAAATCCGGCTGGTGCTGAGCCCAAATGAAACCAGGCTGTTTAATCTGCTTACCCGCTCTAACCTGCGGACGAATTTTCCGGCTAAGGTGGATAACGGGAGATACCAGTACTATTCAGAGAGCAGCTCATCCAGCTACCGGATTATCACCTCTAAGGAAGGCGGACCTGCTATCCGCTACAAAATCAAAATCAAGGGCATTCTCGAGGAGAGCAGTACGCAGGAGATCGTCACCCACAGCCTGCTGCGGCAAATATCTGACGCCGGGGCGGAAGCCCTGAATCAGGATGTTGGAGCCTTGCTGTATAAAGTGCGGGATAGCGGACTCGACCCTTTCGGCTGGGGAATCCACTATGGAGCCCGTCACTGGGATAACAGCACAGAATTCAGGGATTGGGAGAGGTTGTATCCCCGGCTGAAGTTTCAGGTGGAAGCTGCAGTGGAGGTGAAATATTCCGGAATGATCAGGTAGGCGGCAGATTGGATTGACGCTAGGGTATTCAGGATTTATACTTGATCTAAAAATAAATTAAAGGATGATAAAGATGAGAAACCTGAATTTGACCTCACAGCGGCAAGCCGTTTATGATATCGTCCGTAATTCGCATGACCATCCGACTGCCGCAGAAGTGATGAACCGGCTGGTAGAGCAGGGACATAACCTGGCCTACGGCACGGTGTATAACTCGCTGCGTTATCTTACAGATAAACAGATGATCCGTGAGCTGAAGCTGGGTGAGGCCGCCAGCAGATACGATGCCCGCCTGGACGATCACCAGCATATCCTTTGCGATGTCTGCGGTGCTGTGGATGAAGTAATGACCCATGTGCCGGAGGAATGGATGAATACAGTGGCTGAGGAAACCGGATATACCATTTCCCATGCCCATGTAGTATTTGGAGGCGTATGCCCGGCCTGCAAGAACAAGAGGGTGAACTAAGAGCGGAACAGGACCTGCAGCATTCATTTCGGCGCAGGAAGTATAATATATAACAAAAGACCGTTTTCATTTGAACGGTCTTTTTTTGCTTTTCTATCAAAATTCTCAGATGTTATAGGATTATAAGAATAAATAATGCTCAAAAAAAGGGATTCCACGTGCGATATATAATTATATATATCCTATACTAAATTATTCATACTTAAGACCCAGATGAAAGAGAGCGTGAATCCCCATGAATAAAAAATTCCACATAAACATCCGTATGAAGCTTATTCTTACATACCTGCTTGTCCTGCTGGTTCCCAGCATTATCATCGGCTGGCAGACCTATCAATCCGCAAGCAGCAGGGTAGAAGGACAGCTGATGAATAATGCTGCGGAGAGCGTAGCGGCGGCCAATGAGATTATCAATGCCAACATCCAGTCTAAAATAAACGATATCAATTATTTCGCTGCACAGCTTACTGCTGATGCAGTCAATGCAGAAGCGGGAGGAGCCCCGGCTGATATTACTGCCCGGTTGAAGGAATACGCTGCGCTGCACCCGGATGTACTTGATATTTATGTTGGAACGAGCCGGGCCGGTACGATACATGCTTCTGAGGCCAAGCTGCCGGACGGGTATGACCCGCGCAAGCAGAATTCCTATGTCAGTGCCCTTAAGCACGGCCAGGGTATCGTAATCTCGCCGGCCTTTGAGACAGTAAATAAGGTGACGGCGATCGCTATCTCGGCTGTGCTTGAAGGGGGAAATGGCGTGGTGGCGCTCGACCTTGATCTGTCGGCACTGGCTGATCTGACCAATATTAAAGTAGGCGAGCAGGGGTATATCTTCATTGTCGACAGCAGCAAAAAGTACCTTGTACATCCTACAGAGACGCTGGGGAAGGAATCCACAGAGGAATTTGTGAAGAAGATGTTCGAATCCGAATCCGGCTCCTTTAATTATGTCTATAAGGATTTATCTAAGAAAATGACGTATAAGCTGAATGATCTAACCGGCTGGAGAATCGGGGGCACCATCAGTAAAAGTGAGGTATCCAGCGCGACAGCCGACATCCGCAATACCGCTATTCTTGTAATCGGGATCTCGGTCTTGCTGGCACTGGTACTAATCTACCTCAATGTGGAGTCCATTCTGCGGCCGCTTAACAGGCTCCGCAAAGCTACCGCGGTCATTGCGAAGGGGGATCTTTCAGAGGATATTGGCATATTCCGCCGGGATGAGCTCGGCATGCTCGCCGACAATTTCCGGTCCATGGTCGCCAGCCTCCGTGAAATGATTATCGGTGTGCAGGAGATGACCGACGATGTGTCCTCTTCTGCTGAGGAACTTGCAGCCGGTGCTGAGCAGACAACCAGAGCCATCGAGCATGTCACTCTGGCGATTCAGGAAGTAGCGGCGGGCACAGAACGCCAGGCGGACAGTGTGGAAAAAGGAATGGAGAGCACAGCAGCCACAGCTAGTGAGGTTCAGAATATTTCCGGCTTCATGGAGCAGGTCTCGGCAATGATGGACAAGACGTCGCAGTCTGCTTCCGAGGGCAACGATTCGGTAATCAGTGTGGTGGATAAAATCAATGGCATTCAAGAGACCGTGGAGGAACTGAGCGGGGTAATCGACAAACTGAATGAGCGCACCGAGCAAATTCACGGCATTGTCGGCGTAATCACGGGAATCTCGCGTCAGACCAATCTGCTGGCACTGAATGCCTCCATCGAAGCCGCCCGTGCGGGTGAGCAGGGGCGCGGTTTCGCAGTGGTCGCTTCTGAAGTACGCAAGCTGGCGGAAGAATCGGAGAAATCGGCCCGGCAGATCTCTGAGCAGATCTTCTCCATTAACGAAGAGATGAAGCAGGCAACAGTGACGATGGAAAGCGCGAAGAGCAAGGTGTCGGACGGCATCCTGGCCGTGGATACCACCGGCCGTTCGTTCTCGCGGATCCGCAGGGCAGTTAAAGGGGCAGCGGAAAAAATCGAAGCGATGGACGGGGCCGTGCGCTCCCTGACAGCCGAAGCCGTAAGCATGGAGCGGGCAATCGGCGAGATTGGCGGCATTTCCAGGGAGGCTGCCGGCAATACAGAGACGATCTCTGCCGCTGCTCAGGAACAGCTCGCTGCCGTGGAGGAAATTTCATCTTCGACGATGAACCTGAGCCATCTGGCGGAAGAGCTGCAGAAGCTGGTGGGCCGATTCAAGCTTTATCCTGAACAGGCAGGGTCCACTGCAGTTCAGGCCAAGTCTGGGGATACCGGCAGCGCTTCCTGATCAGGAATTACCCGGCAGGCACTTTTCTTTTCCCGCCCTTTGCAAGTATACTGATAAACAATAATGCAGGGTTACGAGGGGAGAAGAGTTCATGGCAGAGCAATTAAAGGGGATTACTGTCGCTCTGGCAGGTCCGCGCAAATCAGAGGAAATGGCCAGGCTTGTGGAGAATATGGGCGGTACCGCAGTGTATCGTCCGGCCCAGGGCACGGTATTTCTGGATGATGAGGCGCTGCGTCAAGGGCTGACCGCCTGGACCTCACAGCCGCCGGACTGGGTCATTCTGACAACAGGAATGGGGCTGGATGCGATATTCGGCATGGCTGAGAACATGGGTATCGCCAGCCGTTTTCTGGAGATTCTCGCCGGTTCGCCTATTGCTGCGCGGGGCTACAAAACGGTCAATGCCTTGAAGAAACGCGGACTTGTCCCGGCTGTCCGTGACGACGACGGAAGCACCAGCGGACTGATCCGCGGGCTGCAGGAATTCGATTTGCAGGGCAAAGAGATCGTGCTGCAGCTGCATGGCGAATCCGCCCCCAGGCTCACAGCCTGGCTGGAAGCGTCCGGAGCAAGGGTCCGTGAGGTGCAGCCTTACCGCCATACCCCGCCGGAGCCGGGAGCGCTGGATCTGCTGCTGGCCGATATCCTGGCGGGCAAAGTAGATGCCGTAGCTTTTACCAGTGCGCCGCAATTCCGGTTCCTGTCCGGGCACGCACGGGAGCAAGGCAAGCTGGAGGAAATGGTACAGGCCTTCGAACATGGAGTATTGGCCGTTTCTGTGGGGAAGATTACTTCCCAAGCCCTATTAGAGGAAGGCGTGCAAAGGATCGTGATGCCCGAACATGAACGGATGGGGAGTATGTTCGTTGAATTGGGGCGGTATTTAGCCGCAAGGCGCTGAGTCAGGCGAAGAAATTCATTCCCGCCCCTGGGCGGGTTTTGTTTAAATATAAGGATTTATATGTTTTACGCTATAAATCATCCTTCTATTTTTCGCAGAAACGATCACCGTCCCTGAGAGGACGGCGAAGCCGTTTCTTCTTATTATGCCTGAGCATGGACATCCGGAGCAGTTTTACTTAGAATAGTAGCAACATGTGCGACGTTTTTAAACCGAAGAAGCTTGAAGGAGGATACCTATGGACAAGAGAAAATGCCTGCTGCTGGGCGATTATACCCATCCCCGTTTCCACCCGCTGCAGGGCGTGGACAAACAAATCAGCGAAATTCTGAATGACCTGCTGACCGTACAATGCTCAGAGAATAAAAAGCTGCTGCTCGGAGAGCATTTAGCCGGCTATGATCTCTGCATTTCCTATAATGAGTTGTGGAACGAGACGGTTTCTCCCCAGCAGACCGCAGGTCTGCTTAGTTATGTGAGCGGAGGGGGAGGACTCATTGTACTGCATACCGGTATATCACTGGCCAAACGCTATGAGCTGGCCCAGCTGATCGGCGGCAGATTTACCGGCCATCCGCCGTATACTTCCCTGAACTTTAAAGTGCAGGAGCATGATATTACCGAGGGCATTGAGGACTTTCAGCTGGATGAGGAGCCGTACCGCTTTGAGTTTGATCCGTTTACAGAAAAAACTATCCTGCTTGAATACGAAGCGGACGGCGAAACGTACCCGGCAGCGTGGTGCCACAGTTACGGGCAGGGACGAGTAGTGTTTCTTATGCCCGGTCATCATGAGCCCTCTTTCCGCCATCCTGCAGTCCGTGAATTGATTCTGCGGGCGGCAACTTGGGCAGCCCGCATTCCCAGATAACTTCATCTTGTCATTAAACCTGCCCCTTGCAGCCTTAATTTTGTGAAATAGGCCGACAAGGGGTATACTTTATCCATAACTGGAATCTTTGGGAGGAAAGTGCCATGAGTGATCTGTTCAAAAAAGCAATCTCTTTAGGAGTAGGCCTCACCATTGTCAGCAAAGAGAAGGTCGAGAAGGCAGTAGATGAGCTGGTTAAACGCGGGGAGCTCGCTCCCTCAGAGTCCAAAGCGCTTGTGGACCGGCTGGTGGAACGCGGCGAAGAAGAACGCGGTGCGTTCAAGAGCGCCGTACAGGAGCAGGTTCAGCGTGTGCTCAAGGAGCTGAAGGTTCCTGCACAGAGCGATGTTGCCGAACTCGAAACACGGATTGCCGCACTTGAGCGGCGTGTAGCCGAGCTGGAGGGCACCTCTCCCCAGGAGGATACTATGACGGATACGCGTACGGATTAAATGGCAGTTCGAATCAGACATGCCGGGCGGTACCGGACCATTGCCATGGCGCTAATGCGTCATGGCTTCGGCTATATGGTGGAGGAGCTGGGGCTCTACCATCTGCTGTCATTGCCGCGCCGGATTATGACGCAGGAGGTTCATACAAGTCTGACAGTCGGGGAGCGCATACGGCGCGTACTGGAGGATTTAGGACCGACCTTTGTGAAATTAGGCCAGCTCGCCAGCACCCGTTCCGATTTGCTGCCCGAGCCCATTATAGCGGAGCTGGTCAAGCTGCAGGATAATGTGCCGCCGTTTTCGGCGGAGACCGCGCGGAGTATTGTGGAGCAGGAGCTGGATCAGCCGCTTCATGATATCTTTGAAAGGTTTGAGGATACCCCTATCGCTGCGGCTTCGATTGGCCAGGTGCACCGGGCCGTGCTGCACGGCGGCCAGAGCGTAGCGGTTAAGATACAGCGTCCGGGTGTGACGCGCACGATGAACCGGGATCTGGAAATTCTTCAGGATTTAAGCGCCTTGGCCGAAAGACGGCTGGACTGGGCGAAGCAATATGGACTGACCCGGATGGTGGAGGAATTCTCACGCTCACTGCTGGCCGAGCTGGATTACGCCCAGGAGGGCCGTAATGCCGAGCGCATTGCCGGCCAGCAGCCGGAGCAAGCTAAGGCCAAGGTTGTGATTCCCGCGATCTATTGGGACTACAGCTCGGCCAGGGTGCTGACAATGGAATTCGTCAGCGGGATTACACTGAACCGCCGGGAGGAGCTGCTGGAGCGGGGGATGAAGCTGAAGACCATTGCGCAGCAGCTGGTAGAGATGATGCTGGACCAGATCTTTATTCACGGCTTTTTTCATGCCGATCCCCATCCCGGCAATGTGATGCTGCTGGAGAACGGCAAGCTGGCACTGATTGATTTCGGGATGGTCGGGCGGCTCAGTGAAGAGATGAAGGACAGCCTGTCTGCACTGGTCATTGCGCTGATGCGCAGGAATACCGATTCGATGGTGCGGGCGATTCTGCGTCTGGGGGTTATTCCCGAGAATGCCGACCGTGCCGCGCTGCGGGATGATATGGACCGGATGCGGGAGTCCTATTATGACATCCCGTTCAATCAGGTGAGTATCGGCAAGGCGCTGAACGATTTGTTCGGCATTGCCCGTAAGCACAGGCTGGTCATTCCGCCGGACCTGGCGATGCTGGGCAAAACGATGCTGACGCTGGAGGGGATTGTGGCGAATCTGGACCCATCCTTCAGTATTGTGCAGATGGCTGAGCCCTTTGGCAGGCAGCTGGTGAAGCAGCGCTTCAGCAGCAGCCGGGTGCAGCGCAAGCTGCTCGGCGGTGTCGCGGATCTGGCTGAAAGCCTGGTGGAGCTGCCTTCACAGGCCCGCCAGCTGTCAGCGCTGATCAGCAGCGGCAAGCTGAAGGTGGAAGTGGTAGTTCCTGAGCTGAAGGATCTGGAGCATAAGTTCAGCCGGGTCGGCAACCGCCTGTCGTTCAGCATTGTGCTGCTTGCCTTCAGCATCATTATGGCCGGACTGATTATCGGCTCATCGCTGCGCGGCGAGCCTTCGGTGCTGTGGGATTTCCCCACCGTGGAGATCGGTTCAGTCATAGCGCTGCTGATGGTGATCTGGCTGCTGCTGTCGATTTTTAAATCGGGCAGATTCTAGCTGTATATAAATTTAACTTAATAACAGAGGATAAGAAAAGGAGCGATGGAGGGGGATTTTGGAACTGGAGGAGCGATAGCGTCCGCCTTTGTCTGCGGACTTCTACCGCTAGAAGCGGTATAAATTAAGAAATCTGCAGACAACAGCGGCCGGAAGTCCAAACATCCACCGTAGTTGCGACTGATCTTTACTCTCTAAACCTTAAGTTCAAGTTATATAGCAGGCGCAGAATAATTATTCTTGCGCAGTTACACACAAATGCCCTGATATCAAGTACAATAAGAAGGATAACTTTCTAAGCTTACTGTTTCCGTGCGCCAAAAGCCGGACAGACTATTGTATAGAGTGTAATGGAACGCAAAAGGAGTGCCGTCATGAATGTCCGGTGGATCGCTGCTGCCCTAGAAACCGAACTTTGACCGCACACCTGCAGGGCAAGAGGCGGCAAATGGGACGGAAGGACCTGGGTAGACGGGTTCTTCCGCTTTTGTTTGCCCCTTAACGAGGGAATATGAACGTACATTACTCCGAACATGGATGCCTATAAGTTATGTAAGCAGAATAAATCCAAGAATTTAGTGAGGTGGAGCAATTGTCAGGTTTTAAGGGATTAGGAGTTTCTGAGGTATTGACTGATCTGCTAAAAGGACAAGGCATCGTCAAGCCGACGCCGGTCCAGGAAGAATCCATTCCGCCGCTGGTGCAGGGTCTGGACGTCATTGCCAGAGCAAAGACGGGTACGGGGAAGACACTGGCCTTCCTGCTGCCGATTATGGACAAGATCCGCGTAGAGGCGGCTTATCCGCAGGCGCTGATTCTCGCGCCGACGCGCGAGCTGGCACTGCAAATAACCGAAGAGGCGCGCAAGCTGGCGCGTCATACGGGTGTGAAGATTCTGGCTGTATACGGCGGACAGGATGTGGAGAAGCAGCTGCGTAAGCTGGAAGGCGGCAGACATCTGATTATCGGTACGCCGGGACGAGTACTTGACCATATGCGCCGCGAGACGCTGGATCTGAACGGAGTAAAGATGCTCGTTCTCGATGAAGCAGACCAAATGCTTCATATGGGTTTCCTGGAGGATGTAGAGACTATTATTACGGCTGTGCCTTACCGCCGTCAGACGATGCTGTTCTCTGCGACGATGCCGGATCCGATCAAACGTCTGGCTGCGAATTATATGAAGGAGCCGCTTGATATTATCATCAAGAGCGGCTCGCCGATCCCGCTGGACAATATCCGCCAGCAGGTCGTTGAATGCTCAGATCGCAATAAGGAAGAAGCGCTGCAGGCACTGATTGAGCGGGACCGTCCGTACCTCGCGATTATTTTCTGCCGGACCAAACGCCGGGTCTCGAAGCTGAACGAAGCGCTGCAGGCGGCAGGCTATGACTGCGATGAGCTGCATGGCGATCTGTCCCAGGGCAAGCGTGAAGCGGTCATGAAGCGGTTCCGCGATGCCAAGCTGCAGCTCCTGGTTGCAACGGACGTTGCCGCCCGGGGTCTTGACGTTGAAGGGATTACCCATGTCTTCAACTATGACCTTCCGCTGGATGCGGACAGCTATATCCACCGGATCGGCCGGACCGGCCGGGCCGGCGGCAAAGGCCTGGCGATCACCCTCGCCTCGCCGCGTGAATACAACCTGCTCGACCTGATCGAGCATGGGATTTCCCAGCGGCTGGACCGCCGCCGCTACGAGAAGGATGAATTCGGCGTAGGCGAATTCACCGCAGTGCAGGGCGGCGGCTCCCCGCGGGGCGGCCGCCGGAGCGGCGCGCCGGAACCGGCGCGTGCCGGCCGCGGCGGGCGCGGCCAGGGACGCAGCGGCGGAGCGCCGCGTGCGGAAGCCGGTGCACGTCCGGGCGGACGCGCACGCGGCAAGGAAGCAGGCAGCTGGGACGCGCCTGCCGAAACCCGCGGCCGCAAGGAAGCGGCCGGGGGCAAGCGCAGCGGCTATGCTGCAGCTGCGCCTAGAGGCGGGGAATCCGCCGGCAAAGGCGCGGCGAAGCCAAGACCGGGCGGCGGCTACGGCAGCTTCGACCCCCGCAGTAACAGCGCGGCTGCAGGCTCTGCACCCGGCGCGAAAGCCGCCGGCCAGCGCGGCGGCAGAGGGGCCGCCGGTTCAGGTGGCGGCCCGAGCAGCGGCTACAGCACCAATGTAGCCCGTGGCGCGGAAGCCGGCGGCTTCAGCTACGGCGCCTCCAAAGGTGCCGGCTCCGGCAGCGGCTACAATCCGGGCGGGGCTCAGGCCAGCCCTAAGCATAGAGCCAACGTGGCCCGCAGCAATGAGGCAGGTGCCTGGAGCTCGTCCGCACCGGCTTCTAAGGGCGGCGGCGGTTCACGCGGCGGCTCCAAGGGCGGCAAAGGCGGCTTCGGCTCGGGCGGACGCAGCGGCGGAAGCGGCAGCCAGTCCCGTGGCGGCAGCCGCGGCAAGAATGCAGGCGGCTCACGCGGCGGACGCGGCTCATCCAGATAAAGGCGCTGGATGTCATCCTTAAAACTTGTTACCATAGGGCGGTCTGCTTGCAGCTGACGTTCTGTGGTAACATTTTTTTTCGTCTGCCAGCAGGCACGGGAAGGTATTTAAGAATTTGAAACATTTTGGACGCAAAGCTTGTCTATAATGTACAGCATGAAGCATTCATAACTTACTTGAGAGGAAGCAACAGCATATGTCTAGGACTGTCAAAATCGTTATCTTGTTTATCGCCGTGATTGCCGTAGGTTGGGGGATCGGTAAATACACCTCTCCGTCTCCATCGGCTTCCATAGAAGAAGGCGCGTCCGCAGGGGCGGGAGAGGATCTTCAGGCTCCGCCAATTTCATCTTCCGAGCCATCGTTCGAGCCATCGCCTGAGCCTTCGGCTGTAGCTTCGGACGCTCCAGAGGCACCCGGCACAGGAAGCGAGCCTACTGCTGAACCTTCGGACAAGCCGGACAATTCCGGCAATCAGGCTAGCGCAGAGCCTTCGCCGGCCGCAACCGCTAAGCCTGCAACCGCTAAGCCTACTGACACGGGCAGCAGCGGTACAGGTGACCCTGCGGCGGAGCAGACTGCCGCAGAACCGGACAGTATGACTGTTATGGTCAACAAACAGTATCAGCTGCCGGACGGGTACAAGCCTGCGGATCTGGTGTATCCGGATGTGCCGTTTATTTTCTCGGAGAAGATTGAGAAGCGGATGATGCGCAAGACTGCAGCCGGGGCGCTGGAGCGGATGTTCGCAGGCGCGAAGAAGGACGGTGTCTATCTGGCAGGTGTGTCCGCCTACCGTTCCGAGAAGACGCAGACCACGCTGTTCAACAACTATGTAGCTAGAGACGGCGAAGAGAAGGCCCGCACCTACAGTGCAGTACCCGGCCACAGTGAGCATCAGACAGGCCTGGCGATTGACGTATCGGGCAGTGACGGCAAATGCGCCGCTGAGAGCTGCTTCGGGGGGACGAAGGAAGCCGACTGGCTGGCCGCCCATGCGGCCGAATACGGCTTTATTATCCGCTATCCGGAAGGCAAGCAGGGAATTACCGGTTATATGTACGAGCCTTGGCACATCCGTTATGTAGGTAAGGATATTGCTGAAGAGATCGCTGCCAAAGGGATTACCCTGGAAGAATACTACGATGCCGTTCCGGTGTCGAAATAACAGGCAGGCGGTTCCGGATAACGGGCCGCCTGTTTTTTGTGTACGGCTGGTATGGGAGCGGTTTAACGGGAGTCTGCAGGTGGTTCACCCCGGAACCGGCTGGTTAAGTAGTGGGAAACCCTATTCTTGAGAGACGGAGGCGGTCAATATGTCCGAACATAATCATGTGGTCAGCAAGGACGGAAATCTCAGCATTAACCGGGTGAATGATGCCCTGGAGCGGATTGAACCGGAACAGAAAGAGCGGATCTTGAATAACTTTGAGGATTTTAAAGGTTATTTGAGTAAGCGCATTCAACTGGCGCAAAAAATCGGACTGGGCGAAGAACAGCTCGCTGTGGCAGCAGAAAAAATCGCTGATTATCTGGCCGCCCATGAAGAGCCGCGCAATAGTGAGGAGAAGCTTCTGCTGGAGCTGTGGAAGGTCGGCAGCAAAGAAGAAAGACACCGGCTGGCGCATATGCTCGTGAAGCTGGCGCAGCAGTGAAGCATGGCCTGATTTTGTATTCATGTGCCTGCTTACGGTATGATATGGTGGACACATGAGGCAATGGAAAGGATGAAGAGCGAATGTCGATTTACAGTTTTGCCGGAGTGACCCCTTCGGGTAAGGAAGTGCCGCTTAAGGATTATGAAGGTAAAGTGCTGCTGATAGCCAACACAGCCAGTAAATGCGGACTTACCCCGCAGTATGGTGATCTTCAGAAGCTTTACGAACAGTATGGAGATCAAGGACTTGTGGTTCTGGGCTTTCCCTGCAATCAATTCGCCGGCCAGGAGCCGGGAACGAGCGAGGAAGCCGAAGAATTCTGCCAGATCAACTATGGTGTTAAATTCCCTATCTTCGCCAAAATTGATGTCAACGGACCGGAAGCCAGCCCGCTGTTTCAATATTTGAAGGGGCAGCAGCCGGGTGAAGGTGAAAGCAGTGACATCCAGTGGAATTTCACCAAGTTTCTTGTAGACCGCAGCGGAAATGTAACAGCACGGGTGGAACCGAAGGAGTCGCCGGAAACGATGAAGGGGCTTATTGAATCTTTGCTGTAGCCTGCCGCTTATCCTGTTAATTCCCAAAGAAACGGATACCGTCCATACAAGGGCGGCTATGCCGTTTCTTTTTGTTTGGGATCTGAAGGCTGCACTAAGGTGCACAATGAAAATAGTCCTTGACGCTTTTCAGGGACACTGTATTCTTTGAAAGAGGAACATTACCGCTCACGATGACATTTGGGTATAAACAGGGAAGCTGAACAGGATAATAACGGCAGGAGGGTTTTTAAAAAGTTATGAGGTTAATTACAGAGGTGGCGTCAGCAGCAGGGATCAATGAGGAGCATTTGGAGCTTTACGGTAAATATAAAAGCAAGCTCGCCCCGTCCTTATGGGAGGAACTCAAGCATAAACCGGATGGCAAGCTGGTCCTGGTTACTGCAGTTAATCCTACCCCCGCAGGGGAAGGCAAGACGTTAACAACCATCGGGCTGGCCCAGGCGATGAATGCGGCAGGAGTTAAGACGGTAGCCGCGCTTCGCGAGCCTTCGCTCGGGCCTTGCCTGGGGATGAAGGGCGGAGCTACCGGCGGCGGCAAGGCGCAGATTGTTCCGGCTGATGAGATCAATCTTCACTTTACAGGCGATATCCACGCGGTTACATCTGCGCATAATCTGCTGTCGGCGATGATTGATAACCATATATTCCAGGGCAACCATCTGGGGCTTGATCCGCAGCGCATCGTCTGGAAACGCGTCCTGGACATGAATGACCGGAGCCTGCGCAGCATTGTGACCGGGCTGGGAGACGGCAATGGTACAGTACGCGAGAGCGGATTCCAGATTACAACGGCTTCTGAGATCATGGCCGTGCTCTGTCTGTGCAGCGATCTTGCCGACCTGAAGCAGCGGCTGAGCCGGATGCTGGTCGGCTATGACATGCAGGGCCAGCCGGTGACGGCCAAGGATATCGGCGCGGTGGAGGCCATGACTGCGCTGCTAAAAGAAGCGGTGAAGCCTAATCTGGTGCAGACGCTGGAAGGAACGCCGGTGATTGTCCACGGCGGGCCTTTCGCCAACATCGCCCACGGCTGCAGCAGCGTCATCGGTACCCGCTATGCGCTCAAGCTGGGCGAGGTGGTCGTGACGGAAGCCGGCTTCGGAGCCGATCTGGGTGCAGAGAAATTCATGGATATCAAATGCCGCCAGGCGGGCCTTGCCCCTTCAGCAGCAGTGCTCGTTGTTACGGTGAAATCGCTGAAGTACAACGGCGGTGTGCGAAAGGAAGAGCTGTATGCCAGCAACCGGGCCGCGCTGCTCTCGGGACTTGCGAACATGGAGCGCCATATTGAGAATCTTGGTAAATTCGGTGTGCCGGTACTGGTGGCGCTGAATCACTTTGAGGGCGATGCGCCGGATGAAGTGAGCGATGTGCTGGAAGCCTGCCGCCGTTTGGGTGTACCTGTTGCCGTCTCTAAGGTATGGGCCGAAGGCAGTGCGGGCGGGCAGGAGCTGGCAGCCGAGCTGACGAAGCTGCTGGGCCGGGACCAGGCCGTGAAGTTCACTCCGCTGTATGAGGATCACCTGGACATTCCGTCCAAGATCAACAAAATCGTCACCGAAATCTATCACGGCTCAGGGGTAGCCTTCTCACCGGCGGCGAAACGCAGTCTAGCTGTCATCGAGAAGCTTGGTCTGCAGAAGCTTCAGGTATGTATGGCCAAAACCCCTTATTCCTTCTCTGACCAGCCGAGACTGCTTGGCGCCCCTGAGGGCTTCACAATGGGCATCCGGGATATTACATTGTCGCTTGGTGCCGGTTTTGCTGTTGTGATTACAGGCAATATCGTCACCATGCCGGGGCTTCCGGCCAAGCCGGCGGCTGAAGGGCTGCGGGTGGACGAAGACGGTGTACTTCACGGTCTGGAATAGTCTTATTATAGAGTGCATATCCTGTACTCCCAGTGCCAAGCGAAATCTGCTTGGCACTGTTTTTATTCACAGCTGAATTCCCCTCCGCTTCCTCCTGCTCCCTGCTGCAAAAAGACATAAACTGCTCCCGTCCGGAGAAACTAAGGCAATCGGAGCAGGGTACAGGGTGCAGCTAACGCGGCATCAGATGATCTCATTTGTGAACAATGTGAGAAAAATCACAATTATACTTGTAATGTGAGAAAAATCACAATATAATCAGTGTATAAAGTGAAATTAATCACAAATAAAAACAAATAAATATGCTTGTCAATTTGGAGGAGGAAGAAATCATGAAAGTAGCAGTCATTGGATGTACCCATGCCGGAACCGCCGCAATTGTTAATACCGCACAGCTTTACCCGGATGCCGAGATTACGGTTTACGAACGCAATGATAATATTTCCTTCTTGTCGTGCGGCATTGCTCTATATGTGGGTGGAGTCATTAAAGATCCGCAAGGCTTGTTCTATTCGTCACCGGAAAAGCTTGCTGAACTCGGTGTTACAACTAAGATGCGCCATGAGGTCATCAAGGTAGACACAGCCGGCAAAACGCTGCGCGCCCGCAATCTGGCGACCGGTGAGGAATTCAATGATTCCTATGACAAGCTGATCATGACGACGGGTTCATGGCCGATTGTTCCGAAGCTGGAAGGCATGGAGCTGGACGGCATTCTGCTCTCGAAGAACTATAACCATTCCAATACCATTATTGAAAGAGCACAGCAGGTCAACAGAATTACGGTTGTTGGTGCCGGATATATCGGTGTAGAGCTGGTAGAAGCTTTCCAGATGAATGGTAAGCAGGTTACGCTGATTGATGGCGAGGAACGCATCCTCAGCAAATATCTGGATGAAGAATTCACCACTCCGATCCAGCAGTCGCTCGAGGATCACGGTATTAAGCTGGCGCTCGGTGAAAAGGTAAGCTCATTTGCCGGTGAGAACGGTAAAGTGACCAAAGTGATTACGAGCAAAGGCGAGCATGAAACGGATCTGGTTATCCTCTGCATCGGCTTCCGTCCGAATACAGAGCTGCTGAAGGGACAGGTTGATATGCTGCCTAATGGTGCCATCATGGTCAATGACTATATGCAGACCAGCCTGCCGGATGTCTTCGCTGCCGGTGACAGCTGTGCGATCCATTACAACCCGACCGGACAGCATGCCTATATCCCGCTGGCAACGAATGCCGTCCGTATGGGAACACTGGTCGCCCGCAATCTGGTGGAGAACACCATCCCTTACATGGGAACACAGGGAACTTCGGGAATCAAAATCTATGAAGATAACATCGCCGGCACCGGTCTGACTGAGGATGCAGCGAAGGCTGAAGGTATGGATGTAGAAAGTGTAATGATTACCGACAACTACCGTCCGGAATTTATGCCAACCTTTGAACAGGTGCAGTTGAAAGTGGTCTATGCCCGCGGCACCCGCCGGATTCTCGGTGCGCAGATTATGTCCAAGATGGATCTGACCCAATCGATCAATACCGTGTCGGTTTGCATTCAGAACCGCATGACCGTGGACCAGCTGGCCTTCATTGATTTCTTCTTCCAGCCGCATTACAACAAGCCTTGGAACTTCCTGAATACAGCCGGCCTTCAGGCCCTGCCGAAAACCATGGACCGTAAAGAACCCGTAACCGTATAATAAAAAGCAGAAAACCGGAGCCGCCAGCTCCGGTTTTTTTTGTGCTGTCTGTAAAGACCCCGAAAAAGTGGGGCCGTGTGTTTTTTATCCTATGCACCTTTCCCTTACTAAGGTAAATTTGACATGTCAGTGAAAACTTTCACGAAGTCTTTCTTGAGGTGACATTTATCACGTAAATGTGATTGGGATCACGCTACAATGGCATAAAGGAACAAATTTTAAGTAAATAGAAGGGGATAGGAATCATGGCTTATAACAAACCGCAGCAGATCGCCGAGGTCACGGTAGAGAACGGGATCAAGAAAGCCCACAACCCGCTTGCCGCTGTACTCATTCTCGGTTTTCTGGGAGGAGCGTTTATTGCGCTCGGATTTTTACTGGATATTCGCGTCATTGCCGGCGCTCCGAAGGAATGGGGCTCCATCGCTAACTTTATCGGGGCTTCCGTCTTCCCGGTAGGGCTTATTCTGGTGCTGCTGGCCGGAGGGGAACTGCTGACAGGCAATATGATGGCGGTACCGCTGGCGTTCATGGCGAAGAAGATTTCGTTCTGGGAAGTGATCAAGAACCTGGTGCTGATTACGCTCAGCAATCTGGCAGGTGCCTTGTTCGTTGCTTATTTCTTCGGTCACGTGGTCGGTCTTACGGCAGATGGGGTATACCTGGATAAACTGGTCGATATGGCCGAACATAAGATTGATGTAACCTTCCTGCAGGCTTTTGTCTCGGGGATTGGCTGTAACTGGCTGGTAGCACTGGCCGTTTGGCTCTCCTACGGAGCGGATAATTTCAGCGGCAAAATTCTCGGGATCTGGTTCCCGACGATGGCCTTCGTAGCCATTGGCTTCCAGCACGTTGTAGCTAACATGTTCCTGATCCCTGCTGCTATATTCGAAGGACATTTCACCTGGGCTCAGTATTTCGGCAACTTTGCTCCGGTCTGGCTCGGCAATCTTACCGGGGGAGCCATTTTTGTAGGGGCAGCCTATTATATGGCCTATCTGCGCAAAACGCCTGCAGCTGTTCAAGCGGTAGAAGGCGTAGCCGCTTCCGGTGTGAAGAAACACGCTTAAGTTACAGGCTTAGGGCAGCCTGAATTGAACTTATAAGATACGCTTACTGTCATAGACATTCCTTGTGCTTGTTTATCTTCAGTCCGCTTATGCGGAGTTTGGGGAGGAACGCTCAGGGGATGTCTTTTTAATATGGGGATTTATCAAATACGGACAACACAAAATTCGCCGTGCATATCCGACTCGGGGGAACGAAATCGGGCTCACGGCGAATAAATAGGGAGTGTTTCATATGCTCTATTACCCGGGGATTCTTAGAACGAAACAGGGCGTTTCCAGCTATTTTCTTTACGCCCGGAAGAGCTGGGCTTACAATGAAAAGACAAGCGATATTAGAACTCAGTGAACAGCATACCCAAAGATAAAAGGGAGGACAATGGCCTTGAAGCATAGTAAAGACGGCATATTTCCGGCGGTATGTCCACTGGATTGCCCAGACACCTGCGGACTGCTGGTGCATAAGCAGAACGGTAAAATTGTAAAAGTAGAAGGGAATCCCGAGCATCCGGTGACCCGGGGAGCCATCTGCAATAAGGTGCGGAACATGGCGGAGCGCGTACACCATCCCGAGCGTCTGATGCATCCCCTCCGCCGCACCGGCCCGAAGGGCAGCGGAGCCTTCGAGCAGATTAGCTGGGATGAAGCAATTACGGAAATTGCCGGACGCTTCAAGCAGCTGTCACAGGAATACGGGCCGGAGAGCATCCTCCCGTACTATTTCTACGGCAATATGGGCGTGCTCAGCGTGGGCGGCATGGACCGGCGCTTCTTTAACAGGCTGGGCGCAAGCCAGCTCGATGCCAAAATCTGCAGCGCGGCCGGCACGGCCGGCTGGGTGTACACCATGGGAATGGACGGGGGAGCCAGCCCGGAGGATACGGTAAATGCCGATCTGATTATCGTCTGGGGCGGCAACATTGTGAGCACCAACATGCATCAGGTCGTGTTCGCGGAGCAGGCGCGTAAGCGCGGCGCGAAGGTAGTAGTCATTGATGTGCACCGCAACCGGACAGCCCAGTGGGGGGACTGGTTCCTGCCGCTCTACCCCGGTACAGATTCCGCACTGGCGCTGGGACTGATGCATATTCTGTTCCGGGACGGGCTGACGGACGATGCCTTTCTCGAAAAGTACACAGTAGGACATAAGGAACTGCGTGAGCAGGCGCTGGGCTACCCGCCGGAGCTTGTATCGCAGATTACAGGCGTGCCAGTGGAGGATATTGAACAGCTGGCCAAGCTGTACGGCGAGGCGAAGGTGCCCTATATCCATATCGGCAACGGGCTGCAGCATCACGATAATGGCGGGATGAATGTCCGCAGCATCGCCTGTCTGCCGGCGCTGGTCGGCGCGTGGCTGAAGCCGGGCGGCGGGGCGATCAAATCCAACGGAGCCTATTCCTCGACCAACTCCCGGGCGCTGGCCCGTCCCGATTTGCGGAGCAATCCGCAGGCGCGCAGCATAAATATGAACCGGATCGGGGAGGCGCTGGAGCTGAAAGAGCAGCCGGTTATGAGCCTGTTCGTTTACTGCAGCAATCCGCTTGTAGTTGCCCCTAATGCCGATAAGGTAAAGGCAGGCTTTGCCCGTGAGGACCTGTTTACGGTTGTACATGATCTGTTTATGACCGACACTGCGCAGTATGCCGATATCGTGCTGCCTGCCTCCTCAACCTTTGAGAATACGGACTTATTCGGTTCTTACTGGCATCATTATATGCAGCTGCAAGAGCCAATACTGGAGAAGCAGGGTGAGTGCAAAAGCAATGTCGAGCTTTTCTCGCTGCTGGGACAGGCTATGGGCTTTGACCCGGAAATCTTCGGCCAGTCCGAGCTTGAGATGATCCGTGAGACGCTTGACCATCCCAGCAATCCGTATATGAGCGGGGTTACGCTGGAACGGCTGATGGCGGAGCGGTTCGTCAAGCTGGACATGACGCCTAAAGAGCATTACCTGGAGAACCTGCCCACCCCTTCGGGCAAGATCGAGCTTTATTCCCAGGCGATGGAGCGGGCCGGCTTGCCTCCGCTGCCTGAGTATACCCCGCTGAAGGAAGGGTATGACGGGGTGCGGCGTCCGGAGCAGGGAGCGGCGTATCCGCTGATGTTCATCTCCCCGCCGAACCATAATTTCCTGAACTCGACGTTCGGCAATGTGGAGAAGCATAAGAAGATGGAGAAAAAACCGGCACTGCAGATTCACCCGGAGGATGCGGCGGCGCGGGATATTACAGACGGTGATGAAATTACGGTGTATAACAGCAGAGGTATAGTAGAACTCACGGCTATGGTTACGGAGAAAATGCTGCCGGGTACGGTGGTCAGTCAGGGGCTGTGGTGGGAAGGCCAAGGAACAAGGCAGCGGGTGAATGTGCTTACGCCGGACCGGCTGAGCGACATGGACGGCGGTGCGACTTTTTTCTCGGCTACCGTTGAAGTGAAGAAGCGGGAGCAGCCCTTGGCTTCAACCTGTTCTATGCAGCTTTAGATAAGGAAGCATCAATAATTCTGTGTTTGTGTGACGCGTCAGAACGTCAATGCATAAGCTTGCCCTTCACCCTGTTTTGGGCGGATACTGGATGGAATTAAGACATATATGTAACAGGGGATGAAAGACAAGTCATGAAGTTTCTGCAAGACTATCCGAAGGAAGTCAAAGTATTTTTGATCGCAAGTCTCGTTAATGCGACCGGCAGTGCACTCATGTGGCCGCTTGTAACGATGTATGTATTCGATGAGCTGGGGCGCAGCATGAAGGATGCTGCACTCGTTATTGTTATTCAATCCCTTGGGGGAATCGCCGGACAATTGCTGGGCGGGTCGCTCTATCATAAGGTCGGTGTCAAACATCTAATCGTCGGCGGTCTGGCCATGAATGCCCTCGCTTTGTTCGCCCTGCCTGCGGCAAGCGGGAACTGGCATATGTTCATGGTGGTTATGGGACTCGTGGGGCTGTTTAACTCCATGTCGCAGCCTGCGATTCAGGCCTTTGTCGGCTTCCGCTTTGCAGAGCGGCGCGGGGAGCTCTTCAATGTAATCTATGTTGCGAATAATATCGGGGTGGCGCTGGGCACGGGGCTCAGCGGGGTGCTGGCTGATCTTTCCTATATGCTGAGCTTTGTAATGAACGGGCTAACCTCGGCTATATTCGCTGTGTTTTTCCTGGTCTATCTGCGGAAAATCGGCAATGCTCCGGCTCATAATGAACTACAGCAGAGATCCCGTCACCGGGACCAGTCAGGCTGGAAGCTGATGGGGAACACCCGGATCTATTTGTATATGGCGCTTGGCTCCATGTTCCTACTGCTTGGCAACTCGGTCTGGAATACAGGCGTATCGCCGTTTATTATTTCGGAGGGCTGGTCCAAAAGCCTGTACAGCTTTCTATGGACGCTCAACGGTATTCTGATCTTTGCCGCCCAGCCGCTGGTCAGCCTCATCAAACGCTGGTTTGCCGGAACCTCAACCGCTCAGATGACGGCAAGTGCCGTATTCTATTTGAGCGGATACGCAGTTATTCTATTAATGCCGAGCTATCCCGGCATGGTGCTGGCGATGGTGCTGGCAACGCTGGGCGAGATGCTGATTTCACCGGCAACCCCGGCCTTTATCTCGGATTATGCGGGCCGGAATGCCCCTTTCTATTTAGGTCTCAGCGGGGGCATCGGTGCTGCCGGCAGAGTTATCGGACCGTATCTAATGGGCAGCCTGTATGATACCGGCGGGCTTGCGCCCACCGGCTGGCTCGCCTGCGGAATGGCCGTACTGGCGGTAGGCTTCTTTATCGTCCATGCATATGTCAACCGTTCAGCCCGTACACTGGAACAAAATACGGTATAATGGATGCAAATGGAATGAATTGCGGAATGGAGAACCTAGAGATTTTTTAAAGGTAAGGCAAGGGGTGGAAGAGCTATGCAACAAATTAATGGAGGCGCGCTTACGATCCGGCCCTCCGAAATCAAGGATGCCCGTGAGCTGATCGTGCTGGACAACATGATCTGGACGGAGGATACGACGCCGGGCCCTTTGATGTGGCGTTCGCGTGAGGATTATCTGCTGCATGCGCCTCCAGGCTCCCAGCTGGTCGCCCTGCAGGAAGGAGTGCTTTGCGGATATGTCGGCTTTGGCTGCCCGAGCGGCATGGAGAGCAACCGGCATGTGTGTGAGGTGAATATCGCCGTGCATCCGCGGTTTCAGCGGCAGGGCATTGGCGGCATGCTGATCGAAGCGATTAAACGGCATGCGGCAGCGCATGGAATCCGCAAGCTCCGTCTGCGGGTGCTGTCGAGTAATGAGCCGGCCTTAGCCTTTTACCGTAAATGCGGGTTTCACGAGGAGGGCCGGCTGAAGGATGAGTTCTATCTCAGCGGACATTATGTGGATGAAGTCTTTATGTGCTGTATGCTGACTGGAGGGAATGAGGATGGAAGTCATTTCGCTTAATGTGGGTAAGCCGGTAAAGGTGGACTACCGCGGAAAGCCGCTGGAAACGGGAATTTACAAGCTGCCCGCGATGGGGCCGGTTCGTCTGCATACCGGGGGTTTCGACGGGGATGGACAGGCTGATCTGGTTAACCACGGCGGTCCGGACAAAGCGGTTTGTGTGTATCCGGTTGAGCATTATGCTTACTGGGAGGAGCAGCTTGGCAAAAAGCTGGAGTATTCCGCCTTCGGTGAGAATCTTACCGTCAGCGGACTGCTGGAGACGGAGGTTTGCATCGGGAATGTATACGAGATTGGCTCCTGCCTGCTGCAGGTCAGCCAGCCCCGGTTCCCATGCTTCAAGCTCTCTCAGAAGCATGGTCCGGCCGATATGCCGGCCAAGGTGCTGGCTACAGGGTACAGCGGCTTCTATTTCCGGGTTCTGCGTGAAGGCGTGATTGCTGCGGGTGACGCGATCGTTAAGCGGGAGTCCGGTGCAGGCAGCTTTCCGGTAAGACGGGTACTGTACCTGATGGAGCACGGGCGTACGGACCGATCCGATTTGCCCGAACTCTCGGAGCTGGAGGCTCTGTCTCTGGTAACCCGGGAAAAGTTCCGGAGATGGCTGGGTACAGAAGAAAGTTAGGTCAGAGGCAGCTGATTCCTGAGGTCTGTAAGGGAAAAATCAAAAATGCCTGGAGTGACAAAACCTCCAGGCATTTTTGTGCGCTGCTCAGCCGAGCAGCTTCCACTCGCTGCGCAGCAGGCCATATACGGCGTGGTTCACATAGCCGCCCGGCAGCTTTTCCGACTGGCGCAGGACACCTTCGAACACAAAGCCGAGCCGCTCGGGGATCGCCCGGCTGGATTTATTGCCGGTTGCACAGCGGATTTCGATGCGGTTCAGCTCCATTTCCAGCAGGGCGTAGTCAATGAAGACCCGGCAGGCGCTGGTCATGTAGCCATAGCCCTCGTAGCCTTCGCCCAGCCAGTAGCCGATGCCGACCGAACGGCTCTGCCAGTCGATCTGATGATAACCAATAATGCCGGCCAGCTCATCCCGGACCCACAGTCCGGCGGTGAAGCCGCCATTTTCGCTGCCTTGCTTGACGGCATTTTGTATAAATGATGCGATATGGGCTTGTTCGGTTACTCCGTCGACCCAAGGCAGCCATTGCCGCAGCCGCAGCCGCGAGCGTTCGACCAGGGCGAACATCTGGCGGGCATGCTCCGGCATCAGCAGCTTCAGCACAAGCTCATCATCAATTACATAATTAAACATGCGGCTGCCTCCTTGTACGGCACAAGGCCGGTATGGTGCTTAACGCTTCTTCCATTCGAGGGCGTAAATGTCTTCCTCCAGTGACTGCATCCGCTGTACTGCCAGGGTGCGGCAGTCGCTGAGCGCGCCGTTATAGATGGCCGGTCCCAGCTCCTTCAGGAAGAATTCCAGCAGGTTATCCGCCGCGAGATGGCCGATCGTCTCTCCGCGTTCAGCCTCGAAGTAGACACGGATATTTTCTGTAATCAGGTCGCGCTGCTCTTTAGGCAGCTTAATTGGCTTCATTGCGTTAAGTCCCCCTTTTTCATATCAGAACACGTATAAATTAACAGATGAATGACAAAGCTTTATGATTTCCATGCTACTCTATCGCCTTGAGGGAAGTCAAAGGGCTATCCGGGATGGCTTAATTCCCCATTTCATTGATCATTCTACGGTTAACGGGTATATTAATAGGAAACATGTTCATACAAGGAAGAAGTAATATTACAGAACGAGAGGTTGATAGCTGTGGAGAACCGTGGAACACCCTCCAATTTCATCAAGAATGTCATTACCGAAGATTTGAGCTCAGGTAAAGTAAAGGAAGTGGTCACCCGCTTTCCGCCGGAGCCGAACGGTTATTTACATATCGGACATGCCAAGGCGATCTGGATTAACTTTACACTGGCTGATGAATTCGGCGGCAAGACCAATTTGCGCTTCGACGACACGAATCCGCTGAAAGAGGATACGGAATATGTAAATTCTATTCAGGAGGACGTGAAGTGGCTCGGTTACGAATGGGATGAGCTGCGGTTTGCTTCTGACTATTTCGGGGAAATGTACGAGCGCGCCGAACTGCTGATCCGCAAGGGCAAAGCTTATGTGGATGACCTCTCGGCCGATCAAATCCGTGAGCTTCGCGGCACATTGACTGAGCCTGGCAAGAACAGCCCGTACCGTGAGCGAAGTAGCGAAGAGAGTCTGGATCTGTTCCGGCGCATGCGTGCAGGCGAATTCAAGGACGGCGAGAAGGTGCTGCGCGCCAAGATTGACATGGCTTCGCCTAATATCAATCTGCGTGACCCGGTGATTTACCGGATTTCGCACTCCCATCACCATAATACAGGCGATACCTGGTGTATTTACCCAATGTATACCTTCGCACATCCGCTGGAGGATGCCATTGAAAGTGTGACCCACTCCCTGTGTTCCCTGGAGTTCGAGGATCAGCGCCCGTTCTATGACTGGGTTATTGCAGAATGTGAGATGCCGGCTGTGCCGCATCAATACGAATTCGGGCGCCTGAACCTCGCCCAGACGGTAACAAGCAAACGCAAGCTTAAGCTGCTCGTGGATGAAGGCCATGTGGACGGCTGGGATGATCCCCGCATGCCGACCATTTCCGGACTGCGCCGCCGGGGATATACTCCGGAAGCCATCCGCAGCTTCGTGCATGAGACCGGTATTTCCAAAAGCCAGGGCCTTGTGGATCTGCAGATGCTGGAGCATTTCATCCGTGAGGATCTGAAGCTGACCGTGCCCCGGACGATGGCCGTGCTTCGCCCGCTAAAGGTGGTTATCACGAATTATCCGGAAGGCCAGACGGAATATTTTGAGATTGAGAATAATGTGGAGAACCCTGAAATGGGCAACCGCCAGATTCCATTCTCCCGGGAAATCTATATTGAGCGTGATGATTTCATGGAGATTCCGCCGAACAAATATTTCCGCCTGTTCCCTGGCAACGAAGTGCGCCTGAAGAATGCCTATTTCATCAAATGCAACGAGTTCATTAAAGACGAGAACGGTGAAGTTGTGGAGCTGCACTGCACGTATGATCCGGAGACGCGGAGCGGCAGCGGATTTACCGGCCGTAAAGTCAAGGGTACCCTGCACTGGGTGGATGCCAGCCAGGCCGTTCCGGCTGAGTTCCGCCTCTACGAGCCGCTGATTTCCGCTGAAGAAGCCGATGCGGAGGCCGAAGTTGAAGGTCTTGAGCCATCCGCCGACAAGCCGGAGCCAAGCTTCCTGGACCAGCTCAACCCGAAATCCATCGAGATCCTGCAGGGCTTCGTGGAACCGGGGCTGAAGGACAGCGTACCACAGGACAAGTTCCAATTCTTCCGCCACGGTTACTTCAACGTGGACAGCAAATATTCGGCCCCTGGACATCCCGTGTTCAATCTGGTCGTTTCGCTGAAAAGCTCGTTCCAGCCCGCTAAATAAGGCTGAATAATTAGAGTTAGAGAGGCTGTCTCCCCATTGATAAAATGGCGTGGACAGCCTCTTTGTTTGCTCTCAGCACGTGTTCTGGCCTCTAACTGCGGCGGAAGCGGCGGTATAAAGGCCTCGGAATCCGGCCGGATAGGGGGCGGCGGGCAGGGACATAGGTATAATCCCATTGATTTGCTCATTCAGCCGATTGTCGGCGGAAACAGAGGGAATAATCCAACTGATTTACTCGTTCAGCCCACTGTTGGCGGAAACAGAGGGATAAATCCCATTGATTTGCTCATTCAGCCCACTGTTGGCGGAAACAGAGGGATAAATCCCATTGATTTGCTCATTCAGCCCGCTGATGGCGGAAACAAAGGGAATAATCCCATTGATTTGCTCATTCAGCCCACTGTTGGCGGAAACAAAGGGATAAATCCCATTGATTTGCTCATTCAGCCGATTGTCGGCGGAAACAGAGGGAATAATCCCATTGATTTGCTCATTCAGCCCACTGTCGGCGGAAACAGAGGGATAAATCCCATTGATTTACTCGTTTAGCCCACTGTTGGCGGAAACAGAGGGATATTTCCCTCTGATCCCCCTCATTTCCACCCTTTCCCCTCTACCACAGTTCGTTATCCAACATTGAATGAATATACTCATACCGGCAGATCCGGCTGTTGTCCGTGGTCGGCACGGGTTTAAATTTACCTTTTTCGCATAAAGAGGTCATACATTTTTTAAGTGTTTTTGGATCAACTCCAAGCTCATTTACCAGATCAACAGGGCGGATCAGCCCGTTAGAGCGTGCCGCCATGCGCAGGATATCCTTTTCCAGCCTTGAATACTGACTCCTCCCACCATCCGCGTTCTTCAGCAAATATGGAATTAACAAAGACTTCAACAGGGATATCGTCAGCTCCGGCGTGGATTCCAGATCATCGTATGGGATCGAGACAACACGATATCCGGCGATTTGCAGATAGGTTTCTCGATTTAACTCCTGCCGGTACCGGGTCCGGTCCGTATGCTGCACATGGGGCCCATAGCCTTTGATCTCGATGGCAAACTTCACTTGAGCCGGTTTCCACACCATATCAACAAAATACGGCCGCCCCCGCCAATCCGAAACCTCATACTCAGGGTGCAGATTATCCAAATGACCGAAAATGGGCCACCATACCCGCTCCACAAACATTCTTTCACCATGACTATGCCCGCGCTCCAGCCGGTCCAGACGTTCTCCGGTTCTCATTTTCTTGTGATATGCGAGCCACTTTTGATGTTCTTCTGCAAACCCCATCCTCAATCTTCCTCCTCTATAAAAAACAAAAAGTCCCGCACCCCAATGAAGCTTGGAGTACGGGACGTTCTTCGTCCGTTTTATTTTTTTGATTATAGGCCTCAGCGTTTACCGGGTCAATGACATCCAGCCAGTTGCGCTATGTTTTATTTCATCCTGTCCTGCTCTGCGCAATTGCCTCAATGCTCGAAATCCGATAATTCGTCCTCGTGCTCTGCCGGAGGCCGGTAGCCGCCGCGGCTGACGAACAGGCCCATTATACCGAAGCCTAGTGTTCCGATGAAGGTAAGGAATACACCGGACTGATACATGCTCTGCGCCCCGAGGTTCTGGTACAGCCATCCGCCCAGCACGCCGCCAAGAATGCCGGAAATCCCGCTCCAGGTCAGGGTGTACAGGGCCTGTCCCGAAGAACGGTACGGCTTGGGGACGAGCAGCATCGTCAGCTGTGTGCCGACATAGAAGAATCCGCCGAAGGTAATGCAGTGCAGAATCTGGATCATGGCTACCTGAAGCGGTGTTGTCGCCCCGGCCATCAGCCACCAGCGTATAAGGAACAAAGCGCTCACCGCGGCCAGTAAGCCGAGCAGTACAGGTATTTGGCGTTTCAGGAAGCGGTCGCACAGCACGAGTACTCCTATTTCAAGAATGGCGGAGAGGAATACGGCTAGTCCGATCATGGTTTTGCTTCCGCCAAGCTCGGTGATGTACAGCGACACAAAGGTATTGTTCATCGTATTGGGAATGGACACCAGGATGCCGAAGAAGATGAAGCACAAAAAGAACGGATTATAAAAAATTTGCCGGAAGCCCTTGAACGGCAGCGGGGCAATCCCGATCGAGTGATTCAGCCTCGGCAGCGCAACCAGTGCGAGCATCGCCAAACAGAGCAGTGCCGCGAACAGATAGGACAGCACGGAAACGCCGGCCCATTCGATCACTGGACCGGCCAGAATCGCTGTGAGTGCCCAGCCGAGCGATCCCCACAGCCGGAAGGAGCTGAACCGGTGATTGGTGCCTTCGATATAGCTGAGAATCATCGTGTTGCTCTGGGCAAACAGCGGGCCCTGAAAGAAATAGAAGAAAAGAATGGAGATATAAATCATCTCATATGTATGCGCCTGAAACACAAGCTGCGATAAGACCAGCGTTCCTGTCAGCATGACGAGGACGATCCGCCGGATATTCTGATACTTGTCACTCCAAATGCCCCAGAACGGGTTGGCCACAATGGAAACCAGCGCGCCTACGGACATCAGGCTTCCGATCTCAACCTTGTTCATTCCGACATCCTGCAGGTAGAGCGGAAAGAAGCTGGTAAAGAGCACAACAGTCCCGTACACAAAGAAGTTAAACCATTTCAGAGAGGTGAACGATTGCTGCTTAGTAAAATTCTCCCGCAAATTTGGCACTCCTTTCCCGCCAGATGCCTTGCATTTATTGGCTGCACTATAGAATAGGCCGCTTCTATCACTGTAACATTTGTTGAAAAGGGATACAAACCAAGTTTTTGGACGTTTTTCTACCAAGGAGTCTAATGGTCTAATTACAGCTCCCGGCAGCCTTTGATGTCCGCTGGAAAGGGCCGTAAGACAACGATCTGTCTTCACACGGCAAAGTCTGATACGATAACCCTAGATGGGATTGCTAAAGATTGGACCGTACTAGAATATACAAAATTCCAGCAGGAGGACAGGACAGGATGCCACAGTATACGGGAATTCTTTTGACAGGGGGAGCCTCGAGGCGGATGGGCCGTGACAAAGCGCTGCTTGAGCTTGACGGAAGACCCGTGATTGCCAGGCTGGCAGACGAGCTGTCAAGTCTGGCCGGCAGCACGGTCATTGCCTGCGGCCCCCGGGAGCGGCTGGAGTACAGCTTCCTCGGGCTGCCGCAGATTGCCGATGAATATCAGGGCTGCGGCCCTCTGGCCGGACTACATGCAGCGCTTACCCATTCCGAGAATGAATGGAATCTGGTCGCGGCTTGTGATCTGCCGTTTGCTTCTGCGGAGTTCCTGCAGTATATACTCCGCTATCATGCACAGGCTTATCCGCAGGACAGCGGAACAGCAGGCGGCCATGGGGCAGATGCTGCTGTTGCTGTATCCTGCCAAGGCCGTGTACAGCCCCTGCTCGGGCTGTACCATAAGCGGGCGCTTCCGGCACTCGAAGCCGCGCTTAGCACCGGGAATTTTAAGGTGATGGATTGTCTGGGGGCGCTGAATGTTCTCTACGTACCGGAATCCGGCTTTTCGTTAGCCCCGCCGGTTCCTTCCCCTTTGTACAATATGAACACACCGGAGGATTATGCCGCCGCCGCCCTGCTCGCGCAACGTCCCGCTAACGGGTAGTATTTTTCGGATATCCGTTTAACTTCAGTTTAAATTGCAAGCCTATTATAGTGGCCAGGCGGAGAAGCGTGAATCCGGCTCCCAAAGATCAATCCGCCAGAAAAGAGGAATTCCGATGGAGAATACTAAATCCCGGCAGAAACGGCAGGGTGCGGCGATGAAGCCGTTCCTGAAGCTGCTGCATCAGACGAAACCTTCCTACGGCCTGCTCACGCTCGCTGTGCTGCTCAGTATGATCTCAACCCTGGTTGGCCTTGTCATCCCTATGTTCACTAAAAATCTGGTTGACGGCTTCTCCATTTCGTCGATCAGCAAGCTGCAGATTGCCGGAATTGCCGGTGCTTTTATCGCCCAGACGATTGCCGGGGGCGTTTCGATCTATTTACTGAACTATGTGGGGCAGAAGACCGTAGCTGCACTGCGTGACCGGCTGTGGCGGAAGTTCCTCGTGCTGCCTGTTTCTTATTTCAATGATAACCGGACTGGCGAAAGCGTTAGCCGGATGACCAATGATACCGGAATTCTAAAGACACTCATCTCAGAGCATCTGGCCAGCCTGTTTACCGGCGTAATATCAATTGTCGGCTCGATTTCCGTGCTGCTGTACCTGAACTGGAAAATGACGCTGGTGCTGTTCACGGTGCTTCCGTTATCCGCACTCATTCTTATCCCGCTGGGCCGGCAGATGTACAAGATTTCCAAAGGAACGCAGGACGAGACAGCCTCTTTTACCGCTACGCTTAGCGGGGTACTCTCGGAAATCCGGCTGGTGAAATCCTCCGGGGCGGAACAGCGGGAATATGAGGCCGGACGGACCGGGATTATGAATCTGCTCTCTTTTGGCATCCGGGAGGGCAAAATCAGCGCGATGATCAGTCCGCTCGTCTCCTTCGTGTTCATGATGCTGCTGGTGGTGATTATCGGCTACGGGGGGATGCAGGTATCTTCCGGCGCTTTGACCGCAGGGGAACTGGTCGCTTTTATCCTGTATCTGATCCAGATTGTAATGCCGCTGACCCAGCTGACCCAGTTCTTCACCCAAATCCAGAAGGCCAAGGGCGCTTCGGAACGGATCATTGAAACGCTGGCGGTGGAAGAGGAAGTATACGAAGGGGCAGAGGAAGCCGCTCAAGTGGAAGCTCCTATTGTTGTAGAAGACTTGAGCTTTGGATATAAGACGGGAGAGCAGGTGCTGAATAAGGTCAGCTTCACGATGCAGCCTGGCCAGGTTACAGCGATTGTGGGCCCGAGCGGAGGCGGCAAAACCACTTTATTTTCACTGCTGGAGCGCTTCTATCAGCCGGATCATGGTCTCATTAAACTGGGCAGTAAGCCGGTATCCACATTCTCACTGCGGTCCTGGCGTAAGCTGATCGGCTATGTCTCCCAGGAAAGCCCGCTGCTTGCCGGCACGATTGCCGATAATCTCGGCTACGGGCTGGACCGGGAGATTAGTGAGGCAGAGATGCGCCGCGCGGCGGTGATGGCTTATGCCGACAAATTCATTGAGGAGCTGCCGGACGGATACCAGACCGACGTTGGCGAACGCGGCGTGAAGCTGTCCGGGGGTCAACGCCAGCGGATTGCCATTGCCCGGGCGCTGCTGCGTGATCCGCAGATTCTGATGCTGGATGAGGCGACCTCGAGTCTCGACAGCCAGTCCGAGGCGGTGGTACAGAAGGCGTTGTCCAATCTGATGAAAGGCCGGACGACGATTGTCATTGCCCACCGGCTGGCGACGGTCGTGAACGCGGATCAGATTGTTTTTATGGAAAAAGGCCGGATTACCGGCAGAGGCACTCATGAAGAACTGCTGCGCAGTCATGAGCTGTACCGTGAATTCGCGGCGCAGCAGCTGCAAATGAACACACCGGAGCCGGACAACGGCCAGGCAGAGGAGGTATCAGCTGATCATGCCCAAAATACTGGTGGTAGACGACGATCCGCATATCCGCGAATTGGTGGAAGTCTTTCTGAGAGCTGAGGGAATGGGCGACGTATACAGTGCTTCTGATGGCGTGGAGGCTATGAGGCTGCTAGAGGAGAAGAGTGCAGATTTGGCTATTATTGATGTAATGATGCCGAAGATGGACGGCTGGGAGCTGTGCCGCGAGCTGCGCAGACGCTATGATTTTCCGATTCTGATGCTGACGGCCAAAGGGGAGACCTCGCAGATTGTCAGAGGCTTTGAGCTGGGCACGGATGATTATCTGGTCAAGCCGTTTGAACCGCTGGTGCTGATCGCCAGAGTAAGGGCACTGCTGAAGCGGTATCAGATTTCCGCGGCGCAGAGCGTCATGGTCGGGCGCTTACGGATGAACCGCAAAACCTATGAGGTGTCTTCGGAGTTGGGCGAGCTCACCCTGCCGCTTAAGGAATTCGAACTGCTGTTTAAATTGGCCAGCTATCCGGGGCAGACGCTGACGCGCGACCGGCTGATCGAAGAAATCTGGGGTTATGATTTTGAGGGCAATGAACGGACGCTGGATGTGCATGTAGGCCGGCTGCGTGAACGCTTCCCCAGGGAGATGTATGGATTCACCATCCGTACGCTCCGCGGGCTGGGCTACCGCCTGGAGGTGGATAAATAGATGGACAGGGGCAGAGCCAGGGATATTATAAAAGCGGTTATGGCAATCCTCATGCTGATTACAGGGTTCTATCTGTCCTGGAACGGCGGGTATTTCGGGCTGAAGCTGCTGGAGAAGCATTTTGACTGGTCCCTTACACCGTACAAGTCCCAGCTGCTGACGATGGTGCTGCAGTTCTTCATTCTGTTCCTGCTGGCCGGAATCTCTGCGCTGATCGGTCGCCTGAGAGGGGACAAAAGAGCCTTTTATATTCCGATTATTACCGCGATGAGGCAGATCGCCAAGGGGAATTTCAAGGTGGAGCTGGAGAACAGCAGGCACTACGGGCAGTTTGGCAGCATTGTGGAGGGGATCAATGAGATGGCAAGTGAGTTGAGCCGGATGGAGATTATGCGCCAGGATTTCATCTCCAATGTCTCGCATGAGATTCAGTCACCGCTGACCTCCATCCGCGGGTTCGCCCGCGCGCTCCAGGATGAGGGGCTGAGTGCAGAGAGCAGACGGCATTATCTGGACATTATCGAAGCGGAGAGCAGCCGCCTGTCGGGACTCAGCGACAACCTGCTGAAGCTGTCGGCCCTGGAGGCGGGCAGCTTTCCGTTCGAAGCAAAGCCCTACCGGCTGGATAAGCAGCTGCGTGAGATGGTTCTCGCCTCCGAGCCGCAGTGGCTGGACAAGGATATCGAAGTGGAGGCTGAGCTTGAGGAGACGGTTGTTTATGCCGTTCAGGATCTCATGAGCCAGGTGTGGACTAATCTGCTGCATAACAGCATCAAATTCACTCCGCAGGGCGGGCGGATTGCTGTCCGGCTCCAGACGCTGGAGCAAGGGGTTGAGGTAGAGATCCGGGACAGCGGAATCGGCATCGCCGAAGAGGAGCTGCCGCGGATTTTTGAGCGTTTCTACAAGGTAGATAAGGCCAGGAGTGTCAGCGGAGGCGGAAGCGGGCTGGGACTGTCACTGGTGAAGAAAATTGTCGATCTCCATGAAGGCAGCGTGAAGGTAACAAGCTGCCCCGGTGAGGGGACGGCTTTTACAGTCCGGCTGCCGCAGCGGCTTAAATAGTACGACACAAGACATCAAATGACAAATGGGGTGCGGTACCAATCCTATGATTGCCAGTTGATGTTTTGTTTTATAATGCCGGCCAAAGCCGGGAGTCCGCGGCTCAGTTCTTCAGGAGATGCATAGGCGTAAGACAGCCGGAGATGCCGGCTGTCCCCGCGGTCGTACAGATCCCCGGTATTCAGCAGCAGTCCGGCCTGAAGCGCTGCTGTAAAGAGCCGGCGAAGCGGCATCGGCTGGTGCAGCGAGAGCCAGATATAGAAGCCTCCGGCCGGAATGCTCCATGTGGCCAGCTCTGTGAAATGGGCCTGCAGCAGCTGTAACATGATTTCACGCCGCTCGCGCAGCTTACCGCGCAGCATCGTCAGATGCTCCTCGTGATAACCCCCATCAAGCCACTGCGCGGCGGCGAGCTGTGACAGGGAGCTTGCGCCGTAATCGGTCTGCATCTTAATGTCGGCGAGCCGGCGGATGACCGGCTCCGGGCCGACGATCCAGCCGATGCGCAGGCCCGGACTGGCTGCCTTGGAGAGTGTGCCCAGATGCAGCACTCTTCCTTCACGGTCGAGTGCCTTCAGCGGCGGTGGCGGCGGAGAATCAAGCCACAGCTCCTGATAAGCTCCGTCTTCGAGAATGGGCAGTCCAAGCTCGCCTGTTATCTCCATGAACGTCTGCCGCCGCTCCCCATCCATGACAATCCCCGTAGGATTATGGAAGCTGGGAATGGTATAGAGCATTGCCGCCTTGGTACGCAAGGCTTCCGCTGCTATGCGCCCGGTAAGCAAACCGCCCTGATCCATAGGCAGGCCGCTGAATTTCACGCCTGCAGACTGAAAGGCGTGAATGGAATACAGGTAGGACGGCTTCTCCAACAGGATGGTTGACCCGCGGGGCAGCAGGCCCAGCGCGATCAGCTGCAGGCCCTGGAGCGCGCCGGAGGTAATCAGAATGGAGGCGGGGTCCGCCGCAATTCCGTTCTTGAGCAGCTCGCGGCTTACGGCCCGGCGGAGGGAGAGGCTGCCTAGCGGCTCCTCATAGGACAGCGGCGGCAGCGGCCGGGCGGCCAGCTCGGCCAGCACCCGGGTCATGGCCGCCCCGGGCAGCAGCCCGGGCGCAGGCTCACCGGTGCCGAGCCGGATCAGGCCCGGCTCATACTCCAGCCGGTTGATGGCCTGTACTGCAGGCAGATTGGGGTAGTGGGTGCCTTCCTCCAAGTAGTCATTCCAATTGCCGAAGGGCTTAGGGCCTTCAGCCTTCCCGTCAGCCTGCACAGCGGTGACCCGGGTTCCGCCGCCGCGTCTGCCTTCAATGAGTCCCCGCTCAGCCAGTACCCCCAGCGCAGTTACTAAAGTGCTGCGGTTGACACCAAGCTGGCGGCAGAGCTCGCGCTGCGGGGCCAGCCTCATCCCTGGAGGCCAGGCCCCGCTACTGATTTTGGCCATGAAGAAGGCGGAAATTTGCCTGTGCAGCGGCAGGGGCGAAGCCGGATCGGGCGCCCATTCTCCCTGTGTATCCGCAAGCGGGGAAGATGAAGCCAGACGGTTTGACGGATGTTCAGGTCTCAATGAATAGGCTCCTTTTAGGTAAGATAAATAAATAACGGGTCCGCTACCGGACACTTATAACCGGAGTATATCATGCATTGAAGGCATTTCAGAATTTGGTCGGGTGTGTAACCGGAGTTTGGATGGTTACCGGAATATAGGCGCGGGTGTAAGATCAGTACTGCCGCGGAAGGCTGAAGCTGACCGTGCACCAGTTAAACATACAGCGCAGATGGAAGGAAGCCGGACGGATGACACATGCTATTGTACACGGAGTAATCTTGGCCTTTGGACTGATTTTACCACTGGGCGTACAGAATATATTTGTTTTCAACCAGGGGGTACTGCATCCCCGGTTTCGCAGTGTACTGCCTGTGGTTGTGACGGCGGCTCTGTGTGATACCCTGCTCATCGGTGCTGCTGTCGGAGGGGTCTCACTGCTGCTTCTGACACTGGAATGGCTGACACCTGTTGTTTACGGAGCGGGGGTTCTTTTCTTGATGTTCATGGGCTGGCAGATATGGTCGGCTGCTCCAGCTGCAGGGAACATGAAACAGCTCTCCCCTAGGGGGCAGATAGGCTATGCCTTGTCCGTATCCCTGCTGAACCCGCATGCCCTGCTGGACACGGTCGGTGTCATCGGTACGGGCTCCCTAGGCTATGAGGGCGTGGACCGCTGGGGGTTCGCCGCAGCAACTGCGGGAGTGTCCTGGGTATGGTTCCTGGGCTTGGCGGCAGCGGGAAGGATGCTTGGACAGGCGGATACCTCAGGCAGACTGATTCGGCTGATGAATCAGGGGTCGGCCTTGCTGATCTGGGCCATTGCGATCTATATGAGCCTTCAGTTATGGAGAACATTGTAGGCGTGGGCGCCACTGGGGCAATGAAATAATCATATTTAAAACAGATCCCCTCCTGATGCAGGAGGGGATCTGTTTGTTCTGCCTATATACCAGTGCTATCCGCCGATCTGCGACATGCGCCGCGCGGTCGGAGTATGGCTTTGTGCCTTTTTCTCCAGCGCCAGCGCCATCTCGTGATTATGGGGCTTGTTGCCGAGCGCCTGGCGGAATAACGCCTGTACGGCGGCAGGATCCTGAACGAGTGGACGGACATTGTATTCATCCGCCCAGTACAGGCAGGCTTTGATGTGGCCGTCAGCCGTCAGCCGCAGCCGGTTACAGTTGTCGCAGAAATGCTCGCTGACCGGATGGATCAGCCCGAAGGTGCCGCGTGCCCCGACGACACGCCGGTTCTGCGAAGGGCCGTTGCCGGAGGGCATGTCTGCCTCCTCGGTTTCCCAGCTTGCAGCGGTGCATGCCTCAACGACGGTCTCCAGCGGCAGATAAGTCTGCCGCCAGGAGTCGCTTGCGCTGCCGATCGGCATGTACTCGATGAAGCGCACGTTCAGCGGGTTGTTCAGGGTGAGTGAGATGAAATCCTTGATTTCATCATCGTTAATGCCTTTCATCAGCACGACATTCAGCTTGATCGGAGAGAGTCCGGCGGCCTCGGCGGCCTCGATGCCCTTCAGCACCTTGGCGACATCGCCGCCGCGCGTAATCATCGAGAAGCGGTCCTGCTTCAGTGAGTCCAGGCTGATGTTCACACGTGACAGTCCTGCCTGCTTCAACAGTGCGGCTTTGGCGGGAAGCATCAGGCCGTTGGTGGTCAGCGATATATCATCAATGCCCGGGATGGCGGCAATCATGGCTACAAGCTGCTCAAGATCCTTGCGGACCAGCGGTTCTCCGCCGGTGAGCCGCACCTTGCTCAGCCCGAGCGGCGCCAGCGCTTTCACCACAGCGGTAATTTCCTCATAACTCATAATCTCGTCCTGCGGCTGGAATTGCATTCCCTCCGCCGGCATACAATAAATGCAGCGCAGGTTGCAGCGGTCGGTAACCGAAATGCGGATATAGTCATGTAAACGTCCAAAAGGGTCCGTCAGCGGTTCCATAGGCCTCTCCCTTCAGTTGTTGCATTTTTATTTAAATTTTAAAGATTACCATGGCTCCCGTCAATCTAATAACCCATCTAAATAATAGGGGACAGAAGCAGAAAGGCACAGCCTAATTTTGACAGAAGTACGACAATTTTAGCCAATGGTCATAGAA
Source organism: Paenibacillus pedocola (assembly GCF_031599675.1). Classification (NCBI taxonomy): domain Bacteria; kingdom Bacillati; phylum Bacillota; class Bacilli; order Caryophanales; family Paenibacillaceae; genus Paenibacillus; species Paenibacillus pedocola. The sequence continues at coordinate 6,066,409 of NZ_CP134223.1, read as the reverse complement.
TGCTCACTGAAAGCGCTTAACATCTCCGATATAATAAAGGTGCCCAAGAATAAGGGCTTGGCGATGATGTTGACCTTATGCGAAAGAATACAGCTATGATACCGGAAGCGCGGCAGTTATGAAGCTCCTTAAAGGCTTGCGCCTCGGTCAAACCAATAGGGAGGTTTTACAAATGACGATACCAACTGTTCCAGCGCTTGTCGTTCCGGAGGTTTTTAGCCGCTGGCTGGAGAGCCGTGGATTAATATATCAGATCTTGGTTGATTTTTACGGCCGTAAACCATCGCTTTCACTCGTTGCCCGGTGGAGCACCAACCGCCAAATGGCCATGGCTGCTGAAATGACGGAGGGTGGACGGGAATTGAAACGCTACCTGTGCAGCCAGAACCCGTCAGAGCTGCCGATGATCTGTGAGAAGGAGACCCTTGAATACACCAGACTGATGAATGAGCGTCCGGTAAGCCTTTTTGTTGCACGCGAAGCAGCGGAGCTCGGCCGTGAGCAGGAGTTCTGCAATGTACTCTCTGATGTCTATGCCTCGGCGGGGATTGTCTTCAAGAAATGCAGCGGGGAAGCCGATGACCATATTGCGATTGAGCTTGAATTCATGGCGGTGATGCATGAGCGGATGCTGTTTAACAGCTTCTCCATCCGCAGCGCCATGGAGCTGCTGGACATTCAGGAACGGTTCCTTGAAGAGCATTTGCTGAAATGGACACCGCAGTTCTGCAGCCGTTTTAACGCGGCGACGGACAGTCCGCTCTACCTGGGCCTCAGCCATATGCTTGAGGAATTCCTGCCGCAGGATCTGCAGATGCTGCGGGCCTGGAGAGCTTCACTGGAGAGCAGTGCGGCAACGATGGCCTAAGCCTGAGGAGATAAATAAGCTGGCAAGCACAGTTCTACTAAAACTCAAAAGGCGCCTTTCCATTTATGGAAAGGCGCCTTTTTTGAAAATATAAGAATTTTAAATGCTATTCCTCAACCCGCTTGCTGCGGAATTTCATCAGGAATTCATAGACCACCGGCACAACAACAAGTGTCAGCAGGGTGGAGCTGACCAGACCGCCGATAACGGTCACGCCCAGACCCTTGGAGATAATGCCGGCGCTGTTCTCCAGCCCGGTTACCAGCGGAAGCAGAGCCCCGATGGTCGCGAGTGCGGTCATCAGAATCGGACGAAGGCGGGTACCGCCGGCCTCAAGCAGCGCTTGGCGGGTAGACAGGCCTTCTTTTTCCTTATGAATAACCCGGTCGATCAGAACGATCGCGTTGGTGACGACGATACCGATCAGCATCAGTGCGCCCATCAGCGCGGAGACGTTCAGCGTTTCTCCGGCCAGGAGCAGAGCGACGAGGGCTCCGATTACTGTGAACGGCAGGGAGAACAGGATCGCGAACGGTGCGAGACCACCGCCGAATGTTACGACAAGCACGAAGTATACGATGGCAATTGCGGCTGCCATAGCGATTCCGAGCTGGCCGAAGGTTTCATTAATCTGCTCTGTCACACCGCCGAAGGAAACCGTCACTCCATCCGGCAGATCCAGTGCTTCAACTTTCTCCTTCACACTGTTCGAAGCGCTGTTTACATCGCTGGCGATAATATCCGCTGTCACATCAACGCTCATTTTACCGTCAATGCGGGTAATGGTATCGGGCGATGTGCCTTTTTCAATGGTGGCCACCTGGCTGACCGGCACCGTAAATCCGAGGGGGGAGGTCAATGTGGCAGCTTCCATTTCCTGAATACTGCTGTATTTAGTGGTATCAGCTTCAATGTAAACATTGTAGTTCTTGCCGTCAACAGCCACCTCTGTCAGTACCGGACGGGTATTGACCGGACTCAGCTTCATGGCAATTTGTCCTGCGGTCAGACCGAGCGAGCTAAGCTTCGCCTGATCGGCAACAACGGTGTATTGCTCATACGATTCGGAGAGGCTGGTTTCCCCATCCTTGAAGTTTTTGGTGTCGGCATTCACGATGCCGGCAATCTCATCGGCTACTGGCTTCAACTGATCCAGCGTATCGCCAAAAATGTTCACAGTCAGCGTATTGCCGCCAAGTCCGCCGCCCGCCATGCCGGACATATCGCCCCACACGCCATCCGGCACTTCTTTCGTCAGATTTTCAATCAGCTCTTCCTTGACGGTTTCGAAATCAGGCGTATCGCTGTCATAGGTGATATAGAAAAGGCCGGAGTTGTTCGAGCCCATTCCCATGAACCCGCTGCCCCCGATGGAATACTGCATGTTCACTACATGATCTTGGGCCAAAATGAATTTTTCCGCCTTCAGGCCTTGCTGCTGCACATCCTCAGCCGTCTGTCCGGCTTTTGGCGAGAAGGTCATAATTACACTCTTATCTTCCTGGGATGGCATAAAGCTCACGCCGATTGGTTTGATCAGGAACAAGCTGCCTACCAGTAAAAGAACAGCAACCCCAAACGTAATCAGCTTGTGGGAAAGACACCAGTTCAGGATCTTTTGGTAGCCTACAGCCATTTTGCCCGGCTTCTCGACATGATTCTTCTTGCCCTTCTTCAGGCCATTACGGAATAGCGAGTGTGCCAGTGCAGGCACCAGGGTAATGGCTACAACCAGTGATGCGATGAGCGAGAAGACCATGGTCAGTGCGAACGGCAGGAACAGCTCGCCTACCATACCACTGACAAAGGCAAGCGGCAGGAACACGGCGATTGTAACAATGGTGGAGGACATAATCGGTACGAACATTTCACGCGTAGCCGCGCTGATCAGTTCTCTGCCGCGCAGCTTCTCTCCGGACAGCGTCATGCGCCGGTAAATGTTCTCGATAACAACGATGGAGTCATCGACGACGCGGCCGATGGCGACGGTCATTGCTCCGAGGGTCATCATGTTAAGGGTAATATCCATCTGGCGCAGGCACAAAACGGCGATGAGCAGCGACAACGGGATGGAGATGATGGAAATAATGGTTGAACGGATGTTACGCAGGAACAGCAGGATGATGAGCACTGCGAACAAGGCGCCGAAGGCGGCCTTGGACAGCATGGTGTTCACGGAATCCTCAATCGGCTTGCCTTGATCGAGCAGGACAGTCAGTTCCAGGTCCTTATATTGCTGTTTCAATTCTTCGGTTTTGTCCTTAACGCCGTTTACAACTTCAACGGTATTGGCGTCATTGGCTTTTACGATCTGAATTCCGATTGACTCTTTGCCGTTTGTGCGGGAGATCGACTCGGATTTACCGGTAACTTCAATGGCTGCGAGTTCTCCCAGCTTCACTGTCGGCAGTCCTGCAGCGGCTGCAGCGCCGGCACCAGTTGCACCGGCACCAGGTGCATTTGCAGCACCTGCTGCTCCGGCTGCACCCGTACCGGGAGCTGTACCGCCGGCTGATGGCACCAGTGGAATTGCCAGATTCTTAAGGTCATCTACGGTGGTGATATTGCCATCCACTACAACGGCCTTCTGAGATTTCTCCATTTCGAACAAGCCCAGCGGCACCCGGAGGGAGGAGGCCTGCACAATACCCTTGATCGTATCTTCAGTCAGACCGTATTGTTTCAGTTTGGCCTGATCAAACTTAAGGGAGACTTCCTTCACATATTGCCCGGCGATGGATACGGAAGCTACGCCTTCGATATCTTCCAGTGCAGGACGGATGTCGTTCTCGGCAATGCGTGTCATCTCTTCCAAATCAGCTGACCCGTTATCCGTCAAACTGAGCGAGATGACCGGAAGTGAGCTGAGACTGAACCGGGAGATGGTCGGCTTCTGGGCCTCATCCGGCAGTGTTACGTCATTGAGAGCCTCGCGTACCGCTGCTGTAGCATTGTCCAGATTCGTGCCGTAATCAAACTCGATTTGAATGCTGGAAGCATTCTCGAGTGAGGAGGAGGTGATCATTTTGACGCCGTCTACATTACGCAGTTTTTGTTCCAGCGGTTTGCTGACGTCATTTACGACACCCTCAGGCGCTGCACCCGGATAGATTGTAGTCACGCTGAGGTAAGGGATGCTGATATTAGGCAGTGTCTCCTGCTTCATGGTAAGTCCGCTGTATAGACCCGCGAACACGATAATGATCGTCAGAAGCCAAATCGCGAATTTGTTTCTGAGGGAAAAATTAATCAAGCTTTTCATAAGTATGATGCTGCTCCTCTCGGGCTTTCCTGCTGGAAAACCCTAAATTAATGTTGTGCTGCCTGCCTATCCGTTATTTCTCTCTGCTTCCAATTCCATTTGCTCCGCGGGTTAGTGAAACCCGCATGAATTCGGCATATAGGGCGATATCAATTTTTGCAGGGCCGCCAGCTCCCCGTGTAGGACAGGATGTTCCTGAAGGTTGGCCAGCATCCCGCGGATGATAACTTTGCGGGGATTCGGCATGAGAAATTCACTCTCCAGAACAGCCAGTGATTCCAGGCCGTCTTCTACACTCTGCTGCTCTGCTGCCGGAACACTTGTGAGCAGCGCCTTCATCTCTTTGATCAGCTGCAGCGGATTCCTGCGCTGGCTGTCCTCCTGCACGTTCATCCAATTCTCCAGAATGGCGGGGGGAATCAGCGGCTCCTTACGGCCGGTGAGCAGGCCGGCTGCAACAACGTCGAGCAGATCCACCAGATGATCGGCCAGCCGGGCAATGGCAACCGGAGACTCCTGATTGAAGATAAGCCGGATGAAGGCGTGAATCATCCCGTCTGCGAACAGGAATAAATCTCCGGTGTACGGGAGAATCTCCCGGCCATAGAGGATCTCCAGCTTGTTCTGGAACCAGAGAAGCAGGGGAGCATTGGACTTGCGGATCCATTCCGGAACCTCCGTCCCGCCTTTTCCGGCGATTTCCTGGAATTGGCGCTGCAAAAATTCACGCAGCTCGTATACATGGGTGAGCAGGATTTCAACCTGATTGCGCAGCTTTTCTTTTTGGGTACTGCGGCTCTGCTGCTCCTCGCGCTGCAACGGATCACGGATCATGCGGAAGCAATATATATAAATGCTGCGCTCCAGCTCTTCCTTGGACTTGAACACCAGGTATAGACTGCCCTTCGATATTCCGCAAAGCTCGGCAATCTCCTGCATGGACGTGGAGGACGAGCCTTTCACAGCGAATAGCTGCATTGCTGTCTTGATAATCTGCTCTTTTTTATTTGCATTTTTATCAGCCACGAAACAGTTTGACTCCTTTCTGACTTTCTGGTTCTATTATTGACTGCAAGGTCAAAGTGATTATAGTATATATTCCGGAACAATACAAATCCCGTTGCAGCAGAGGTTACAGTATTGTTGTAATTTCATTTTTGCAGTGGTTTACAGTAGGAAGAAACGTATTCTTCAGGTAATATATAAATGTGACATTTTAGTGATCGAAGGTAGAAAGAGAAGGTAGGTTACCCATGAGAAGAGGATTGCAGGCTATAGTCATTATTGCTGCATTACTGGCATTTTATTATTTTGGTTTCGGCATTTTCGGCAGTACTGCCGGGACAATCATCAGTATTTTCTCCACACTGACTGTCATCTCCATCGGTCTTGGCATTTTCATGGAAAACCGCAATCCCTCCACAACCATGGCCTGGATTCTGCTGCTTGCGCTGATTCCGGTACTCGGGCTAGTCTTTTATTTCCTCTTTGGACAAAACGTGTTCAAGCGGCGCAAATATGATAAAAAGGCACAGCGTGATCTGATGGCTTACGAGCGGATTGAGAATGATGCACTGCGCACACATCAGGACTGGTCTATTTTTGAACCTTCCCGCCAAAAGCTGCTGGGTCTGTCACAAAGGCTGGCCCGGACACCGATCTCCTTCAGTTCGGAAACGCGGATTCTGACCAACGGCGAAGAGACATTTGGCACCTTGCTGCTGGAGCTGCGGCAGGCACAGCATCATATTCATATGGAATATTATATTTTTCGGGCTGACCACATCGGAACACGCATTCAGCAGATTCTGATTGAAAAGGCCCGGGCAGGCGTCACGGTCAGATTTATGTATGACGCCGTCGGCAGCATCCAGTTATCCAAAGCCTTCCTCAAGGAATTGACGGATGCAGGGGTACAGGTAGCGGCTTACGGCAATTCTACTTCCTTTTTCTCCAGCCGGGTGAATTACCGTAATCACCGCAAGATTGTTGTTATTGACGGGGATGTCGGCTTTATGGGCGGACTTAACGTTGGGGACGAGTACCTTAGCCGTAGCAAGACGTACGGATTCTGGCGCGATACGCATATGCTGCTCCGTGGTGAGGCCGTGCGGACGATGCAGATTATTTTCCTCCAGGACTGGATGCATACGACGGGAGAGAAAATACTGGAGCAGGATTATCTCTCCCCGCAGCTGCGTTTTACAAACGGGGACGGGGCAGTACAGATTATTGCCAGCGGACCGGACAATGAGCGCCGGGCACTCAAGAACATCTTCTTCTCCATGATTACTTCTGCGGAAAAATCCGTATGGATTGCCAGCCCCTACTTTATCCCGGATGAGGATATCCTGACCGCATTACGGGTTGCCGCGATGTCCGGCCTGGATGTGCGTCTTCTGTTTCCGGCCAAACCGGATAAGTGGCTGCCGTTTTTGGCTTCACACTCTTATTTTCCGGCGCTGCTGGAATCAGGCGTGAAGATTTACGAATATGAGAAGGGCTTTATCCACTCGAAGCTGCTGATTACAGACGGGGAGATCGCCACCATCGGCACGGCGAATATGGATATGCGCAGCTTCCATCTTAATTTTGAAGTGAACGCCCTGCTGCTGCAGACCGAGAGCGTGTCCCGTATTGTAGCTGATTTTGAGCGCGACCTGCTGTCGACACGCCAGATTGTGCATGAGACCTTCATGAATAAAAGGCTGCTCGAGCGGCTGCTGGAATCAGCGGCACGGCTGATGTCGCCGCTGCTGTAAGACAAAAAAACCGCCGGAAGCTATGGAGCTTCCGGCGGTTTTTTTCTGTATTAAAATGTTGTAAATCCAAGGCTTACCTGTATCCGGAAGATGACATATTTCAGCCAGGTCACATCGCTTTGATATTCTTCCAGCGGCAGACTGTATTCTGCGCCTTCGTTAGTCCACAGCCGGTTGAAATAATCGGATATCTCAGTGTATAGCTGATGATCCTGCGGGGCAGCCACCCAGAGATCATTCTCCAGATTGTAATCGTCGAGGTTGCGGGCCGTGAAATTGGTTGAACCGCCAAGGACAACCGATTTGCCTGAGGCCTTGGCGATAAACATCAGCTTGGTATGATACTGCTCTTTGCCGGTATTGTACCAGCGGATACCGATTTTTCCGTCTGAACGCCGGTTCAGGTCCATGGCGACTGGGCGGTTCGGGATACCGATCTTGTCCCGGCCGAAGGCATTCTGATTCGGGTCCAGCAGGAGGCGTACCTCCGCGCCGCGCTCAGATGCCTCCAGCAGGGCGTTGATAATGGCATCATCGGCAAGATAGAACATACCCATCCAGATAACATCGCCCGGCTCCGCCCCGCGGATCCCTTCAAGTGCGTACTTATATACTTTGCCCTCCGTTAAATAGCGCACCTCCAGCGGACCGCCGGCAGCTTCAGGCGTCTGCGTGAATTCAGGCACCTTGCCCAGCAGCGGGCCGGCATCCGAGAGGTCGGCCGCAGCCTGCTCAGACCGCAGGATATCGGCGATAACCGGGCCCTGTACCTCCAGCGCTATATTGGAATGGTAGGCACTGGCATCATGCACATTGCCGGAGGAGATGAGTGCGGTATTCTCACTGACCACAACTTTGCGGTGATTGGCTTTTACATTGAGCAGCTTTAAATACGAACGGGCTGTAATATCCGGCCCTTCGCTGGCCATAAGATTCGGAATCCAGCCGTTGCCGGACTGTCCGAACCACTGGACGAAGGTGCGCCATACGGCGGAGTAGGCAGGCGTTGAATCGCGGAGTGCATCTACGTCTGTTATCACTACCTTGATGCCTGCCGATTTCAGCTCTTCCAGCAGATGATTGGAGGCGGAGCCGTAATTGGTGTTGACCTCATCGGTAATGAAGACAATATCCATGGCAGGATAAGTGGCTTTGTGGGCGATAAGCTTATCGGCAAGCTTCCTGCTGACCGCAGGGTACTGTTGGTCTTTATGAGTGTAGTCATTGAACAGGAACAGATCGATCACCAGAAACTGCCGGGACTCATCGATAATTTGCAGTATCCTCGGTAAAATTTGCTCCTCCCGCTCCTCGTCCCCGGTGCCTGCCTGATAGGTCAGATCGTGTAAGAAGCTCACATTGTCAGCATGATAAACTGGGCTCTCATAAGAGAGGCCCGGTGGCAGCGGTTTGTGGGTCTGATAGATCATTACGCCGGCCAGCCAGAGAATAAGCAGGACAGCGACAATCAGCCAGATGCGCCGGTGCGGAAGTTTTCGTTTTTTAGAGGTGAGGGATGAACCGGTCATGGAGTTGCTGGATTGATACAGACGTTCCTGCGGGCTGGGTTGTTTGCTTGAATTCATAGGGCGATCCTCCTGGGTATGCTCCGGCTTTGTAACAACCTATTACCGCTCTGGAGGGAGAAGTGAAGCAGATAGATGGCAAATATCTGATTCTATAGTGTTGCTGAATTAGTATAAGGTTATTCCTGTCTCTCTCCTTGTGGGGATAACCTATAACCTCTGATGACATAATACTTATGCATATGTATAATGGGTGTAGATAATTTGTATAAGGTTTAAATATTCAAAATCATGCAGCGGGTATAGGGAAAGAGAGTGGGATGCTACGTGTACTCTATCAAACAGGTCGTCGAAATGCTGGATATTCCGTCTGTCACGCTGAGGGCCTGGGAAAACAGATATCAGGCAGTTACCCCTGAACGGACCGAATCCGGCTACAGGCTGTATAGCCAGGAGAACATCGAAGATCTGCGCTGGCTGAAGGAGCAGACCGAGAAGCAGGGCATCAGCATCTCGCATGCGGTCCGGCTGCTGAGAGCCCGCAAAGAGAAGCCTATAGAGGACCTCCATGCAGGAGCTGGCGGAACGCCCCAGGAAGCTTTTGAGAAGATGAAGCAGCAGATTTACACGGCTCTGCTCGAATTCCAGGGGGAACGGGCGAATGCGCTGATTGACTTTGGCTTCTCGATGTACGGGTATGAGGCGATGTTTCATCAGGTGCTCGTACCGGTGCTGGTCAGGGTGGGTGATGCCTGGGAAGAGGGTACGGCAACAGTAGCACAGGAGCATTATATGACCCACATGGTCTCAAACCGCTTTTATCAATTCTTCCATGTGTTTCCGGTCCATGCCCATTTACCGAAGGTATTGGCTTTTTGCCCGGAGGGGGAGCATCATCAGGTAGGACTGCTGCTGTTCTCGCTTTTCCTGCGGAAGAACGGGGCTGAGGTCATTTATCTGGGGGCCAATACGCCGGAAGAAGGGGTCATGTCGATGCTGGAAAATCAGAACCGGATCGGGGCGATTTGCCTGTCGCTTACTGGCAAGGAACTGCTTCCCTACTGCGAGGGTCTCATTAAACGTTTGAGCGAAGCCTGCCCGGGGGTGCGGTTTATTCTGGGAGGCAAAGGCTTTGAGGGGGCTGAGTTCTCCTCTCCGGAAGCCGTTGCTATTATAAATGAGCCTGCGGAGCGCTGGCAGGACTGGTTTGATTATTTGTTTACCGGAATAAAGAGCAGGCCCTGAACCGGGCGGGAGAGAGAATCCTTTGGTATCACTTTCGGGTGATGTCGAAGGGTTCTTTTTTTTGAAATATAAGGATTCATATGTTTTAACGCTATAAATCATCCTTCTATTTTTCGCAGAAACGGTCACCGTCCCTGAGAGGACAGTGACCGTTTCTTCTTAAGTTATTTACACAGACCCATAAAGTATGTATGATATCTGTATAAAGGATGTATAGTTTTTGTATAATGTTTGTAAGGGATGTCCTTATCGTATAAAAATCGTATAGAAGCAGAGAAGAGGGAGTGGAGCAGATGATTGGAAAAAGCGCCGCAAAGGTTGCTGTAGTCGGTGCAGGCCCCGGAGGTTTAGCCGCGGCTATGCTTCTGGCTGCCGAGGGCTACGAGGTAGAGGTTTATGAGAAGCAGGAGGTCGTTGGCGGAAGGTCGGGAGAACTCCGGCTGGGGAAATACCGCTTTGACCGCGGGGCTACCTTTCTGATGATGCCGCATCTGCTGGAGGAGCTGTTCGCTTCAGCGGGGCGCTCCCTGCATTCCTATGTATCTCTGCAAGAGCTGGATCCGCTCTACTCCCTGCATTTCGGAGATACCGTATTCCGGCCCTCGACGAACCAGGACCAGACTGCGGAGGAGATTGAGCGGCTGTTCCCGGGGAATGGGGCAGGCTACCGCCGGTTTATGGCTGATGAAGACGATAAATTCGGCAGAGTGATGCCGCTGCTGCAGCGTCCCTTTCAATCCCCCCGCGATTATGTGAAAAAAGATGTGCTGCACGCGCTCCCTATGCTTCATGCCACAGATACGGTGTATAACCGGTTATCCCGGTATTTTGATGATGAGCGGCTGCGCTATGCCTTTACCTTCCAGGCCAAATACCTCGGCATGTCACCATGGGAATGCCCCGGAACCTTTACCATATTGTCTTATCTGGAGCACCGCTACGGCCTTTATCATCCGATTGGCGGCATTAACCGGGTACTTCAGGCTATGGGGGAGGTCATTTCGGAGCATGGCGGCCGTATTCATACTTCCTGCGGTGTAGAGCGCATCTTGGTCAAGAACGGCCATGCAGCGGGGCTGCGGCTGGAGAACGGAGAGAGAGTGGAAGCGGATTATATCGTCATCGGGGCAGACTTCGGTTCGGCAATGACCCGGCTGTTCGAGCCGGGCGTACTCAAGAGATACACACCTGCCAAGCTGGAGCGTAAGCGTTACTCCTGCTCGACGGCGATGCTGTATCTGGGGGTGGACGGTGCTGTAGACCTTGGACATCATTCTGTTCATTTCGCGGAGGATTACCGGAGAAATGTAGATGAAATTACACGGCTTGGCACGTTGTCGGAGGATCCTTCGATTTATGTGCATAACCCTTCGGTTATAGATCCTACCCTGGCTCCTGCAGGGAAATCCTCGCTGTACGTGCTGATGCCGGTCCCCAATCTTCAGGCCGGGATTGACTGGAACCAGGAGAGCTCCATCGTTGAGGAGGAGATGATGGAACGGCTGGAGCGTATTCCGCAGCTTAGGGGATTGTCCTCCAGAGTGGAGGAGAGCCAGTTCTTCTCGCCGCTTGATTGGCAGAACAAACTGGACGTATATAACGGGGCTACCTTTAATCTGGCCCATAACCTCGGGCAGATGATGTATCTGCGCCCGCATAATACCTTCCAGGAGGTCCGCGGCATTTGGCTGGTCGGCGGCGGCACCCATCCGGGCAGCGGGCTGCCGACGATCTTCGAGTCGGCTAAGATCAGTGCGCGCCTGCTGCAGGAGCATGACCGCGCAGCCCGCAGTAAAGCCGTAGTCCAGACAGGCGTTGCCGGCACGGGAGCTGCGCTGTGAGCCGGGTGGCCATTGTCGGCGGCGGCATCGGCGGGCTGACGGCCGCATTACTGCTTAGCCGTCAGGGGCAAGAGGTTGTACTGTATGAGCGTGCCCCGCAGGTGGGCGGGCGGGTTGCCTTCGAAGAGAAGGGGCCTTACCGGATCGACCAGGGACCGACGATCGTGCTGCTTCCCGAGATGCTGCTGGGTATTCTGGAGGAAGGCGGGCTTCCGGCCGGGAGCCTGGAGCTGCTGCACTGTGATCCGCTCTGCCGGATTCACTTCAAGAGCGGGCGAGTCCTGACTAAGGTTGCCGATATTCAGGAGCAGGCTGCAGAGATTGACCGTAATTATCCGGGAGAAGGCGCGGGGTTTATCCGCTTCATGAAGGATATGTCGGAGCTGTATCCGCGGGGCAAGGCTTCCTTTCTGGAACGGGGCTTCCGGCGTAAACGCGATTTTTTCAGTCCGGGCAACTTGTCGCTGATGGCGAGGCTGCGCGCCTATAAAAGCCTGCGGTCGGCAGTGGGACAATATTTCAAGAGTGAAGAGCTGAAGGATGCCTTTTCGCTGCAAAGCTTATACATCGGCGGGGCCCCTTTCCGCACACCGGGGATTTACACTATGCTGCCTTACGCCGAGCATGCCTTCGGCATCTGGATGCTGAAGGGCGGATACGGCCGTCTGCCGCAGATTATAGAACGCGAGCTGGTAGGGCGGGGCGTACAGATTCATACAGATACCGAGGTTGAAGCGTTGACCGTAAGCGGCGGACGCTGCCGCGGAGTTGTCATTCAGGGTGAAGCTATTCCTTACGACGCTGTGCTGTATAACGGAGATTTTCCGCATCTGGAAGGGCTGCTGGGGGGTGCTTCAGAAGGGCCCGGGAGATCGGGGAACAGCAGGTTCAAGCCTTCCTCAGGCTGTCTGCTGATCTATGCGGGAGCGGCCAGAAGATGGCCTGATTCACAGGTGCACCAGTTTTTCCTGCCGGAGAGCCTGAATGACAATCTGCGTGAATTGTTCGATCACGGCAAGCTCTCCCATAGCCCTTCTTATTATGTATTTAATCCGGCGGTACTCGATGAACACGCGGCTCCTCCCGGCGAAAGTGTATTGTATTTTCTTATCCCTGTTCCGGCAGACCCGGATCTGGATTGGGCCAACCTGGCCGGACCTTTGGTTGACAGGGTGCTGGCGGATGCGGAAGCCCGCGGATTTCCGGGGCTTCGCGGGAGCATCACGTGGCGTAAGCTCCGTACACCCGCTGATGCACAGGAGGAAGGGCTGTTCGGCGGAGGCAGCTTCGGGATAGCACCTGTGCTGGGGCAATCGGGCGTCTTCCGGCCACAGCCGAAGCCCTATCCTATACAAGGATTATACGCAGCCGGCGCATCCGTACATCCCGGCGGCGGAGTACCGATTGTAATGCAGGGGGCAAGGCTGGCTGTACATGAAATGATGAAGGAGATGAGTATCCATGAATGAAACGATTTTGCTGCAATGCGGGGAACTGATGAGGAGAGGATCTTCTTCCTTCCACAAAGCGTTTGACGGTCTGCCCAGCCCGCGCCGGGAAGCGGTGCATGTTATTTACGCGTTTTGCCGGATCATTGATGACAGTGTGGATGAGCCTGAGAATTCACCGTACACCATTCATGAGCTTCGCAGCATGTTCTTGAATCTCGAGCAGGCCGAAGGGCATTTCATCTGGCCGGCCTTGCGCTGGCTGTTCAGCAGCTTTCCCCAATTGAGCCAGGAGCCGTTTCTGCTGCAAATGGAAGGCCAGCTGAGAGACCTCACCTTTACGCATTATGAGACGATGGAGCAGCTGGAATCTTATTGTTATCTGGTAGCGGGGACGGTTGGCGAGATGCTGCTTCCTGTACTGCGGGACGACGATAATGAAGAAGCGAGGGCGGCGGGTATTTCACTTGGAATGGGCATGCAGCTTGTGAACATTATACGTGATGTCGGTGAGGATTTAAGGCGCGGACGCAGGTATCTCCCCCTTGAAGTGCTGCAGAGAAACGGTTACAGCGAGGAAGAGCTGGCTCAGGGCGAAGTCAATGAACGGTTTATTGCCGTACTTCAGGAATTGAAAAGAGAGGCATTGACTTATTTTAAGCGGGGGCTAAATAATGTCAGGACGTATCCTCCCCAGAGCGGAATGGCCGTAGAGCTGGCTGCCGCCTTTTATGCCGCAATACTCGATGCCGTGGCAGCCGAAGATTATGATGTGTTCCACAAGCGGGCTTACGTCAGCGACGAGGCTAAGGTGCTAATGTTCCGGCGCACGGCTGCGCGGTATGCCATGGTGCACTGATGATCAGGACCCTATTCTGGATATGGTATGCCATTGGCGCATTGCTGCTGATCCTGTTCAGTATTCCCAAGAGCCTGGAGTTCTCCAGTGGTTTGTTTTTGATTCTATATGCGGTTTATGCCGTGGATTTGATGGCCGGGGGTCATGTACGCCCCTTTATGTCCGACCGGTCAGTCATTTTTTCAGCTGGGAAAAGCTACCGACCGCTCTGGCTCCCGGCTGTTCTAATCTGGACCGGCGGAATGGCTGTAGAATGGTTTGGGGTTCACTCCGGACGTCTGTTTGGCAATTATGAATATTCTGCTGCCCTTGGACCGCTTGTCTACGGTGTGCCGGTCACGCTTGGCTTTGCCTGGATCGCTGTAGTATGCAATGCTGTGCTGTTAAGTAATGATTTTGGCCAAACCGGGCTCCGTTCGCGGGGCATAAGGGCAGTTCAGACCGGCTTCTGGAGCGTGCTGTTGGATCTGGTGCTTGATCCCGTCGCTCACGCCAGGAATTTCTGGCACTGGGAGGATGGCGGCGGATTATATAGTGTTCCATGGAGCAATTTTGCCGGCTGGTTTGTGGTCGGAGGACTGTTGTCCCTGTTCCTGCCCAAAGTACAGCTGTCCTTTCGGGCAGCCCGCAGAGGGACCCGCTTGTATCAGGCGATTCTGATTATGTTCGGGCTTATAGGACTGCGTGAAGGACTGGTGCTCTGCACCGGTATAGCCGTACTTGGGGCCGGTCTGGCAGAAGGGAGCCTGCGTTATGCTGGAAGCCGCCAAATCCCGAAGCTTTGACCGATGGTTTTACTGTTACAATTCACTGTATTTGCTCCGCCGGCATTTTCATTTCATTGGACTCTCGGGGGAGCTGCAGCCGCCAGCTGCCGCCGGCCGGCCTGTGCTCTACCTGATGAACCACAGCTCGTGGTGGGACGGACTGCTGGCTTACCATGCTGCCGGACGGCTGAGCGGTACCCGGCATTATTTCATGATGGAGGAGGAGCAGCTGCGCAAATACGCCTTCTTCCGCAAGCTGGGAGCGTATTCCATTAACCGCAGCAGTACCGGGGATGTCAGTGCCTCTCTAAGGTATACGGCAAGGCTGCTGCATGAAGGCGGCAGTGTCTGGATCTACCCCGAAGGGGAAATTCTGCCGCTCGGGCACCGCCCGCTGGTTCTGAAGGAAGGGGCTGCGCTGGTGCTGCGGATGTGTCCGCAGGCTGCCGTCGTGCCTGTCACGCTCTACCACGGCCTGTTCCGCCATACCAGACCGGAGGCAACTCTTCTGGCCGGGGCACCGCTTCTGCTTCCCTGGGGGGAAATGGACCGGCGCAGTATTTCCCGGGAACTTGAGGCAGCGCTTGGAGCACAGCTGGAGGCCCACAGCGGGCAGATTCTTAACCATAAAGGATACATGCCGGAGAGCTTCAGGCCGCTGATGAAAACCGGGAGATCCACGAATGAGTGGCTGGATGCCCTGAAAGGAAGGGTAAGACGATGATAAACCTCTTGCAAGGGATCACCGTTATCCTGCTGTTACAGCTGCTGTTTGCAGTATGGAATGCCGCGCAGCTTCCGAAGCTGGGAAGCGGGCCGAGGGGGAAGACTCCTTCAAAAATGCAGCCAATGGCGGATATGCAGGTCCAAACAGTATCTGTACTGGTCCCCGCCCGTGATGAGGCAGAGGGAATTGCGGCCTGCCTCTCCTCCGTGCTGGATTGCAGTCCCCCGGCTGGCTGGCAGGCGGAAATCCTGGTGCTGGACGACCGTTCCAGTGACGGTACGGGAGAGATTGCCGTAGCAGCCGGAGCGGACCGCGTCCGGGTGCTGCCGGGCCTTGAGCTGCCGGCAGGCTGGCTCGGCAAGTCCCATGCCTGCGCGCAGCTGGCGGAAGCTGCCGGCGGAGAATGGCTGCTGTTCCTGGATGCCGATGTACGGCTGCGTCCGGGAGCCCTGCAAGCAGCCCTTGCTGCAGCAGAACAGCAGGGGAGCGGTCTGATCACCGGCTTCCCCCGGCAGATTACAGGCTCCTGGCTGGAGAGGCTGGTTGTTCCGCTAATGGGCTTCACAATAATCAGCCATCTGCCGGTTGTGCTCGTCCGGGGATCGGAGGATCCCCGCTTTGTGGCCGCCCACGGCGGCTTTATGCTGATCCGCCGGGACAGTTACGCCCGCTGCGGAGGGCATGCAGCTATCCGGGGCGAGCTTGTAGATGATATGGCTCTGGCCCGTGCGGTTAAACATGCAGGTGAACCGGTGCTGCTGGCTGACATTACAGAACATGCTGAAATGCGGATGTATCATAATGCAGCGGAGGTGTGGAATGGCTACCGTAAGAACATCTATGCCGGCCTGGGCCGCAGACCTTCGCTGCTGCTGGGCATATTGCTGCTATATGTGCTGCTATATGTGCTGCCTTATGCGGCAGCCGGTTACTTTGGCCTGACCGGACAGGGTCAGGGTATTCTATGGTCTGTTTGCGCGTGTGCGGCGGGCATAGCTGTCAAAAGAACCAGCGATTCCGCAGGCAGACACCCCCTCTGGTTCTGTTTCCTGATTCCGGCGAGCATCCTAAGTCTGAGCGCAATCGCAGTAAGCTCCTGGCGCGGCAGCTATTCCGGCCGGGGCTATGAATGGAAAGGGAGGAAATACCGATGAAACCGGAGGCAGTCATTATTGGTGCCGGATTCGGCAGCTTATCCTGTGCGGTGACACTGGCTGCAAAGGGCTGGAAAGTGACCGTGCTGGAACGCCAGCCCCAATCCGGAGGCAAGCTGCAGCGTATAACGCAGCAAGGTTATACCTTCGACAGGGGACCCAGTACGATAACGATGCCGCATGTTTTTCGTTCCCTGTATGAGCTGGCCGGCGAAACGATGGAAGACTATGTCCAGCTCTATGAGCTGGAGCCGCGGACACGTAATGTGTTCGCCGACGGCACCGTGGTGGATTTCTCGAAGAATGCCGGGTTTATGCAGGAACAGATTGCAGCTTACAGCCCCGCCGATGCTGCCCGTTATCCGGAATTTATGAGCGAAGCTGCCGCGTTGTACCGTCTCAGTGAACAGCAGTTTCTGGGCAGACTGCTGCTCTCCTGGAAGGACAAATTATCTCCAGCCCTTATGCGCGGTCTCGTTCGTGTACGTCCCTTTCTTTCTCTGCATTCCCTCCTGGGCCGGTACTTTAGCCATCCTCACACCCTGGCAATGCTGGGCCGTTATGCTACTTATGTCGGCTCATCGCCCTTTCAATCACCGGCGATTTTTGCCATGCTGGCACATCTGGAGAGCCAGGAAGGGGTCTACGGAGTTCACGGCGGAACGTATAAGCTGGTGGAGGGACTGGTTTCCCTGGCTGAGAAGCTGGGCGTTCAGGTGGTAACCGGGACGGAGGTTACAGAAATCTCCGTGAAGAACGGTGAGGTGGAAGGTGTAGAGACAGTGAACGGCTTCTATCCCGCAAAGACCGTAATTGCCGGCGGGGATGTGCTCAGCATCAACCGGATGCTGCTGCCCCGGCACAGCCGTCCGGGAATGAGTGACCGCAAAATAGCTTCTTATGAGCCGTCGCTGTCCGGCCTGGTTACTCTGGCAGGCGTGCAGCGGAAGTATGAGGCCTTGCTGCATCATACGGTATTTTTTCCCGAACAATATGAGCCGGAATTCAAGGATATCTTTAGACGCAGGCGTCCTCCGGCCCAGCCCGCAGTTTACGTATGCCATTCGGGCTATTCAGAGCCAGGTATGGCACCGGAAGGCGCAAGTAATCTGTTCATTCTGGCAAATGCCCCCTATTTAAGCGGTGCCTGTGACTGGAAGGATGAAACCGCAGTTTACGGAAATAAGGTACTGGCGATGCTGGATGCACACGGAATTTCCGGCATTGGTCAGGCAGAAGTGCTGCAGCATTACACGCCGCAGGATATCGCAGATAATACCCTGGCTCACCGCGGAGCCATTTACGGTATTTCCTCCAATTCCGTGCGGCAGACATTTTTCCGGCCGGGAAACCGTTCGAAGGATGTCAAGGGACTGTGGTATGTTGGCGGAACAACACATCCCGGCGGAGGTACGCCGGTAGTATCACTTTCAGGCAGGCTCGTTGGCGAAACCATCGCGAAGGGCCTATAATTCAGGTCTGGTTCAAGGCCAGTAAAATGACATGCGGTGATATGCTATAATGAAGCATGCTTGTGCAGATGAGGCCATATGGAAGGCTGCCGGGGCCTTCGCGTGTATATAGAGAGTGTGGAACAGGAGGAACGAGCATGAATCAGATGCCGCCGGGCAAACAGGAATTTAGCGGCTTAAGTCACAGCGCAACGCCGCAGGCTGCAGACAAAGACAATAACCAGTCTGAGCCGCTGCTGCCTGCCTCCGGCACGGGGGAGCGCAAGCTTGAGCATGTGCGCCTCTGCCTGAATGAGGAAGTGGGCGGCAGCGGCATTACCACCGGATTCGAGCAGTACCGGTTCCGTCATAATGCGCTGCCGGAGCTGAACTATGATGACATTTCACTGCGTACCGTTTTCCTGGGGCGTGAGCTGCAGACACCGCTGCTGATCAGCTCGATGACTGGCGGCAGCAAGGCGACCGGAGCGATTAATGCCCGGCTGGCCGTCGCGGCTGGCCGCCGCGGCTGGGCGCTTGGTGTCGGCTCGGTCCGGGCTGCGGTAGAGCGTGCAGAGCTGGCAGAGACCTTCCATGTTCGGGACAAGGCTGCAGGAATTCCGGTCATCGCGAATATCGGCGCCGTGCAGTTATCCTACGGCTTCGGCGCGGAAGAATGCCGGAGAGCCGTGGACATCGCGGGTGCGGACTGGCTGGTGCTGCACCTGAACGGGCTGCAGGAGGTTTTTCAGCCTGAAGGCAATACCGGGTTTGCCTCCTTGCTGGCACAGATCGAAAAGGTGTGCAGGGCGCTGGAAATCCCGGTCGGTGTGAAGGAAGTCGGCTGGGGGATCGACGGCGACACGGCGCTCCGGCTGTATAATGCCGGTGCGGCCTTCATCGATGTTGCCGGAGCAGGCGGCACTTCCTGGAGCCAGGTCGAGAAGTTCCGCAACACCGATTCGGTGCGGCGGGCTGCGGCGGAGGCCTTCGCCGACTGGGGCATCCCAACCGCGGAATGCATCCGGGAGGTGCGGGCCGTGTCCCCGCACGGCGCGCTGATCGGCAGCGGCGGACTGAAGCATGGCGTGGATGCCGCCAAGGCACTGGCGCTCGGTGCGGATCTCGCCGGCTTCGGCCGGAACCTGCTGGGACCGGCTGTGGAATCCGAGGAAGCGCTGGACCGGGCGCTCGCCCAGGTAGAGCTGGAGCTGCGGACAGCAATGTTTGGCATCGGCGCACCGGATCTGGCGGCTTTGCGCGGCAGCCAGCGGCTGATCCGGCGGTAGAAGCAAGACGACATTTTAAGGAAGTAAGAGGGCGAAAGCTAATGATTAAACTGGTCCAAATGGACGAACCGACATTTCAGTTTTTTTTACAACAATCTACCCGTGATTATGCAGAGGATAAAATAAGAATCGGTGCATGGGAAAAAGAGACGGCAATGAAGCTGTCACAGGAAGAAATGACCCGTTATCTGCCTCACGGCCTGTACACAGAAGGTGCCTACCTATATTCCATTGTGGAGACGGAGAGCGATGCCCAGGCCGGATACATCTGGTTCAACGTGATTGAAGGACGCCAGGGCAAAGAAGCTTTCATCTATGACTTCTATATCTTTGAACCCTATCAACGGAATGGATACGGATCTATGGCGCTGACCGCCCTGGATGAAGAAGCCCGTAAAATGAATGTGACGCGGATTGGCCTGCATGTCTTTGGGGACAATGACCGGGCCTTTAAGCTGTATCAAAAAATGGGCTTCCAGATCACCGACATCACTATGTCCAAAAAACTGTAGAATGACCGCCTTACTAATGGCATATCAGACTCCTTCGGGGGTCTTTTTGGCGTATGGAGCTGGCTGAATCTGATTTGCCTGTTGACCGCGGCCGCCTTTTAATTGGCACACCCCCGGTACATCCGCTGTTGCTGGAGGTTTTGTTCTAATATATAATGGTTTAGATCAAGTCGGTAATTATGCGGTGGATCAATACAACCGAAAATAGGAGTTGTCATATAAATGGCTTTGAAAGCTGGTATCGTTGGACTGCCAAACGTTGGTAAATCCACACTATTTAATGCAATCACACAAGCGGGCGCAGAATCCGCAAACTATCCCTTCTGCACCATTGACCCGAACGTAGGTGTCGTGGAAGTGCCGGACGAACGTCTCGATAAGCTGACCGAGCTGGTGCAGCCGAACAAGACGGTTCCGACCGCCTTTGAATTTGTTGATATTGCCGGGCTTGTGCGCGGCGCGAGCAAGGGTGAAGGCCTGGGCAACAAGTTCCTGGCTCATATCCGTGAGGTGGATGCGATTGTTCATGTCGTACGCTGCTTTGTGGATGAGAATGTTACGCATGTAGACGGTAAAGTTAATCCGATCAGCGACATCCAGACGATCAACCTGGAGCTCATTCTGGCTGACCTGGAGAGCATCGAGAAACGCATCGAACGCTCCCGCAAAAACATCAAGGGCGGCGACAAGAAATACGCCCAGGAAGTTGAAGTTCTGGAGCGCGTCAAGGAAGCTCTCTATCAAGACCAGCCTGCGCGCAGCGTGGAATTGTCTGATGACGAGCGTCTGATCGTACGCGATCTGCACCTGCTGACCCTGAAGCCTGTACTGTATGCGGCTAACGTGGGCGAGGATGAAGTGGCTACGGCTGAAGAAAACCCGTATGTTCAACAGGTACGCGAGTTCGCAGCAGGCGAGAACGCCGAAGTGGTGCCGATTAGCGCCAAAGTGGAAGCGGAGATTGCTGAGCTGGAAGGCGAAGACAAAGCCATGTTCCTCGAAGAGCTGGGCCTGCAGGAATCCGGGCTTAACCGCCTGATCAAAGCAGCCTACAAGCTGCTGGGCTTGTACACTTACTTCACTGCAGGGGTGCAGGAAGTCCGCGCCTGGACGATCCGCAAGGGTACCAAAGCGCCTGGAGCAGCCGGTGTTATTCATACGGACTTCGAACGCGGCTTTATCCGTGCGGAAGTTGTGGCTTATGCCGACCTTTTGGCTGCCGGTTCCATGAACGGTGCCAAGGAACGCGGACAGCTCCGTCTGGAAGGCAAGGAATATCTCGTTCAGGACGGCGATGTTATGCATTTCCGTTTCAACGTATAGACACTTCTGCTTATAACGCTTGAAGATAGAGAGGCCATTTCGTGGCGGGTTTCCGCTCCGGAATGGCTTCTTTTTTACAGGCTGAATGGAATATCATCGCTAAAGTTACTGCATACTAGAATACAGGGCTGTACGATTAGGGGAGTAAGAACCTTTTATCAAAAGATTTGCTTTCTATGTACTTGCACTGTAGCCAATAAGCAGAATTGGTGATATAATATAAAGTCGTATATCTATTGTTATTGTAATCCATAATTTTAAGTATTTTATCGAATATATTGAACCAGGAGAGGTGAATTCCCTTGTTGTTGGACCGATTGCAATCATTGGCGGACCGCTATGAGAAACTCAGTGAACTGCTTTGTGACCCGGATGTTGCAAACGACAGTAAGAAACTGAGGGACTATTCCAAAGAACAATCTGATCTGCAGCCTGCCTTTGAGGCCTATGCTGAATATAAAAATGTAATGGAAGAGCTTGAGGCAGCCAAGATGATGCAGGCCGAGAAGCTTGATGATGAAATGAAGGAAATGGTCAAAATGGAAATTGACGACCTTTCCTCACGCCAGGTGGAGCTGGAGGAGAAAATCCGTATCCTGCTGCTGCCGAAAGACCCGAATGACGACAAGAACGTAATCGTCGAAATCCGCGGCGCGGCCGGCGGAGATGAAGCGGCATTGTTTGCCTCTGACCTGTACCGGATGTACACCCGTTATGCCGATGCCCAAGGCTGGCGCGTCGAGCTGATGGATGTGAATACGAATGACCTGGGCGGCTTCAAGGAAGTTATCTTCCTTATTAACGGCCGCGGTGCGTACAGCAAGATGAAATATGAGAGCGGCGCACACCGTGTTCAGCGTATTCCGGCCACAGAATCCGGCGGACGGATTCATACCTCAACTTCAACCGTGGCGGTTATGCCGGAAGCGGAAGAATTCGAGATCGAAATTCACGATAAAGACATCCGTGTCGATACCTTCTGTTCCAGCGGAGCGGGCGGACAGTCAGTTAATACAACCAAATCTGCAGTCCGTGTAACGCATGTACCTACAGGTATTGTAGCCACCTGTCAGGACGGCAAATCGCAGAACTCCAACAAAGAGAAGGCGCTGCAGGTACTGCGTGCCCGTATCTCCGACCTCAAGCGTCAGGAAGAGGAAGCGAAATATGCCGGAGAACGCAAGAGCAAAGTCGGCACAGGCGACCGCAGTGAGCGGATCCGCACCTATAACTTCCCGCAGAGCCGGGTAACGGATCACCGTATCGGCCTTACCCTACACCGTCTGGAGCAGGTAATGAACGGGGAGATTACGGATATTATTTCGGCACTGTCGATTGCGGAACAAGCGGAATTGATGGAAAAAGGAGAATAATGCTTTGAAACACGACTTCTATGTCATGTCGGAATTGCAAAGCATCCGGGAAGCCTTTGCGGAGGCTTCTTCTTTTTTGGACAAAAGCGGGTGCAATGAGCCGCAGCGCAGCAGCCAGCTCCTGCTGGAGCATGTGCTGGGCTTGTCCGGTGCCGCCTATTATATGGCGCTGGCGGATCCTTTTCCCGCTGCGGTAAAGGCGGCCTGGGAGGCCGGAGTGAACCGCCGGGCGGCCGGCGAGCCGGTGCAGTATATCATCGGCGAGCAGGAATTTTACGGCCGGGCGTTCGAAGTGACGCCGGACGTGCTGATTCCGCGGCCGGAGACGGAGCTGCTCGTCGAGGCCATCCTGAAGTACGGCGCTGAGCTGTGGCCGGACGGGCTTGTTCCCGCCGCCGCAGGCGACGCGCGCGGGGCAAGACCGCTGACCGCCGTCGATATCGGCGCCGGCAGCGGTGCGATCTCCGTCACGCTGGCGGCGGAAGCGCCGGCGTGGCGGGTCTCGGCCGGCGACATATCGCCCGGCGCGCTGGCCGTGGCCGGCCGCAACGCGCAGCGGCACGGCGCGGCGGTGGACCTGCGGCTCGGCGACCTGCTCGAGCCGTTTGCGGGGATGGAGACGGATATTGTCGTCTCCAACCCGCCGTATATTCCCGGCGGCGACATCGCCGGGCTGCAGCGCGAGGTGCGCGACCATGAGCCGCGCACGGCGCTGGATGGCGGCGATGACGGGCTGGACCCGTACCGCCGCATGATGGAGCAGCTGCCGCTGCTTCCGGCAGCCCCGCGCCTGGTCGGCTTTGAGCTCGGCCAGGGCCAGGCCGGGCAGGTGGCCGCGCTGCTGCGCGCCGCGGGCCACTGGAACGAGATCGTCACGATCGACGATCTCGCGGGAATTCCCCGCCATGTGCTGGGCATCGCCCGTTAGCGGGTCCCGGTAAGGTCCCCCGCAGTGTTAGACGAATACACTGCGGTGAAATTGTATTTTTGCTGCCCCTTCCTTTACAATAGAATTGACGGGACTTCTACCCTAAGCGTGAACTGGAAGCTCCAGTACTGAGTAAGGAGACAGAATATGCTTCAGAAGATTAAAAAGATTGACGGTGCTATCGTAATTGTCCTATTACTGCTGATGGTCATCAGCATTTTCTCTATATACAGTGTGACCCATGGAAGAGAAGATCTGAACGGGATGCACATCAAGATGATCAAGTTCTATATTCTCGGCATGGTTGCCTTTCTCGGATTGACGTTTATTGATTACCGGCTGATCGTCAAATATGCGCTCTATATCTATATTACCGGGATCGGGATACTGGTCCTGGTCAGCTTTATCGGTAAAACGCAGAACGGCGCCCAGGGCTGGTTGAAGTTCGGCGGATTCAGCCTTCAGCCGGCGGAACTGTTTAAGCTGATTCTGATCCTGTTTCTGGCGGCAGTGCTGGTCCGAAAGAACAAGAACAGGCTGCTTTTCTGGAAGGATGTCGTGCCGCTGGGTCTGCTTACCATACTGCCTTTTCTGATCGTAATCAGTCAAAATGACCTCGGGAATGCGCTCTCCTATATCGTAATTCTGGTGGGTCTGCTGTGGATCGGGAATATTAAATTTTCGCATGCGCTGATTGGTCTGCTGGTCATAGCGAGTACGGCGGCTGCCGGAATAATGAGCTATATACACTATCATGATCAGATCAAGACCTTCCTTACGGATATCGGCCGCTCGCACTGGGTGGAACGGTTTGACCCTT
Source organism: Paenibacillus pedocola (assembly GCF_031599675.1). Lineage (NCBI taxonomy): Bacteria > Bacillati > Bacillota > Bacilli > Caryophanales > Paenibacillaceae > Paenibacillus > Paenibacillus pedocola. Next base: position 6,042,254 of record NZ_CP134223.1, on the reverse strand, counting down.
GGCTGGTTCCTGAGGAAGCAACGGCCAAGGCCAGCTATCATACCAAAAATGCCAAGCTGGCGATTGCCTCAGGCGGCATGAGCGGGGAAGGATATATGGAAGGCAGCTCCGTTCAGACGGACCGGGTGCCTTATACGTATTCCGACTCGATCTTTGTGCAGATTGCCGAGGAATTCGGGTTTGTCGGCTCAGCGCTGCTGCTGCTGCTTTATTTTATTCTGATTCACCGGATGATTCTAATTGCCCTGGAATGCAAAGACCGCGGCGGCCCGTTCCTGATAGTCGGCATCGTGGCGATGATTCTGTACCAGATTTTCGAGAACATTGGAGCGTTTATCGGACTCATGCCGCTCACCGGCATCACCCTGCCGTTCATCAGCTTTGGGGGGACCTCGCTCCTGATTAACATGGCGAGCATTGGCCTGGTGATGAGCGTGCGTCTCCACGGACGGGAAGTCGAAGAGAATCTGCCGGCTCCTGCTAGCTATCCCGCAGCTGCGAAACAAGGCTAATACTATGAACGCTTAATAAACCGCCGGCTCCATCTGAGATGGGGACCGGCGGTTTTTCTTTTGCTGCAGGAGGGAATTTATGGACCGATAATAAAAAATTGTATTGGACCCACAGGTTGCTTTAGAATGGGAAATAACGGAATCTTCCAGTTTTGTGTGATTGCGATGGATAAGCCGGTAAGGCAAAATTCGAATACAGTCAGGGGTTCTTCCTATGCTGCAGCGAGTCAAAAAGATAGACGGTGTCATTGTTGTTGTGCTGCTTATGCTGATGGCTGTCAGTATCTTATCGATATACAGTGTGACGCACGGGCGGGATGAAGACGGGATGCACCTGCAGATGATCCGATGGTACGGGCTGGGGTTTGTGGCTTTTTTCGGATTGTCTTTGTTTGATTACCGCCTGCTTGTTAAACTTGCGCTCTACATTTATTTAGGAGGCGTAGGGATTCTGGTGCTTGTGAGTCTTTTCGGGACGGTGAAGTACGGGGCGAAGGGCTGGCTTAGTGTGGGATCCTTCAGTTTTCAGCCTGCCGAACTGTTTAAGCTGGTGCTCATTCTGGCGCTAGCCTCTCTGCTGGTCCGTAAAAATAAAAGCCAGCTCCTCTTTTGGCGCGACATTGTGCCGCTGAGTCTGGTGGCCCTGCTGCCATTCGCGGTGGTCATCAGCCAGAATGACCTGGGCAATGCACTTAGCTATATGGTGATCCTGGTGGGCCTGCTGTGGATCGGCCGGATTAAATGGACCCATGCACTGATTGGCCTGATGATTGCCGGGTTTGCACTCTTGGGCTTCATCTACAGCTATATCCATTATCACGAGCAAGTGACAGATTTTATGAGTACAACCATCGGCCGTGAGCATTTCATCAAACGCTTCGACCCTTGGCTCGTGCCGGAGCTGGCAAGCAGTGATGACAGCTATCAGACGCGCAATGCCAAAATAGCGATCGCCTCGGGCGGAATGAGCGGAGAAGGATATCTGCAGGGCGGATCCGTCCAGTCGAATAAAATTCCGGTGATCTACTCAGATGCGATCTTTGCACAGATTGCGGAAGAGTTCGGGTTCATCGGAGCATCGCTGCTCCTGCTGCTGTTTTTTATTCTCATTCACCGGATGATTCTGATCGCTCTGGAGTGCAAAGACCGGGCAGGCCCGTTTCTGATTATCGGCATCGTGGCTATGCTGCTGTATCAGATCCTTGAGAACATCGGCGCGTACATCGGACTTATGCCGCTGACTGGTATTACACTTCCGTTCATCAGCTACGGAGGCACCTCGGTTGTAATCAATATGGCCAGCATGGGCATTGCCATGAGCGTGCTGCTTTACGGACAGGATGTGGAGGAGGAGCTGCCAGCATCTGCCTTGCATTTCTAATCGGCCCTAAGTCCATTGGCACCTTAGTAAACTTTTAATAGATTGATAGGTTTGCAGTCTCTCTTCTCCGGACATACTGAAGACATAAGAGGTTCAGGGAGAGGGGCTGCTGGAAATGAGATTTATATCGCCGGAAAGACAGGATTCCTTACGGGTAACTTTTAAGTATACTGCTATTTTATTTTCTTTTTTGATGGTGCTTATGATGGTTTGGGAAGGACAAAAGAGTGATGCTGCTGTAGCAGAGGTTACGATTCCGCAGGAATCCATCCGCCTGCGTATTCTGGCGAATTCGGACGGAGCTGCAGACCAGCTGGTCAAACGCCAGATCCGCGATAAAATTGTTGAACAGATGAACCAGTGGGTCTCCGCACTTGAAGATCCGCAGAGCCTGGAGCAGGCACGGGCCTTGATCAGACGTCACTTGCCGGAGCTGAATGAACTCGTTGCCGGAGAACTTCAGAAGAGAGGCATCGGGTATGACTATAAAGTTGAACTGGGCGTAGTTCCATTTCCGACCAAGATGTACGGGGGAATCGTATATCCGGCAGGAGATTATGAGGCTGTGCGCGTTACCCTCGGGGCAGGGAAAGGACAGAATTGGTGGTGCGTGCTTTTCCCGCCGCTCTGCTTCATCGATGCAGGATCCGGTGATGCTGCTGCTAAGGGGACGGATACTGCTTCTGCCGCCGCAGCGGAGGGAACAGGCGGGAAGATAGCTGCTTCAGACAAAGAGACTGTTCAAACTGTTTCTGCCGCAGGGAAAGCTGCGGGCGGAGAAGCAGAGGCTCCCAAGGTACGTTTCTTTCTCTGGGAGATGCTGCAGAATTTGTGGAGCTGGATCAGCGGGTTGTGGGCCTGAGTCACAGTTGAATGATTTGTGATACTGAAATACATTGCGGTTCCACTCGGTGGAGCCGTTTTTACATGGTTGCAGCCTGTAGGCCCGTTATCCTCTCATGTTCAGTCATGATTGCCCACTTGTCCGCATATCGTTGTTGTACAAGACTTTCGGACTTTGGGGGTATGGGCATGGCGGGGGTTTATGCTGGCTGGGGCCAGATTGTAACAATTGCCATTATGGCAATCGCACTCGGGATGGACGCTTTTTCCCTCGGCGTAGGGATCGGGATGAAAGGCATCCGTCTTTTGCATGTGCTGCAGCTCAGCCTGCTGATTGCCTTTTTTCATGTGCTGATGCCGCTGCTCGGCTTGTTTACCGGCAGTTATGTGGGCCACTTGCTTGGACAAGTCACAACTTATGCCGCAGGGGGGCTGCTTCTGCTGCTGGGCGGACATATGGTGTTTAACTCTTTTCGCAGAAATGACAGTGGCAGCCGGTCGATGGATCACGGGACGTTCTGGGGTATGCTGCTTATTTCGCTCAGTGTGAGCGTGGATTCCTTCTCGGTGGGAGTGTCTCTTGGAATGTTTGTGAATAGCATAGTTCTAACGGTGCTGGCGTTTGGGTTATGCGGCGGCATTATGTCCATTACCGGCCTGCTGCTGGGAAGGCGGGTCAGCCGCGGACTGGGCGATTACGGGGAAGCGCTGGGCGGGGCGATTCTTCTGGGGTTTGGCTTGCTGTTCATCTTCTGATACAATAACGGCAAAAGAATTTTAATTTATCCTTTCATGGAGGTGGAAAGCATGCTGCATATTTTATTCGTCTGCACCGGAAATACGTGCCGCAGTCCTATGGCCGAAGGACTTTTGCGGAAGCTCGCGAAGGAGCGGGGAATCGAGCTGGAAGTGCGGTCTGCAGGCGTCTCCGCCATTTCCGGCACTTCCGTATCCAGACATGCCGCAGCCATTCTGCGGGACGAAGGAATCAATGATCATATGAGTTCTACCCAGCTTAGCGCAGATATTGTGAATTGGGCTGATCTGGTGCTGACGCTGACTGGCGGTCATAAACGGCATCTGCTTCAGTATTTCCCGAGCGCAGTCTCTAAGACGCATACGCTCAAAGAATATGTCTATAATGAAGAAGCTGTGAATGGTGATATCAGGGAGCTGGACAGCCTGTATGCAGAAGCAGAGCTGAACCTGGCACTGGGCAAGGAGCCGAAGTCGGCCGATTTGCAGCGGATCATCGAAATCCGGCAGCGGATTCCAAGCTTCGATATTTCGGATCCGTTCGGCGGCTCCCGGGAAGATTATGAACTTACGGCAGCTGAGATCCGTACTGCGCTGTATAGTCTGCTCGACAAGCTGGAGTCCTTGCGCCGTTTGTAAAGATGGTTGATTTTTCACGGGCTATCCTTTAAGATGTAATAAATATTACCCGGTTCCGGTGTAACTGGCGACAAGTGTGGATCAAACCACGATGGAGCACTGGAATAAACGGCCGGTCGCCTGGGCAAAAGAGCACATCCGCAGTTTGCTGCGGACTGCTCTTTTTTGTTTAAAATGTGAGTGTGTATGCGCTGAGGGAGGCGGAAGTGATGGAAGAAGTCATGAAGCAGGACTCTTGGGAAGAACGTGCAGCCGGCGGAATGCCGGAACAAACGGAGGCTCCGGCGGGTGCGGAGCTTTCCCTGGCAGCGGCAACCGCTGCTGTAGTGGCTGAGCTTGCTGAAGCCGGCAAGCTCGGACCGGGCAAAATTCTGGTAGTCGGGGCCAGTACCAGTGAGGTTGCCGGTGTCAGCATCGGCACTGGAGGCGCTCTGGAAGTGGCGCAGCAGCTGCTGCAGGGGATACGCCAGATTGCTGAAGAACGGGGATTTCATACGGTGTACCAGTGCTGCGAGCATTTGAACCGTTCGCTGGTTATGGAACGTTCTCTGCTGGAGTCCCTGGGACTGAGAGAGGTATCGGCTGTACCCGTCCCGGGTGCCGGCGGCTCGATGGCCGCTGCCGCCTACAGCTTCATGGCTGATCCGGTTCTGGCTGAGACCATCGAGGCCCATGCCGGGATCGATATCGGCGAGACGCTGATCGGCATGCATCTGCGCCGGGTTGCAGTACCCTTCCGGCCGAGCCTGCGCTACATCGGCTCCGCCAGAGTGAATGCAGCCTTTAGCAGGCCGCCCCTAATCGGCGGAGAACGCGCTGTATACCGGACGCAAGAGACAAGCGGTTCCAGGCAGTGTGATTGAAGGAAATAGCGGAATTCAGATTGTTAAGAAGTATAAAAACTAAGAGCTATTCAGGGAGGAAATAAGAAATCATGGAACAATTGCGCAAGAGTGACCCGGCAGTACTGGAAGCGATGGGACTGGAGCTGAGCCGTCAGCGTGCCAACATTGAGCTTATTGCTTCGGAGAATATCGTCAGTGAAGCTGTAATGGAAGCCATGGGTTCTGTTCTTACGAATAAATATGCTGAAGGCTATCCGGGCAAACGCTACTATGGCGGCTGTGAAGATGTTGACATCGTAGAGAACCTTGCCCGTGACCGTGCCAAGCAGCTGTTCGGCGCCGATCATGCCAATGTTCAGCCGCATTCCGGTGCTCAGGCGAATATGGCAGTTTATCTGGCCGCACTCAATCCCGGTGATACTGTTCTTGGTATGAACCTTGCTCATGGTGGTCATTTAACGCACGGAAGTCCGGTAAATGCCTCCGGCCTGCTGTATAACTTCGTAGCTTATGGCGTGCAAGAAGATACATTCCTGATTGATTATGATGAAGTGCGCAAAGCGGCGTTCAAACATCGTCCTAAACTGATTGTTGCCGGTGCAAGTGCATACCCGCGGACCATTGATTTTGAAGCGCTGGGTTCGATTGCTAATGATGTTGGTGCGCTGTTCATGGTGGATATGGCACATATCGCCGGTCTGGTTGCTGCCGGTCTTCATCCGAGTCCGGTGCCTCATGCCCATTTCGTGACCACAACGACTCACAAAACTTTGCGCGGACCGCGCGGAGGAATGATTCTGTGCAGACAGCCTTGGGCTGCTGCTATTGATAAGGCGGTATTCCCGGGCTCGCAAGGCGGACCGCTGATGCATGTAATTGCGTCCAAGGCGGTATCGTTTGGCGAAGCACTGCAGCCTTCCTTTAAGACGTATGCCCAAAACGTAGTGAAGAATGCCAAGGTGCTGGCAGAAACGCTGATCGGTGAAGGGGTTAACATTGTTTCTGGCGGCACAGATAACCACCTGATGCTGCTCGATACCCGTAATCTGAACATCACAGGGAAAGATGCAGAAAAGGTACTCGATTCCATCGGCATCACTGTGAACAAAAACGCAATTCCATTCGATCCTACCAGCCCGTTTGTAACGAGCGGCATCCGGATTGGAACACCTGCGGTAACTTCCCGCGGGATGGACGAGCAGGCCATGGTAACCATTGGCCGGATTATCGCAAATGTTCTTAAGAATCCTAAGGATGAAGCGAAATTGGCTGAGGCTGCCCGTGAGGTAGCTGGGTTGACAGAGCAATATCCGATCTACCCGGGCTTGCAGTACTAAAATTCTGCGCGCGTAATTTAATGAAGCTTAATCTGCCTTCGTAGAGACTGTTTCTGGCAGTCTTTGCGGAGGTTTTTTGTTTTTCTCCGGGTAAAAGTTGCATAATGTTCACAAATTAAGTACAAAAAATGTCGAGAAATATTTTGAAATATCCATGAAAGTTCATGGAATTTTCATCAAAATCGGTGAAAAAAGTGTGAAAAGTATTAAAAGTTCAAATCAGTACAAACTAAGGGCAGTTTATAACCAGAGAGATGGATGTGTTTCCTGAAATTTACTATGAGGGCATATTCGATTAAAGTTGCTTTTTCCCAGGCGTTACTTTCCCTTCGGAGGTGAAATACGCACCGGGTGATGATATAATAGACAGGATTTAGCCATGGAAGAAGCAAAAGCGCTTTCTACAGCTAACAAGACTCATAATTACCGGAGGGACAAGAATGGGAAAATTGGTGATTTGCGATCATCCTTTGATTCAGCACAAACTGACATTTATCCGCGATGTGCGGACCAACACGAAAGAGTTCAGAGAACATGTGGATGAAGTGGCTACACTCATGGCCTATGAGATTACACGCGATATTCCGCTGGAGACAATTACTGTGCAGACACCAGTGGCTGAAACACAGAGCAAAGTAATTTCGGGAAGAATGCTGGGTCTGATTCCGATTCTCCGCGCCGGACTTGGAATGCTTGAAGGGGTTCTCAAATTGCTTCCAGCAGCCAAAGTGGGACATGTCGGCCTGTTCCGTGACCCGGATACGCTGCAGCCGGTAGAATACTACATTAAGCTTCCTACGGATGTGCAGGAGCGTGAGCTGATCGTTATCGATCCGATGCTGGCAACCGGGGGTTCGGCCATTGCGGCAATCACCTCGCTGAAGAACCGCGGATGCACCCAGATTAAGATGATGAACCTGATAGCTGCTCCTGAAGGTGTTGCTGCTGTACAAGCTGCTCACCCTGATGTGGACATTTATGTGGCTGCGCTTGATGATCATCTGAACGATCATGGATATATCGTTCCGGGACTTGGCGATGCGGGAGACCGTTTATACGGAACCAAGTAATTAGCGGCATAGTATTATAGAACAAACTCATAGATTGCTTATCTAGTAGAAGAGAGGTTAGGGGTTTATGTCCAAAATTAAAGTGATGACGATTTTCGGAGTGCGCCCTGAGGCGATCAAAATGGCGCCGCTGGTGCTCGAGCTGAACAGACACCCTGAGCATATTGAATCCGTTGTATGCGTAACCGCGCAACACCGTGAATTGCTGGACCAGGTGCTGGAAGTTTTCAAGATCGTTCCCGACTATGATCTGGACGTGATGAAGGACCGCCAGACGCTGAATGAAATCTCGATACGCGTGCTGGAGGGGCTGGAACCTGTACTTCGTGAAGCTAAGCCTGATCTGGTGCTGGTGCACGGGGATACGCTGACGACTTTCCTGGCCAGCTATGCCTCCTTCCTGCAGCAAATTCAGGTAGGACATGTAGAAGCAGGACTTCGGACCTGGAACAAACTTTCCCCATATCCTGAGGAAATGAACCGCCAGCTGACAGGAGTTTTGGCAGATTTGCATTTTGCTCCAACCGATTGGTCAGCCGGCAATTTGAGACACGAGAACAAAAAAGAGTCAAGTATCTATATCACAGGCAACACCGTAACCGATGTGTTTCAATATACCGTACAGCCGGATTACCGGCATCCTGTATTGGATTTTGCAGCAGGAAAAAGACTCATTTTAATGACGGCGCACCGCAGAGAGTCTCAAGGCGAACCGCACCGTCATATTTTCCGTGCTGTCAAAAGAATCGCTGATGAATTTGAAGATGTAGCCATTGTTTATCCCGTGCATCCTAGTCCTGCAGTTAAGGAACCGGCTCATGAGATTCTGGGCGGGCATCCGAGAATTAAGCTGATTGATCCGCTGGATGTTGTTGACCTGCACAATTTTTATCCGCATACCCATCTGATATTGACCGATTCCGGCGGCCTGCAGGAGGAAGCTCCCTCCTTTGGAGTTCCTGTGCTTGTGCTGCGTGATACAACCGAGCGCCCGGAAGGGATCGAGGCCGGAACATTGGAGTTAGTGGGGACGGACGAGGAGAAGGTGTATCAACGGACACATGCTCTGCTGACTGACCAGGATTTGTATCAGTCGATGAGTCGGGCCGCCAACCCGTATGGAGACGGCAAAGCCTCCGAGAGAATTGTCAATGCGATTTTACACCATTTCGGAGCCGTTGAAGAACGTCCGGAGGAATTTCACAGAATGTTCACAAAGTGAACGTTGAGGCTGTGAAATGATATTTTGAAATGACCAAAATCAACATACAGTAAAACTGTACGGTTTATATGGTTTTGGAATGTTTTGCTGTGATTATTTTCATACTTTCATCCGAAAAACCCCCGATTTTCGCTGGATTGACAAACTCTTGTAACATTCAGTAAAATGAATGGGACTTCTAAGGATGTGTTCAAATGAAGGGTCCTGAACCCCCCTCAGATCCGCAGAAACAAACGGGAAAAGCACTCAAAGCCATGAGTCTCGTCAGTGCCGTCGGCATTGATTTGGCCGCCTTTACTTTAGGGGGCTATTTCTTGGGGAAATGGCTTGACAGCAAGTGGAACAGCTCCGGAATTGGAGTGGCGCTGGGTGTCGTTTTGGGTGTTCTGTGTGGAATAACAGGTATCGTCTTCATTATTAAAGCTGTCATGGAGGAAAGTGATGGATGATTTGTCCCGGTACCGCAAGGTATTGGCGTTGGCAACACTTTGCTTCGTGGTTGTTTGCGTTCTGGCTGCGGCTTTATCCCCGGATGTCCGGAGTATAGCTTTGGGTTTGGCGCTTGGCGGAGCGATTGGCTGCATCAATGTGACCTACCTCGGCTATAAAGTCCGGCAAGTGGCGGATACCATGGCTGGCGAAGGCAAGAGGCGTGTAAGCCTGGGGTTTCTGACCCGTGCTGCACTGAGTCTCTTAGGTGTAATGGTAGCCTTTAAAGCGCCGCAGGTTTTCAATATGATTGCGGTGGCTGGTGGTTTGCTCTTGGCTCCAATTCTTCTTATTATAATAGGGATTGGGTTTTCGCGTAGAGAAAGATAAAGGCTGCAACGGAGAAAGGGGTGAGAAACATGCATAAATCACCAGTTATTATGCTAGGCGGCTTACATATCGACCTTTCTATCGTGCTCATGCTATTAGTGACTTGTACCATTTGTTTAGTACTCGGACTTCTAGCTACGCGCAACTTGTCGGTCGAGAATCCCGGTAAGCTGCAGAATTTCCTGGAGTGGGCGGTTGAATTCGTTCAAGGACTGATTTCCAGCACGATGGATTTGAAGAAGGGCAAACCTTTTCTTTCTTTGGGTCTTGCGCTGATTATGTTCCTGTTTGTAGGTAACTTGCTCGGACTTCCGCTCGGTGTGGTTACGGATTATCATGATGCGGAACACGCCAAGATTTTTGGCAAGCAAATCGAGCCGGTCGTGAAGGAGCTTGATAAGCTTCACGCAGCTGCAGATCCTGCTTCCCATGAAGAAATCGAAGTGGGGGTTGCCTGGTGGAAATCACCGACAGCCGATCCAGCCGTTGCTATGGGGCTTGCGGTAATGATCTTCCTGCTGTCGCACATTCTGGGGATTACCCGCAACACCAAAAATTACTTCAAACACTATTTCGAGCCTTACCCGTTCTTCTTCCCAATCAATCTGATTGAGCAGGTGTCGAAGCTTTTGACACACGGTATGCGTCTATTCGGTAATATCTTTGCCGGAGAAGTACTGATATCGGTTATCCTCAAATTGGCTGCGCTTGGTGTAGGAGGCTGGATTGCTTCAGTGCTCGGCTTGATTGTGTGGCAAGGCTTCAGTTTGTTCATCGGTACTATTCAGGCGTTCATCTTCGTTATGCTGACCATGGTGTATTTCTCGCAAATGCTGGAAACCCACGACGAGCACTAACTTAGACAGCCGCAAAGAGTTAAGATTTATGCCAAGGGTGAAGCATACTTCAGGTTTGGCTCATTAATACACACTAAAACATATCTTTGAGGAGGATTTACACAATGGGAGTTATGGCTTATTTGGCAGCTGCAATTGCAGTAGGTTTGGGAGCGCTTGGTGCCGGTATTGGTAACGGTCTGATTGTCAGCAAAACAGTAGAAGGTATCGCCCGTCAACCGGAAGCGAAATCCACTCTTCAGACTACAATGTTCATCGGGGTCGCACTGGTAGAAGCCCTGCCGATCATCGGTGTAGTACTTGCTTTCATGTTCTACGTTGGAGCTTAAGATTTACAAATGTTTGGCGGGGAAGGCAACAGCCCTCCGCGCCTTCTTTTTAGACTATAAGAATGAATAAGTTTTCACCTTGAACGTGCAACGGAAAGGAGTGTCTAACATTGTCTTTTGTATGGGAATCTTCCGTGTTGGCTATCATTGCCTTCGGGATTTTATACTTTTTGCTGAACAAGTACGCTTTCGGGCCGCTGTTTTCCGTTATGGAAAAACGGCGTGAACTTGTGCTGCAGCAAATGGATGAAGCGTCCAAAACCAGAGAACAGGCTGTTTCTTATGTAGAAGAACAGAAGCAGGCTCTGCAGCAGGCGCGCCAGGAGGCACATAACATCATTCAACAATCGCAGGCTACGAGTAGCAATCAGGTTGACCGTATTCTGGAGCAGGCCAAGGCAGAAGCTAACCGTCTTAAGGACGAGGCTGTCCGCGATATTGAAAGTGAGAAAAACAAGGCAGTGGAAGCACTGCGCAGCGAGCTGGGAACAGCATCGGTTCGAATCGCTTCCAAGCTGCTTGAAAAAGAAGTTAAGGCTGACGGCGAACAGGAACAGCTTGTTGATCAATACCTCAAAGAGGTAGGAGGCCGATCATGAGCCGCGATACGGTAGTTGCCAAACGATATGCCAAAGCTCTGTACAGTGCAGCGGTGGAAAAAGGCATTACACTTGAAGTGGAAGAACAGCTTAAAATGGTAGTTGAGGTGCTTCATCTCGACCTGGAAGTGAGACGGTTTATTCTTGCACCGCGGATCTCACAATCCGATAAGCTGAATGTACTGCGTACAGCGCTTCAGGGTAAAGTCTCTCCGACGGTGATGAACACGGTAGAGCTGCTGGTAGAGCGGGGCAGAACCGATATTTTTGCTGATCTGCTGGAAACGTACATCAAAATAGAAGGAGACGCCCTCGGCATTGGAGATGCAACCGTGTACTCCACATATGCCCTGAGTCAAGAAGAGCAGGACAGTGTTGCCGCAGAATTCAGCCAGCTGACGAACCGCAAAATCCGGGTTACGAATCTGATTGATAAAAGCCTGCTGGGCGGATTGAAGGTCGTGATCGGCGATACGCTGTATGACGGCAGTCTTTCCGGTAAGCTTGCACGTCTCGAGAAATCTTTTAACGATAAGCATAGAAGATAGGGGTGAGGATATTGGGCATCAGACCTGAAGAGATCAGCACTTTGATCAAAAGTCAAATTGAGCAATATAAAACCGATATCGAAGTGGCCGAAATTGGCACCGTCATTCAAGTCGGAGACGGTATCGCCCGTGTCTACGGTCTGGAAAACGCGATGGCAGGCGAATTGCTGGAGTTCTCCAACGGAGTAGTAGGCATGGCGCTCAACCTGGAAGAAAGCAACGTCGGTGTTGTTATCCTGGGTGAGTACAAGGAAATTCGTGAAGGTGATCAAGTAAAACGTACAGGACAAATCATGCAGGTTCCGGTTGGCGATGCTATGCTGGGCCGTGTAGTGAATGCACTCGGACAGCCGCTCGACGGCAAAGGTCCAATTGCAACCACTGAATTCCGTCCTGTGGAACATAACGCTCCAGGCGTTATCGACCGCAAATCGGTACATGAGCCGATGCAGACCGGCCTCAAAGCGATTGATGCGATGGTGCCGATCGGCCGCGGACAACGTGAGCTTATCATCGGTGACCGTCAGACCGGTAAAACGGCTATCGCAATCGATGCCATCATCAACCAAAAAGGCAATGGCATGAAATGTATCTATGTTGCCATCGGCCAGAAACAATCGACAGTAGCACAGGTTGTTGAAACTCTCCGCCGCCACGGCGCACTGGAGTATACAATCGTTGTAACCGCTTCGGCATCCGAGCCGTCTCCGCTGCTGTATATCGCTCCATACGCAGGCTGCGCAATGGGCGAATACTTCATGTACAAAGGCGAGCATGTCCTCGTCATTTATGATGACCTTTCGAAGCAAGCATCCGCTTACCGTGAATTGTCCCTGCTGCTCCGCCGTCCACCGGGCCGCGAAGCGTTCCCTGGTGACGTATTCTATCTACACTCCCGTCTTTTGGAGCGTGCGGCTAAGCTTAGCGATGAGCTTGGTGGAGGTTCATTAACCGCGCTGCCATTTATCGAAACACAGGCATCTGACGTATCGGCTTACATTCCTACGAACGTAATCTCGATTACCGACGGCCAGATCTTCCTGGAATCCGACCTGTTCTATTCCGGTCAGCGTCCGGCGATCAACGTCGGTATCTCCGTATCCCGTGTAGGCGGTTCCGCGCAGATCAAAGCAATGAAGAAGGTTGCCGGCTCACTCCGTCTGGATTTGGCCCAATACCGCGAACTTCAGGCGTTCTCCCAGTTTGGTTCCGATCTGGATAAATCTACGCAAGCCCGTCTGAACCGCGGTGCGCGTATGATGGAAATTCTTAAGCAGGGTGTTAACCAGCCGCTGTCTGTAGAACACCAGGTAATCAGCTTGTATACAGCTGTCAAAGGCCATCTGGATGATATCCCTGTCAAAGACGTAAGACGTTTTGAGAAGGAATTCCTGGCTTTTGTGGACACCAGCGCTGCCGGAATCGTTAAATCCATCACGGATACTAAAGATTTGACTGCAGATAACGAAGCTGCGCTCAAAGAAGCTATTGATAAATTCAAAAAAGGCTTTGCGACGAGCTAATCGTTATACACATACAAAGTTAGTCTGAACCGGAGCTTTGGCACTGCCAAAGCTTTGGGATATGCTTACGAAGATAGCTTTGACTTCGTCAAAGCTCAGTATATGCTTACGAGGTCAGCTTTGACTTCGTCAAAGCTCTAAGGTGGTGAAATCATGGCAAGAAGCATGCGTGATATTAAACGTCAAATCAAGAGCGTTCAAAACACCAGACAGATCACGAAGGCAATGGAGATGGTAGCCGCCTCGAAACTCCGTAAAGCGCAGGAGAAAGCAGAAGCTGCCCGTCCTTACTCGCAGAAGCTGAAAGAGGTCGTATCGAACATTGCTGCCGGTACACAGGGTGTGACCCATCCGATGCTGGTGAGCCGTCCGGTGAAGAAGACCGCTTATCTTATTGTTACCTCTGACAGAGGTCTCGCCGGCGGATACAATGCCAATATTCTGCGGAAGCTCACGTTGCTGCTGGCAGAACGGCATGCATCCAAAGACGAGTATGCTTTGTTCGTGATCGGCCGGAAAGGCCGTGACTTTTTACGCCGCCGTGAATACCCGATTGTAGAGGAAATCACCGAGCTGTCCGATACGCCGAAATTCTCCGACATCAAGTCGATTGCTTACTCAGCGGTTCAGCAGTTCGAAACAGGCGTGTATGATGAGCTGTATATTTGCTACAACCGCTTCGTTAATGCCATCAGCCAGGTACCGACGGTTGACCGTCTGCTGCCAATGGATGCAGTAAGCGGAACGGATCACCATGAAGCAAGCGCAAGCTACGAATACGAGCCTTCTCCGGAAGGCGTACTCGGAGTGCTGCTTCCAAAATATGCGGAAACGCTGATTTACAGTGCAGTTCTTGACGGCAAGGCCAGTGAGCTGGGAGCGAAGATGACAGCGATGGGCAGTGCAACGAAGAACGCGTCAAAAATGATCGGTGAACTCAGACTTACGTATAACCGTGCCCGTCAGGCGGCAATTACACAGGAAATTACCGAGATTGTGGCCGGAGCGAACGCGCAGTCTTAAGACTTAAGAAACGGGTGCCGGATCAGAAGAGAAGGCATTTCCGTTTCTTCTCAATGCAACAGCTTTCGAGGAGGGAAATATTAAGATGAACAAAGGACGCGTTGTAAGCATTATGGGTCCGGTTGTCGATATTGAATTTGAACGCGGCCAGTTGCCCGAGATTTTCAACGCTATCAAGATTGTAACCAGCTTGGAAAACGGCCGCACTATTGATTTGACCCTTGAGGTTTCCAATCACCTGGGTGACAATCTGGTTCGTTGTATCGCAATGTCGTCTACAGACGGCCTGGTACGCGGGCTTGAGGTTATTGACCAGGGCGGACCGATTTCGGTTCCGGTTGGCGCAGCTACACTTGGCCGCGTATTTAACGTGCTGGGCAATCCTATTGATAACGGCGCTGAGGTAGTTGCAGAACGCAACCCGATTCACCGTCTTGCTCCGACATTTGATGAACTGTCGACGCAGGCAGAAATTCTGGAAACAGGAATCAAGGTTATCGACTTGCTGGCCCCTTATGCCAAGGGTGGTAAAATCGGCCTCTTCGGCGGTGCCGGCGTAGGTAAAACCGTAACCATCCAGGAACTGATCAACAACATCGCACAGGAACACGGCGGTATCTCCGTATTTGCCGGTGTTGGTGAACGTACCCGTGAAGGTAATGACCTGTATCATGAAATGACGGACTCCGGCGTTATCAAGAAAACGGCAATGGTGTTCGGACAAATGAATGAGCCGCCGGGCGCACGTCTTCGTGTAGCTCTGACCGGTCTGACCATGGCGGAGTATTTCCGTGATGTGGAAGGCCGCGATACGCTGCTCTTTATCGATAATATATTCCGCTTTACCCAAGCGGGTTCCGAAGTATCGGCGCTCCTTGGCCGTATGCCGTCTGCGGTAGGTTACCAGCCTACACTGGCTACGGAAATGGGTCAATTGCAGGAACGCATCACTTCTACCAAGAAGGGCTCGGTTACCTCGATCCAAGCGATCTACGTACCGGCGGATGACTATACTGACCCGGCTCCGGCTACAGCTTTTGCCCACTTGGATGCAACAACCAACCTTGAGCGTAAGATTTCCGAGAAGGGGATTTTCCCAGCGGTAGATCCACTGGCTTCCAGCTCGCGTATCCTGGCTCCGGAAATTGTCGGCGATGAGCACTACAACGTGGCACAAGGCGTTAAGCAGCTGCTGCAGCGCTATACTGAGCTTCAGGACATCATTGCCATCCTCGGTATGGATGAGCTGAGCGAAGAAGATAAGGTTATCGTAGCCCGTGCCCGTAAAGTTGAACGCTTCCTGTCCCAGCCTTTCCATGTGGCAGAACAATTCACCGGCTTTAAAGGTAAATATGTACCGATCAAGGAAACGGTTCGCAGCTTCAAGGAAATCCTGGAAGGTAAGCATGATGATCTTCCGGAAGCAGCCTTCCTCTTTGTAGGCACGATTGAAGAAGCGGTCGAAAAAGCGAAATCAATGTAATTCTGTTTAGATCATGCTTCTCGATAGCGAGCTTTACTTCGTAAAGCTTAAGCTTATGCTTTCGATGCGAGCTTAACGAAGTTAAGCTTTTAGGAGGAATGAAAGTGAATACCTTTCTGTTGGAAATTGTCACGCCGGAGCATCTCGTTTACTCCAAGCAGGTTAATAGCCTGACTGTAAAGGGAGCCGATGGCGACCTGGGTATTTTGCCGGGACACATTCCCCTTGTGACTCCACTTCAGGTTGCTCCGATGTTCGTTAAGGCGGATGGTGTTACGACCATAATCGCTGTTCATGGCGGGTTCGTGGAAGTGCATAAAGACAAGGTGACCGTGCTGGCCGAAAGTGCCGAGCTTCCTAAGGATATCGATGTTGAACGTGCCGAAGCGGCTAAAGAACGGGCTCAGCGCCGTCTTCAGTCCCGCAGTAAACAGGATGATATTGATCACCGCCGTGCGGAGCTGGCGCTTCAACGCGCCGTTACACGGATCAAAGTGTCCACTGGAAAAGGACAACAGTAATCAAATAAGCGGTCAAGCCTCTGGCTTGGCTGCTTTTTTTTTAAGATAAGAATTTATAGGGTTCACACTCTAAGTTATTCTTCTCTATCTCGCACAACCGGATACCGTCCTTAAAAAGGCCATAAAGCCGTTTTTCTTGGTTGGAGCAAAACTATGATTATGTGACTATCTAGTAACAACCCAAGCTATCTGAGCATGTAATGTTTAAAAATTTGCAAAAGTACTGGATTCTTTTCATCTACGCAAGTATGATATAAGAGTCGATTTCCAAGTAACATATACACGGAGGGGTTAGATGGATCAAATGTTGTATGATGATTTGTCCAGCGCGATCAGTACCAGCGGTTTGGTCTCGATGATCGTTTCTTTGCTCTGTGTAGTATTATCTTGGTGGGCACTTCAGAACCTTAAGCTCGATTTGGTCATAAGATATCCCAAGAGCCCACAAGGCAGACTGCTGCACTTACTGCTGGCAATCGTCCTCGGCCACTTCGTGGCGGGCTTCCTGCTGGATTACTTGAGCTGGAGCGGACAGATTCGTAACATGTTTTAAGGACTAGGGGTTTGGTTATATCTGTCTTAGGCCAACCGAGTGAAAATGATGTCGAATAATAAGGTTTTATTATGTCAACACTGATGTTTAAGGAACGTGCCCGCACATCGGGCACACTGGCGGAATATCCAATATTTTAACAGCTGCATCTTACATTCAAAATTAATTTAAGAAATAATGGACGCGGAGGGAAACCGAAATGAGCAAATTTATCGTCCGCGGTGGCAACAGATTGACCGGGAGCGTGAAAGTAAGCGGCGCAAAAAATTCCGTACTACCGATCATAGCCGCCTCTCTATTGGCAGAAGAAGGAGTAAGCGTCATTGTGGACGCTCCTCCGCTAGACGATGTAATGACCATCAGCAAAGTGCTGGAATCTCTGGGTGCGGGTGTTACATACCAGAATGATATCATCGAGGTTGATGCTAGAAGCATTACTTCCTGTGAAGCACCTTATGAATGGGTGCGGAAAATGCGGGCATCCTTCTTAGTAATGGGCCCACTCCTGTCCCGTATGGGGCATACGCGTATTTCCCTGCCTGGAGGCTGTGCCATCGGCACAAGACCGATTGACCAGCATCTCAAAGGGTTTGAAGCTCTGGGAGCCGAAATCAGTCTGGGTCAGGGCTACATTGAAGCGAAATCAAACGGACGGCTGCGCGGGGCTAAAGTGTATTTGGATGTAGCCAGCGTAGGAGCGACCGAAAATATAATGATGGCCGCAGCACTCGCTGAAGGGGTTACGGTCATTGAGAATGCCGCTAAGGAACCGGAAATTGTCGATTTGGCCAACTACCTGAACGGCATGGGCGGTATTGTCCGCGGGGCAGGAACAGGCGTTATCCGGATTGAAGGGGTTGAGCGCCTGCATGGCGTGAAACATCATGTGATTCCTGACCGGATCGAAGCTGGTACCTATATGGCGGCTGCAGCGATTACAGGCGGTGATGTGTATGTGGAAGGCGCAATTGCCGATCACCTCGGTCCTGTTATTGCTAAGATGGAGGAAATGGGCGTTACTATTATCCCGGATGAGAACGGTATACGGGTCATCGGCGACAAGCCGCTGAAGGCTGTGGATTTGAAGACTTTGCCGTACCCTGGTTTCCCTACTGATATGCAGTCGCAGATGATGGCGCTGCTGCTCCGCTCCGAAGGCACTGCAGTTGTAACGGAGACGGTATTTGAGAACCGGTTCATGCATGTGGATGAATTCCACAACATGAACGCTGAGATCAAGATCGAAGGACGTTCGGCCATTGTGACTGGAAATGCGCAGCTGGTGGGTGCTAAGGTATGCGCTACAGACCTGCGTGCAGGCGCTGCACTTATTTTGGCAGGGCTTGTTGCCGAAGGGACTACAGAAGTCAGCGGAACCCATCACATTGACCGCGGTTATGTGAATCTGGCCGAGAAACTGTCGGGACTTGGTGCGGACATATGGCGGATTTCCATGGAAGAGTCGCCTGCTCCGGTTGTAAAGGAAGAGGTCCTCAAACCTGAAACGGCAAGAAGTGAAGAGCTGAAGCCGCGCTTCCAGATTCAGCCGACCTGGGTATAATTATTGTAAATAACGACGAAGACTGCTCCGCATATGCGGGGCAGTCTTTTTTAGGTTCTGTTTTTTTGAACTCTCTCACTCTCAGAATAGCGTTCTAGCAGCACCCGGAAATTCATATCTATAAGAATCACCGGTGACTTACGGAAGGAGCATAGAGATGAGAGATTTTCGCTATCTGAAACGCCAAATGCAGAAGCGCCGCTTGGTGCGCCGGCCGGGCAGCGCTCCGCGGCTTCGGCGGCTGGCCCCCGCCGCCTGGCTGGCAGCCCCGCTGCTCGCGGGGCTGCTGCTGCCGCTGGCTCTTGTCCCGCTGCGCGGGGGACATGAGCCGGCGCCACCGGCCGTGCCGCGGGCCACGGCCTCCCCGGCTGCGCCGGGAACGGCTGCGGCAGCCCCGCAGCCGGAGGTCTCCGTCTATTTGTCGCAGAGCGGACAAATCGAGACCCTGCCGCTGGAGGACTACGTCAGCGGCGTGCTGGCGGCCGAGATGCCTGCCGACTTTGAGCTCGAAGCGCTCAAAGCGCAGGCCGTGGCCGCACGCACGTTCATTGTCCGCCGCCTGATGGCGGGCGACCACAGCGGGGTGCCCGTTCCGGAGGCGGATGTAAGTGATACGGTAAGCCATCAGGCTTACGTATCCTTGGCCACGCTGGAACGGGATTGGGAGCACGGCGGCAAAAGCGCCGCGCTGGCCAAGCTCCGCCGCGCGGCCTTAGAGACGCGCGGAGTGATCATGACCTATAAGGGGCAGCCGATAACGGCCTCCTTCTTCGCCTCCAGTGGAGGCTATACCGAAAATTCGGAAGACTACTGGAATTTTGCTGTTCCTTATTTACGCAGCGTAGCCAGTCCGTGGGAGCTGGCGATTACACCGAATCTCGCGGTAACGGTCAGCTTCAGCACCTCTGAGCTGCTCAGCAAGCTGGGCTTGGAGTCCAAAGCCCTACCAGCCTCCGCGGGTTTGTCCGCAACCGGCAAGGTGAAGCCGGTATCCTCATCCTCCTCTGCTCTGCCGGCTGTAGTCCTGTCGCTCACTGACGGACACCGGGTCAAGGAGATCTCCATCGGAGGGACCGTGTTCACCGGACGCGAGGTGCGCGAGAAGCTGGGGCTGCGCTCCAGCCAGTTCACCTGGAAGCGGCAAGGCGGTAAAGTGCTCATCACCACCTACGGAAACGGTCATGGAGTAGGAATGAGCCAGTGGGGGGCGAACGGGATGGCCAAGGAAGGCAGCACGGCCACTCAGATTCTCAAACACTACTACAGCGGCATCTCTTTTACCCAAGTCTCAACTCTTCTGAAAAAATAACTTAAAAGATACGTATAAAAGCGGATCGCCCGGTAACACTGGTTACTGAGGTGATAAACTATGAATGAACAAGACAAAAACAAACAAACCCATGATGAATCTCTCAAAAACAAGCAGGGAGATTCAGGCGCTAAGCCTTCTTCATGGAACAGAGTATTATCGAGACGCTGGGTATTCCCGGCAGTCTACACGGCGGCAGCGGCTCTTATACTAACCTTGGTGTGGTTCTATCAGGATGCCGGCCAGAAGCCGCTGAATCCTGACACCGCCGCTGTAGTTTCACAGGACACCGCTGGTTCCGGCAATGAAGCCGGTACGGCTGGAGATCCTGCAGCAGTCGAAGTTGTCGCATCGGCAGAAAACCTGGCTTGGCCGGTGGCCAGCCCAAGTGATGTGGAAGTGGTTAAACCGTTCTACGATGAAAATGGGACCGAAGAAAATCACGTTGCAGCCATGGTACAGTATGACAACACCTTTGTAACCAATAACGGTATCGACATCGCCCGTGAGGATAACAAAACATTTGATGTCAAAGCTGCACTTAGCGGTGAAGTGACACGGGTGGAAGATGTTGCGGTATTCGGCAAGGTTGTTGAGATTACCCATCCCGGCAATCTGAAGACTGTGTATCAGAGCCTCGGTGATATCAAAGTGAAGCAAGGCGATGAAGTGAAGCAGGGCGATACGCTGGCAACAGCGGGACGCAGTGAAATTGAGAAGGATCTCGGCAACCATGTGCACTTTGAAGTGTACGAGGATGGTAAACCTGTAAATCCGTCTGATCTGCTGACACAACGTTAAATGCATTTTTACTCAGGGGGCGCAGGCCCCCTGTTTTTTTTGTGCGCTCCTCTGAGGCGTAACTCTAAGCTTATTTCTATAAACACATCTTTAGTCCCATTCCGCGAAATCTGGGCTCTTTACGGTTGTCCATGAAATAAAATGAGCCTTCCCGGGCTTGTCACGTCCTGAAAGCGCGAATATATAGGCCCGCCCCTCATATAATGTACCAAACTATCCACAGTTGGGAGGCGGGAGCGTGCACGATTACATCAAGGAACGGACGATCAAAATCGGACGCTGCATCGTGGAAACCAGGCATACGGTCCGGACCATAGCCAAGGAATTTGGCGTATCAAAGAGCACGGTGCATAAAGATCTAACCGAACGTTTGCCGGAAATTAATCCGGATTTAGCGGATCAGGTGAAGCACATTCTCGAATATCACAAATCGATTCGTCATCTTCGGGGGGGAGAAGCGACAAAAATCAAGTATAAAAAAACGACCGGTAAAAAACGCGAGGTTGCTGTAGCCTCAAAGCCATGATATTTTTGGATTTTTAAGCTATTATTCAGTTTTATCGCATTGTATACTTCCCCTAAAGTATGGTATTTTTAAATTTGGTACTAACTAACTATTCTCATTTAAAATAACACTTTGGGGGCTCTTTCATTATGCTTAGCAAGGATATCGGAATCGATCTCGGCACTGCCAATGTGCTCATTCATGTCAAAGGGAGGGGAGTCGTTCTGGATGAACCCTCCGTGGTCACACTTGAAAGTGATACGAAGCGGGTCCTTGCGGTTGGGGAACAGGCACGTCGCATGGTTGGACGTACACCTGGCAATATTACTACCATTCGTCCTCTCCGGGACGGAGTCATTGCTGATTTTGCCATAACGGAAATGATGCTGAAGTATTTCATCGACCGCGTTGGCGGACGTACCTGGTACTCCAAGCCCCGCATATTGATCTGCGCCCCCACGAACATAACATCAGTTGAACAGAAATCAATCCGGGAAGCAGCCGAACGCAGCGGGGCCAAGGATGTTTATCTGGAGGAAGAACCTAAAGCCGCTGCTATCGGAGCGGGTATGGATATTTATCAACCAAGCGGAAATATGGTCGTCGATATCGGCGGCGGAACGACGGATGTAGCTGTCCTGTCCATGGGCGACGTCGTTACCGCCTCCTCGATTAAAGTCGCAGGGGACAAGTTCGACGAGGCCATTTTAAAATATATCAAGCAGAAGTACAAACTGTTAATCGGTGAACGTACGGCGGAGGATATCAAGGTTTCCATCGGCTCGGTCCGCCCCGGCGGCATGAAGGCTGAGATGGATATCAGAGGACGGGATATGGTAAGCGGACTTCCCCAGACGCTCACAATTTCGTCCGGCGAGGTGAAGGAAGCGCTGTGGGACCCGGTTTCGATGATTGTGGCTGCGGCCAAATCGGTATTGGAGCGTACACCGCCGGAGCTGTCGGCAGATATTATTGACCGGGGAGTCGTTCTGACGGGAGGCGGCGCGCTGCTTAACGGGCTGGACGAGCTGCTCTCTGAACAGCTGCATGTTCCGGTCTGGGTGGCGGAAGATCCGATGCATTGCGTGGTCAAGGGAACCGGGATTATGCTGGATCATTTGGACAAGGTCGTTAAGAAAAAGTTCTAAGCTGCCGATATAAGGGATAACAGCAGATTCAGGAAGGGGAATTGCCCTCATGATTAGAGGATTATATACGGCCGCTGCCGGTATGGTTACGCAGCAGCGTAGACATGACACGGCGACGCAGAACATTGCCAATATGAATACAACGGGGTACAAGCAGGTCGACAGCGTCAGCCACGCTTTTCCTGATGTATTGATCTCAGCGATGAGCGGAGGCACTACAAAGCAGGTCGGCCGCCTCAATACGGGGGTATTTGCCGAGCAGTCGATTTCCCAATATTTGCAGGGCGACCTGATTGAAAGCGGCAAGCCCTATGATTTTGCGTTATCCACCGACTTGCTGGTGCAAGATCCCGCGACCGGAGAGAATATTGTTTTTGACGGCTCGGGTAAATATGTAAATGCCGACGGTGAGGTTATTTACCGGCCTCAGGCGTTCTTTACTGTTCAAGATAATGAAGGCAACAATTTATATACAAGAAACGGCAGCTTCACTGTAAATGCAGCGGGAGAAGTATTAAGCTCTGGAGGGTTCAAGGTACTGGACGCTGCCGGCAACCCGCTGGTATTGACAGAGCCGCAGGATAATCTTAAAGTGGACGGGCAGGGTAATCTGCTGGATCCGGCTACAGGTCTTCCTTCCGGAACGAAGCTTGGCATCAGTGTAATCACCAAACCGCAGGAGCTGGTGCGTGACGGGAATGGTGTTTTCCATGCCGATGATGCAGATGCTGCTGAAATCCGGTATGCAGATGCCGGTGATAATCTGCAGGTGCGCCAGGGTTATCTGGAAGGCTCCAACGTCGATGCTACCCAGGTAACGGTTGATTTGAACGCTGCCTACCGGGCTTATGAGGCCAACCAGAAGGTCATCCAATTCTATGACACCAGCCTGCAGAAGACTGTGAATGAAGTGGGCAGAGTATAGGCCGCAGTAGCATTGCTTATTAAGCTTTTGGGAGGTTTGATCTGTGAACAATTCAACAATCGGTGCAGCCGTCTCGATGTCCAGTCTTCAGGCACGGCTCGATATCATTGCAGATAATATTGCCAATATGAACACGAATGGTTACAAGAGCAAGGAAGGCTCCTTTGAGGATGTGCTGACCCGTGTTCAGCAGCAGTCCAAGGAATACGATCAGCCTGGCCGCAGTACGCCGCTCGGCTTTAATATCGGTTTTGGTGTCCGTGTGGCTACGGTAACAAGCAACTGGGAAGAAGGCACGATGCAGGAGACCGGTAATCCGACAGACCTGGCGCTGCAGGGGAATGGATTGTTTGGGGTTCAGGTCAACGGGGGCACTGCCTTTACGCGCCAAGGTGATTTTCACTTTACTCCTGATCCGGCTGACGCTAAACGTATGATGCTGGTGGACAATGCGGGGAATCCGGTTTTGAATACAGAAGGCAATCCGCTTACTGTACCTGCCAATGTAAGTGCTGCGATTGATGAGAAGGGCCGGGTACTTACCAAGAGGGGTGAGAATGATCCTGTACAGCTAGCGGGCACAATCATGATTGTGGAGCCGCTGAGCAAGACTGCGCTGCAGGCTGTGGATGGGAATTTCTATGTGCTTCCTGAAGGGGTTACGGCGGATCAGGCTTTTCTTCAAAGAGAACCGGGTGAAGCTTCGGCAGTGGGCGTGCGTTCCGGTTATCTGGAGCAGTCCAATGTGGATCTCAGCAAGGAAATGACAGAAATGATGCAGATTCAGCGTACCTATCAGCTTGCCGCCCGGGCGCTTTCTTCCAGTGACCAGATGATTGGCCTGGCCAATAATATGCGCGGGTAGGTGAAGGAATGAGTGTTCAGAGTAAACATAAGCCCGAAGAGGAAACCCAGCAGCCGGTGAAACGGCGCGGTGTATCCAAATGGACGATCATTCAGTGGTTTCTGATTCCTCTGCTGCTGATAGCTGCACTTGCAGGAGGGTTAGTTGCCGGATATGTCATCCTGGGCAAAAGAGAATTCAGCGATGTGCTACAGTGGAGCACATGGAAGCATGTATATGATCTGGTGTTCGCACCTTAATTTAGAGCGTTTTTAGAACTCCCTTGTTGTACAGGGGAGTTTTCTTTTTTATACTGGAAAATGTATAATGATTGGGGACTAAGGGGGCGCCCGGATATTTACTTTCTGATAAGTCCAAAAAGGGCCCTCTCCGCCATGCTGCCGCGTGCGGCGGAGAAAGCCCCTTATCTCAACCTCCACTGCTGCAGGTCGTGAAGGATAATTATAGTTTTTTCCGAAGCAGTCCATATTTATGCAGCCTTTAGCAAAGAATAATGCTGAGTCCAGTAGCAGTGATTGTTTGAACACGCGGTTATATCCGAAAGGAGCTTTGCCAACATGCTTAATATCAATGAAATTCAAGAAATAATCCCCCACCGGCCTCCATTTCTGCTGGTGGACAAAATTATCGAAATAGAAATGGGCAAACGGGCAGTAGGCATCAAGAATGTGACGGTGAATGAACCATTCTTCGCCGGCCATTTTCCGGGATATCCGGTTATGCCGGGTGTGCTGATCACAGAAGCGCTGGCTCAGGTAGGTGCTGTGGCCATTCTGGGAGTTGAAGCCAACCGCGGGAAGATTGGTTTTCTGGCAGGTCTGGACGGATTCCGTTTCCGTGGTCAGGTAGTACCGGGCGATACGCTTACGCTGGAAGTGGAGATCACCAGACTTAAAGGCAGCATCGGAAAAGGCCAAGCTACTGCCAAAGTGGACGGCAAGATCGTGGCTTCCGGAGAAATTATGTTCGCACTAAGCTAGTACCTGTTATAAAATCATATATCATAGATGGAGAAGGAGAGATTCATATGACTCAATTAAGCCCGAAAGCCGAAGAAACTTTATCACGCTGGCTGCAGGACCCTTCTGTGGACGAGAACACCAAGGCAGAACTGAACCTTCTTGTGAATGAGCCGCAAGAGCTGGAAGAGCGCTTCTACAGGGATTTGGAATTTGGTACAGGCGGTTTGCGCGGTGTGATTGGTGCCGGCAGCAACCGGATTAACCGTTACACTGTAGGCAGAGCTACTCAAGGGTTCGCTAATTATATTCTGGAACAGCATACCGGGGAAGGCAGACCTTCCGTCGTAATCGCTCATGATTCCCGCCGTTTCTCCCCGGAATTCACTTTGGAGGCTGCACTCGTACTGGCTGGTAACGGTATTGAAGCGCATCTGTTCCCTTCGCTGCGGTCCACACCACAGCTGAGCTTCACTGTACGCCATTTGAAGGCTACTGGGGGCGTAGTGATTACAGCCAGCCATAACCCTCCGGAGTACAACGGCTATAAAGTGTACAATTCCGAAGGCGGACAGCTGGTTCCGCATGAAGCGGAAAAGGTGATTTCCTACATATTGGAGGTTGATTCCTTCAATGGTGTAAAACGTATTTCCCGTGAAGAAGCCGAGAGCCAAGGCTTGCTGCATTGGCTGGGAGAGCAGGAGGATGAGGCCTTCACAGATACGGTGGCGGCTGTCAGTGTTGCCCGTGAGCAAATCACTTCTACGCTTGGCCGTGATTTCAAAATTGTCTACACTCCGCTGCATGGAACAGGGAATCTGCCGGTCCGCAGCGTTTTGAAGAAGATCGGATTTACCGAGGTTCATGTTGTACCGGAGCAGGAGCAGCCGGATTCTGAGTTTTCTACCGTGAAGTCTCCGAATCCAGAAGAACGCGAAGCGTTCACCCTTGCGATTAAGCTGGGTGAGGAGCTGGGCGCTGATCTGCTGATCGGTACCGATCCGGACGCTGACCGTATGGGAGCAGTTGTGCGCGACAATGAAGGTAAATTCGTGGTTTTGTCCGGTAACCAGTCCGGTGCACTGATGATCCATTACTATCTGAGCCGTCTACAGGAACAAGGTAAGCTGCCAAACAACGGTGCAGTGGTTAAGACCATTGTTACCAGCGAAATGGGGGCAGCCGTAGCTTCCCATTATGGCGCTACTGTATTTAATACACTGACCGGATTCAAATATATCGGGGAGAAAATGACCCAATTCGAGCAGTCCGGGGAGTATACGTACCTCTTTGGATATGAAGAGAGCTACGGTTATCTTGCCGGCAACTATGCCCGCGACAAGGATGCCGTGCTTGCCTCCATGCTCATTGCGGAAGCGGGTGCCTATTACAAGGCGCAGGGCAAGACGCTGTATGATGTCCTTCAAGAGCTATATGAGCAGTTTGGCTACTTCCTGGAAAGCCTGGAGTCCCGCACACTCAAGGGCAAAGACGGTGTAGCGCAAATTCAAGAAATTATGAATGACTGGCGCACTAGCCCGCCACAGGAAATTGCCGGTGCCTCTGTAACCGAGGTCCTTGATTACTCACTCGGCCTGAATGGCCTGCCGAAGGAAAATGTACTGAAGTACCTGCTGTCTGACGGATCCTGGTTCTGCCTGCGCCCATCCGGCACAGAGCCGAAAATCAAAGTGTATTTTGCCGTTCGCGGTGAATCGCTCCAGAATGCAAAAGACAAGGTAGCTGCGCTGACACAACAGGTTATGTCCCGCGTGGACGGGAAATAATATATCCTACAAGATATTAAGTTTTCTACAGAAACGGATACTGCTCCTCACAGGACGCACGTCCGTTTCTGCTTGAGTTTAGAGGTTTTAAAGTGAAAGAGGAGGTACTTTTGGTGCAGCAGAAATGGCAACGATGGAATATAGCTTCGCGCAAGTGGTTATGGATACTCGTGGTGATTGGTGTTTTGGCCGCTCTCCCGGTTGTATACGACCGCCTGCAGACGGAGAAGTCTTCCAAGACGGTTGAATTTGTATTTGATTATCGTGATCTCGTAGAGGTAGCCAGCTACCGCGTAAATCCTAAGGACTATATATCTGAGCAGCTTGACCGCTTGAAGGATGCCGGTGTGCAGAGTATGGCCATTTATGAGAGTACGCTTGAGGATTACCGCAAAACCCGCCGCCTGATGTTATGGGGCGCGGCTGACATTGCAAATTTGACAGACACGGTGATTCCGGAAAATGAGAACTATACATACGTCCTCTTTACGAGCACGGAGAATAGTTCGGTGCTCGCGCCGATCATACAGGAAGCCTTCAATCGCCTTGATATCGCAACTGAAAACTGGAGCTTCCGCGGACAGCAGGGGCTTATCATCAAAACTCCGCTGGAGGACGCAACACTGAAGCCGCTGCAGCCGGACCCGTTTAATCTGGAAATGCTGCATGAGAAAGGCTTTAATATTGTGCCCCGACTGGTTGATTCTTTAACATACAACCAGGAGGCTGTTACGAAGCTGCTGGATCGTTATCAGGAGCTTGGAGTTAAACGGATTCTTTTTGAAGGGGAATCGGTTAAGGGATTTAATGATGATGCTTCCGAAAGCAGCCTCTCTGCATTCGCAGATCTTCTTAAGGAACGCGGAATGGGAATTGCTGCAATTGAGAACATTAAAGTACAGCAAAAAGGATTTAATAGACTGGCTTATCTGCTCGATTATAATGTGACCCGGCTGTATTCTCTCAGCGAAGGTGATTCCGGACTATCTCCGGAAGTAATCGCTGACCGCTTTGCGCTGGCCACTAAGGACCGTAATATCCGGATGATCTATCTCAATACCATTCCATCACGGGATACCTCCAAGGCTCAGGTTACCGACACCTTGGACAACCTGGTAACCAGCCTTAGCGGCCCGGATGGGGCAGTGAAGAAAATCGAAGATAACGGCTTTACTCTGGGTCAGGCTACGGCTTTTGAAGTTGTCGATTCCTCTTATCAGCGTTACTTTAAGCTGGGAGCTGTGATTGGCGCCGTATCCATGGTTGCCCTTCTTGTCTCCTACTTCATTCCTTTGCTCACCCTTGCGGCTTGGGCACTGGGTCTGGTTGGAAGCGCAGGGCTGATGCTGCTGAAGCCGGAGCTCTTTGAACAGGCGCTGGCACTTGCCGTGGCGATCAGTGCCCCAACGGTTGCAACGGTGCTGGCCGTCCGCAAAATCAATGAACAAGGCCCGCCGCTGCGGAAGAGTACACTAACTTATGTGGTTATGAGCCCGGGGCGCCGATTGGCGCATAGTCTGGTGCTTTATATAAAGACTGCTCTTATCTCGCTGAGTGCCGTACCTTTTGTCATCGCACTGCTAAACAATATTACCTACAGTCTGGTGCTCAATCAGTTCCGCGGCGTCAGCCTGCTGCATTTGGCTCCAATTGCCCTGACCGGGCTTTATGTACTCTTATATCGCGGAGAGTTTGCGTTTAACAAAACAGGCAACCTCCTGCGTACCCCAATTACGCTTGCCTGGGTCATTGCAGCCGGTGTTCTTGGCGTGATGGGAATGTATTACTTAAGCCGTACCGGCAACGGCGGCAGTGTAAGCTCGCTTGAAATGTCGTTCCGTACCTTCCTGGAGAATACAGTCGGCGTGCGGCCTCGGAATAAGGAATTCCTGCTTGCCCACCCGCTGTTTATTCTGGGAGCCTTTATGGCCTATAAGTACCGGAACGCTGCCTTTATCATGATTGTCGCGGTGATTGGCCAGCTATCGATGGTCGATACTTTCGCCCATATTCATACTCCGGCATTAATCTCAGTCATCCGCGGAGGGCTTGGCTTGGGACTTGGCTTAATCATTGGTCTTATCGCCGCCTTAGTATGGCAGATTGCGGAAGGGTGTTGGAAACGATGGTCGCCACTGCTCAGAAAATAATCATATCCGGCTACTACGGTTTCCGTAACAGCGGGGA
Source organism: Paenibacillus pedocola (assembly GCF_031599675.1). Lineage (NCBI taxonomy): Bacteria > Bacillati > Bacillota > Bacilli > Caryophanales > Paenibacillaceae > Paenibacillus > Paenibacillus pedocola. The sequence goes on along the minus strand of NZ_CP134223.1, from coordinate 6,013,347 downwards.
CGAGGCGGTACTGCAGTCTATTCTAAACGCCTTGCAGAAGCAGTCTCAGGCTGCCGGCATCACTATTGAACCTATTGTGTTATCCATAGATCCGGAATGGACGACCGCCACGTATGGGGTGAAATCTGTCCACCGGATGAAGCTGGGCGAGGTCCGGCGTGCTATATCGGAAAGTGACGGACTGATCAGCGGAGGAGGTAGTCTGCTGCAGGATGTAACAAGCAGCAAAACCATTCCTTATTACCTGGGCATAGTCAAACTGGCCCAGTGGCTGGGTAAGCCGACCTTTATTTATGCCCAAGGCATCGGCCCGGTGAACCGGAAGCTGTTCCATCCTTTGATCAAATCCGTATTCCGCAAATGTGTCTATGTGTCTGTACGGGACGAGAAGTCCCGTCTGCTGCTGGAAAGTATGGGACTTGACGGGAGTAAGATTGAGGTTGTTCCCGACCCTGTTATGGGTCTGGAGCTTCCAGGGGCACCCGGGACGCTAGCCCTGGATCCTCAATCTCCTAATCACTCAGCTTCTGCACTGAATACTGTAGGCGTATCAGTGCGGTATTGGGAGGAATCGCGGCGGGAGCTGGATGCGATCGCTGAAGGGCTGGTTCAAGCCTGTGCCGAAGCGCCGCTTCACTTGCGGTTCCTGCCTTTTCACCATCCGCTAGACAATGAAGCCTCAAGATATGTGATACAGAAGCTGGAGAAGAAGATAGCAGCGCTTGGAGGAGCAGTTAGTCTGTGTGAGGATGCGCTTCATCCCCAGCAGATGCTGCGTGAGGTTGCGGAGTGTGACGCTCTGATCGGTATGCGCCTGCACAGCCTGATCTACGCTGCCGGCAGACGTGTGCCTCTAATGGGTATCTCCTACGACCCCAAGATTGACCATTTCCTGGAGCGAATCCGCTGCACGCCGGTAGGATCGACCCAAACACTGGAAGGCAGCATGGTTGCGGCTGAAATTCTGCATCTTTTAGAAAAACAAGAAGCATGGAAACGGGAGCGGGAGCCGTTAATCGCAGCCTTAGTTGAAGCAGCCGAGGCTCCGGCCCGGCAGATTACCGAATATTTCCGCCGTAAAGGATGATTGAACGTGAAAGCAGATAGTGTTTTGCCCACTGTTCCAATTTTTGGTATAAGGGTATCCAAAGTCGACATGAAAGCTACGGTTTCCTATTTGACCGAGGCTGTACGTAACCGGGAGCCGCATCAGGTGATTACGGCCAATCCCATCATGGTTATGACTGCACTGGATAATCCGGCCTATATGGAGATTATGAAGTCAGCAGAACTGGTCGTCCCAGACGGAACGGGTGTTGTCTGGGCAGCGGAATATTGCAAAGAGCCTGTGGCTGAGCGTGTAGCAGGATTTGATCTTTTACATGAATTGCTGCGCCAAGGCGAAATCTATAACTGGAGGGTCTATCTTCTCGGTTCTGCACCGGATGTGATTCGCGAGACCGCTTCAAGGTTACAAACTCAATATCCGCGTATCGTAATATCCGGCTACCGGGATGGTTACTTTGGACCGGAAGCAGACGAGGAGATTATTGCGGATATTACCCGCTCTCAGCCAGACCTGCTTTTTGTCGCCAGAGGTGCAGACAGCCAGGAACCGTGGATAGCCAAGTACAAGTCCCGGCTGAATATTCCTGTGATGATGGGGGTGGGCGGGAGCTTTGATGTGATCTCAGGCAAAAGCAAACGGGCTCCTAAAGCTTTCCAGAAACTCCGGGCAGAGTGGTTATATCGGCTTCTCAAAGAGCCGACCCGATACAAAAGAATGCTTGCGCTGCCGAAATTCGCAGTAAAAGTGGTGCGTGAGAAAGATAAAGTGACAAAAGTTCAGTGAAAAGCGTGAATTTACCGGAAAAATCCGAACAACAGCCTAAAAACGGAATTGGAATTTACTTTTAGTTCAGCGTATAATTCAATGCGGTAGAGAAATGGGGGTCGACTTTTCAAATGTTAATTATATACATCGCCGGATTTGTTGTGTGCATGGGACTTGCGCTCCTGTTGACGCCACTGGTGAAGAAATTCGCTATTAAGATTGGTGCTACAGATGTGCCGAATGCCCGTAAGGTGCATACGAAGATAATGCCCCGCCTTGGTGGGCTAGGTATATTTCTGGCGTTTGTGTTAGGCCTGCTTGCCGTATTGCCAATTATTCCTTACGATTTTACTCCGCGGGAGGCTAACTTCATCAAAGCGCTGCTGTGCGGCGGCGGACTGATCGTTCTTATCGGGGGATTTGATGACCGGTTCGAGCTTTCAGCAAAAGTGAAGCTGCTGGGCCAAATTGCCGCAGCCTGCATCGTAGTTTTCGGGTTTGGCATTACTGTTGATTTCGTGAATATTCCTTTTAACAATACGTATTCCTCACTGGAGAGCTGGATCGCTGTTCCGCTGACGATCTTCTGGATTGTCGGTGTCACTAATGCCGTTAACCTGATCGACGGGTTGGACGGGCTTGCTGCCGGTGTATCCGGAATTGCAATTGCAACAATCGCTGTTATGGCATTTTTGATGGGCAATACGATGGTTGCACTCCTGTGCCTGCTGTTGCTTGGCAGTATACTGGGTTTTCTGTTCTTCAACTTTCACCCGGCAAAAATCTTCATGGGCGATACAGGCTCACTGTTCTTAGGCTTCTGTCTGGCACTCTTGGCGCTGCTAGGATTTAAACAAATTGCGGTCGTGTCCTTTATTACTCCACTCCTGATCATTGGAGTTCCTTTATCGGATACATTCTTCGCCATTGTCCGCCGCAAGCTGCAGAAGAAACCTATCTTTGCACCTGACAAAGGGCATCTGCATCACTGCCTGCGTGAACTTGGGTTCAGTCATCGTCAAACGGTTCTCATCATTTATGGCATTGCTGCTTTCTTCGGAGTACTGGCTGTTATTCAAACGTCCGCTTCACTCTATGAAGCGAACTGGGTAACCTTCGTAGTCATCTGCGTTATGCTGTTCTTCCTGCAGATTGGTGCTGAAATTACCGGCGTCATCAGTAAGACCAAACGGCCTTTAATTGACTTTCTGCTAAGAATGCGAATGAAGGTTAGTCCGGAGCGCGGATCCAAGTCATAAAAGCGCTAAACACTGTGATATGCTATTATATTCCTTTAATTTACAAAGCTCATCCTTTTTAGGATGAGCTTTTTTATTGTATTCCTAAAAAAAATTGCCGCTATGACCGATAAAGAACAAAGTGAAGAATATCGAGAACATATACTCAAAGGAGAGATATAACACATGTTACGCTTTAAGAGAGCATTCGTTTGGCTGCTGCTGGCGGCTCTGATCGTTTCCATGTTTCCTGGTAAATACACGCCGCAAGCAGCGGCAGCAACCACGACCTACTTCAGTCCGGATGATCTCACGCTGCGGAATACAGCAAGTCTTGACCAAACAGCGGTCACTGGTGCAACAGCAATCACAAGAAATACTGTATATAAGACAAGTGCTCCCAACTTCTCCATAACGGGTACCTATGCACAGGTAACTGCTTCCACTATGAAGGTCACTGTGCAACAGATGACGCAGAGTGGGGGGAAATGGGTTACAGATGATACCCATACTACTACTGGAGCGGTAACTACGGACATAGTAAACCCGGATAACCGGTTTATTGCAAGTGGCCTAACCCTCTTTGCAGGATATAATAAAGTTACTTTCTCAGGGATGCAAGGCTCCTTACAACGCTCCGAATCGTTTTATGTACTTTACGACAAGGTCCCTTACATTTCGTCTCTTCAAGTACTTGGTGGTGGACCCACTGCCATTAATTTAAATGAAGGTACAAAGGTTGTTGTACCTAACCAGCAGATCACGCTCCAAGGTAATGTTACGAATGCTACCAAGGTAGGCGTGTCCCTTAACGGCGGCTCTTCACTACAAACCTCGCTTCTTGAGGATGGAACCTTTTTCACACCGGCTCTAACTTTGAAGTCTGGGGAAAATACGCTGGACATTGTAGTGCAGAATGCAGCCGACTCCATTTCAATCAAACGTTCGGTGTATTACTTTGACACCAACAAGCCATTTACCGATCTGCAAATTACCCACGGTGATTCAACGCTGACAACACCCGTATACAAAGCTTATAGTATTTTGGATAATATCCCTACCCTAACAGCTAAAGATACCACAGCCAAGATTATGGGACAGGTACTATTGCCTTATAACGCCAGCACCAAGTCATTTGAAGCGGATCATGAAGTTAAAATTAACGATGTGGTCGTTCCAATCGATGTACTGGAGTCCTATACGATTAACTCAGACGGTACATTTAGTACAACGCCCGGTACAACCGCACAAAAAGAAATCATCATCCCGGCTCCGGATGGCGTAACGCCCCAATATCGCCTAATCACATTCCAGACTACCAATCCATTCGCGCTTACTGCGGGGACTTCCAATGTAATCGTCGGTATTAAATACGGGACTTATACAACATCGGTCAAAGAAACCTATAAGTTCTTGGCGGGTGAAAACGTCATTACGGATATGTACTACCTTTCAGGTTATAAAGAAGTTTCTACAGGTAGAATTGACGCTAAAACATTATCTAAGCTTCCTTTAAACGGTGCTGAAGTTGAAACGCCTGACTTTTTCATTATGGTGAAATCAAGCACGGCACCCTCAACTTTATTGGGTTCTTACCTCCCTTTGGGTGCATCGCTGAAGCTAGAGCTACAAACTAACCTTGACAACCTCGGTTCCAATGAGGCTGTCTATAAAGTTGTTGGCTTCTCCAACGGACAACAGAAGGTGAAATTTCAATTTTCAGGCTCACAATCCTTCTATAATGCAGACATTGCTTATGTCTCTAAGAACTATATTTATGTAGCTAACTTAAATGATGGCCAGACCTACACATTTAGTTCAGCTAGTGCTGCAAATACTATGTTAGTATCAGGTGAATATATCGGGTTCGAGAATATCAGCAATGCCCAATTTTTCGTTAACGGAACTTCAAATGATAAACTGAATCCAGCACTACAGCCTACTGATAAATTTAATCCGACGACTGACCCGAAATTCTCATTTGTATTGAATATTTCTGCTTCGGGCCCCCTCGTATATGGAGAGAATAAAATTGTATTCACCGGGACCTCCATGGACAATGTGGGTAACAAGAGGGAAATACGCAAGGAACTGAAAATCTATATTGTAGATACCAATGTATCCAACCTGTCACAATTCCATCCCAAGCTGCCTAAAGGCAGAGCTGCGCTTAGCCATACGAATATTAAGGACTATACGGATAAAGAGCTTAACGATATCCTTGGATTGACTTCTGAGTTCATCTATAAGGACGAAAAGTATGTCACCAGCCAAACCAGCTACGATTTGGTACTCAGAGGGGGAGCAGCGAATAAGCTTAACCTGTACCAAGGGTCTGAACTGTTCCTTTCCCTGGATAATACGATTCTGGGTACAACCTCTGCCAAAGCAGGGCCAACGCAGTTCACTTACAGAGGAAAGACCTACTACTATGATTTTGTGGGCAGCAGCACAGATTTCATTCTGCGGATCATGGATATTCCGGCGGAAACCGCGGGAAGTATTGTATACAATCTGGAATTAATCAATGAAACCGGTGCTCGCACGAATCAACGTTTGGAGGTAGAGCGTGAAGTCTCTCCATACCGCATCTTATCTCCAGTAGAAACGGTTGGGAAACAGATTGTTGTCAATAAGAACTTTGTCCGTTTTGATATTGAAGCTGAAGGGGCAACAAAGGTTTTAATTGATAAGTATGAAGCTGTGCCACGTACAGATTTGCCGAACAGATTTACGCTGGATTATGTAGGTTTGAAACCAGATAAAGCAACTACAATAAAAATCCAGATTGTTCGTGCTTCGGCAACCATAAATGATACAATCACCGTCTATTACGCAAGTGCCGTTCAAGTGGACACGCAATTCATGGCTGAAAAGGTTGCGGCTAAATATAGTGTGTTTAACAAAGGACTCGAGCTTTCGTTTCCAAAGGGTACTCTAATGAAAGGCAACACTAGTTCCGGCGCGGCAAAGTACTATCCTGATACCAAGCTGCTATTCGGGATTGCAGATCCGGTAGATGGTGTTGTTGAACGTAAAAACGATTATGGCAACACGATCAACGTAGATGCAGATGCCCGCACACCAGGAGGTCAAAGCACATTGCTAATTCCTTCTGATTTGGTATTGCGGTTTAACTCTACAGTAGAAACCAATAACTTCTCACGTGTATCCGACATTTACTGGATCAGCGGGGGTCTTGGGGAAAAAGGAACTAAGGGCACTGCACTTTATAAACCGGCTACGAATGGTATTGCACCATACTCGGTAGAAGGTAATTTCACACAAATTGAAGCCGAACGCAAAATTGTTCCTTCACAGCGTGGAAAACTGACCCTTACGTTTAGTCCCAATATTGTGGATGAAGTTGGATCAACGATAACAGTGTACCGGTATACGGACTCAGGACAATGGGAGAACATTGGCGGCGAGGTCGATACGAAGAAACATACTATTACTGTAGCTTTTGATCAATTTGGGTATTACACAGTAATGAAGCTCCGCCGTGGATATACAGACATCACGAATCACCCATGGGCAAGAAATATCCTTAACGGATTGTACTCCAAGGGAATTATGAAAAATCTTAGGTTCGATCAATTTGGAGCCGATGATACGACTACACGTGGTGAATTTGCTACTCTGCTGGTAAAAGGGCTGAATATCCCTTTAAGCTACAATAATAGTCAGCAAACCTTCTTTGATATTGTGCCGGAGGCAGTTTCGACAACATGGGACTTCAAACATATTGAGACCGCTGCAAGAGCAGGTATCATAACAGGCTTAAGCGATGGGTTCTTCGGCCCGGATCAGCCGTTAACAAGAGAACAGGCGGCCGTGATGATTGCAAGAGCCCTGAAGCTTAAAATGGCGCTCAACGATGACAAGCTTCTGACCACTCTTACCAAGTCGTTTGTGGATTCGGGAAGTATGGACTTTTACTCCAGACCAGCCATAGATGCAGTGTCTAAAGCCAAAATCATGACAGGCAGTGCAGTGACAATTACGGGCCAAACTAAACCGGTATATAATTTCAATCCGAAGGGCAAGCTGACTAGAGCGGAAGCCGGAAAGATTGCTGTGTCACTCTTGCAAAAGAGTACGAGCATCTTCCCGAAAACCTTCAATTAATGTAACAATAGAACGACAGGTCCGCGAAACTGTTCGCGGGCCTGTTCTTTTTAATGAAAATATATGCCATCGACATTAACTTTGTAATCTGCACTGTTTTACGTTACAATAATTTAGAAAATAATTTTTTCTGAAAGGTGAAAGCCATCGATGAAACCGATTTTATCAAAAGCGCAATTGGATTACACGAAAGCAAAGAATTTGTTTGAGAATAGAGCAAAAGTTTTGGAAAGAGAGATCGCCGCGAAACGGGCGTTGCAGGAGATTACACAAGAGGTAATGGAAGAGCTTGTACAAGCTACAGGATTCCATGATGCATACAATGATCTTGTTATCGCTGAGAATGCCTTGATTGAGTGGTCCCATACCACAATTAAACATGAGAAGACCTACCGCGAGAACCGTGAGGCGATTGATGCCATGTACGAGAATGTAAATGCCAGTCCTGAGAAACGCCAGGAATTGATTCAACTATCGATGAAGATCCGTTAGTTTATATGTTATATAAGAAAAGCGCCGGGATCGGCGCTTTTTTATTTTCCAGGATGAGGAAGGGGGATAGTTTGAAAAAGGGGAATTTTGTTTATTTACTTAACAAATATTGCTTAATGACGTCACGAAACCTCCATGCTATACTAATTCCCGTAGCAACCCAACATTAACAATAGTTAGTAGAACATACATATCTATCTTCTATTGGAACGGGGAGCGGGATACAGCGGTTTAAAAATTATTTTTGAACAAAGCGCAACTTTTCCGGAACTCCTGCGTTTAAGGTGTAGAGTCATTTACACCAGGCATTTGCTTAATAACCTTAAGAGGTAGGGCAATGCCGAATGGAAAAATTAGCTTTACGTGACTTGAGGCACATTGTATAATACTTAGGTAGAATTAGGAATCTAGTATAACTATGCCTTAAACCTGTTTACAAGTTTCTGTGATACCCGTCACAGACATTATTTATACTTAATATGCTCAACTCGGGAAAGGGGGTGCATCGGCTAATGAGTGACATGAGCTACCCAACTAAAGAAAAATCTCAGTTCATGAACGTCCAAGGAGGAGAAAAAAAGGTTATGAAGAAAATTTTATCCGTAGCATTATCTACAGCAATGGCATTCTCGATGTTTGCCTCTGTAGCGTTTGGTGAAACTGCAACAACTCCACAAGCAAAATTTGATGCTTTGGCAGCTAAAGGTGTTCTTAACGGATACCCAGATGGTCAAGCTCACCTTGAAAAAGATCTGACTCGTGCAGAGTTCGCTAAGATCGTTACTAAATTGTTCGGCCTTACAGAAGTAACTGGTAAATTGTCTTACAAAGACAAAGGTTACACAGCTACTAACTGGGCTGTTCCTTACATCGAAGCTGTTACTGCAGCAAACTTGATGCAAGGTAAAGATACTGTTAAAGGTATCTTCGACTACAACGGTAAAGTAACAGTTGAAGAAGTAGCGGCTGTATTGTTCCGCGCTTTGAAACTGGAAACTCCGGCAACAACTGATAACTCCGCATCTGCATGGGCTAAAGGCTATGCACAAGCAGTTATCAACGCTGGTCTGGTTGCTCAAGGCACCAACTTCAAAGCTAACGCTACTCGCTCTTTGGTAGTAGAAGCAGCTTATGCAGTTGACAACCTGACAACTAAAGTAGCTGTTTCTGGCGCAGAAGCATTGACTCCAACAACTGTGTTGGTAACTTTCGCTGACAAAACAACTACTACACTGACATTGACAACAGCCCTGGTTGAAGGCGTAGAAACAACAATTCCTACGTTCAAATACAAAGGCTTTGACTATGCAGGTGTTAAAGTAACTTTGGCAGCTCCTAAAGTAGTTTCCGTAACTACTCCAAACTCCAAACAGCTGGTTGTTAAATTCAACCGTGCTCTGGATTCCAGCACTGTTATCGCATCCGATAATACTTTGGTTGACGGTGTAGTTGCTGTTACTTACTTGACAGATGCTCAAACAGTTAACATCAACACAGCCAATGCTGTATTGTCTTCCGACAAAACTGAGTTGACTCTGACTCCAGCAGGAAACGAATACTTCAAAGGTCAATACACTGTAACTGTAACTAAATCGGTTAAGACTGACACTGGTGTTGCTCTTACTCCTTACACACAGCTGATTACTGTTGCTGATACTGCTGCACCAACAATCGTATCCGTAACTTCCACAGCTAAAGCAACTACCAACAAAGTTACTGTTAAATTCAGCGAACCAGTTCAAGCTGGCACTATCGCTTACGTTGATGGCGTATCCGCTCCTGCAACAACTGGATCCAGCCTTGACGAATTGGTATTGACTACTTCGACAACTCTGGTTACTGGCAAAACTTACGACGTTTCGTTCCTGAACGTTAAAGACTTCGCTGGAAACTACATCGCACCTAACCCAACAAAGACTACTGTAACTGTAGTAGCCGATGTTGAACTTCCAACAATCACTAGCTTCGCTGTATCCGGCGAAAACACAATCAAAGTTGTATTCAGCAAAGCTGTTGACATCAACTCCCTGAACGGTGTGTTCACATTGCTGAACGCTAGCGGTGTTAGCCAAGGTCAGCTTCTTCCTTCCGCAGGAAGCGACAGCAAAACATTTACTTTGACTACTGCAGCTACACCAGCTTGGTCTAATGGCGTATTCAACGGAACTGTAACCATTGCTGCCGGAATTAGAGACCTTCTGGGTAATGCAACAACTGCAACTTCAACTCAGGCTGTTACTTTCACTAAGGACACTGTAGCTCCTACTGTAGCTAGCGTTACTTATGGATCTACTGGTCTGGTTGTGAAGTTCTCCGAAAACGTTAATGTTGTAGGAACTGGCTTCACACTGATCAATGACTCCACAGGCGTTTCGAAGACTGTATCAGTTGCAACTGCTACTTACTCGAATACTGATGGCGTTGTAACATTCAACAATGTAACTGGCTTTACAGCTGGTAACTACACTCTGCGTCTGCCAGCTAGCCTGGTTAAAGACAAATCAGCACAAACTAACGGTAATGCTGCATCTGTACACTCTGTAGCCATCACTGCTACTACCACTACAGACTCCAGCCAGCCGGTGTTCGTGAGCAGCCCAACTGTAACAACTCCAAGCGGATCGGATCAAGTAATCACTTACACAATCCAAGACGCTAACGGTTTGAACCTTAGCACTGTAACTAACATCAATAACTACACATTGGATGCAAAAGCACTGCCAGCTGGTTCTTATGTAACTACTAACTACAGTGGTACAGCAGCTGATAATCTGGTAGTTAAAGTTTATATCCCAACAAGCGGAATCAGCGCTTCTAAGGGTTATGACTTCTTGATTACCGGTATCCAAGATTCCGTAGGTAACACAATTACTCCTAAGCTTGCACAGGGAATCGCTCTGGCTGATGGTGTTGCTCCTAAGCTGGCTTCCGCTTCCGTATCTGTTGATGATTCCACGAAGTTGATTGTTAACTTCAGTGAATCCGTAAGCGCTCCGGCTGGATCGAACTTCGTTGTTAAAATTAACGGTGTTGAAGCTAAAGGCGCTGTAACTGTAGCTTCTGGCTCCGGTAGCAAGTACTTCTTGACTGTTACTCCACTCAAGAGCACTTACAACGGCGCAGATGTACTGTACTTCGAAACTAACGGTACTGCAGGCGTTCAAGCTGGCGAAATCATTGCCTACACTTCTGCAAGTGCAACTGCACTTGACCTGAGTGCTGCTTATGTTAACTCGATTTCTGTAACAGTTGCTGACAACTCCAATATCAAAGATGGTACTGGCAACGTTATCGACAACAGCGTTACTATCACAGTTAAGTAATTCGGTTTTACCGAAGCCCAGAATAGCCTCTTCGGAGGCTATTCTTTTTTTTAGCATTTTTCGAATTCTGAAGGAGGAAGTTGATGAAAACCGTTTGGAAAATTTCCATGGCAACCGGGCTGCTTGCAGGCAGTGTATGGATTGGGTCTATACTCAACATTACCGCTGAAGGCGCAAGTGTCGGCTCGCAGCCAGGTACGGCTGATGATCCCGTTGTTACGAAAAGTTATGTGGATCAACAAATTCAAAAGGCAATTCAAGGTGGAACCATAGCTACTCAGACACCAACGGCAACCGCAACACCTGTTGCAACTGCTGCACCATCATCTCCGGCTCCAAGCAATAATGAAGTAATAATTGTTGACGTGAAACCGGGCCAGACTTTGATTGCCGGAGCGGGTGCTGAATTTATTGTCCGAGCGGGTAAAGCTGTAATCTATTCACAGGACAGTAATGGCGTTGCTGATTTGACGGACGGCACCGATCTTGCCAACGGGCTTGCAGCACCTTCTAATCATTTATTATCGTTTCCCCGTGATGGACGGGGGATAACTGTTCAAGAAGGTCAAACCTTAGGACTTGTAGTTATGGTACGAGGTTCGTACACATTGAAATAAAGAAGAAATAATATTTCATTAATATTAAGGATACCCTGTGGGAGGGATCCTCATACACCGGAACTCTTTCCCACTGTTGACAAACATTAAACGGACTCAAAGCCATGGATCAGGCGCAGAATACTTCCTGTAATCTTTAAAAATAATTTCAGGAGGTGCTGTAACATGGCACGTACTAATCGCACAGTGGTACCGGAAAGTCGCGCAATGCTGAAACAAATGCAATATGAAATTGCAGCAGAATTCGGTCTATATGGTGCTTCTTATGGCGGAGGCGCAGATACGGAGTTTGCTTCTGAACTTGGAGCACTTGGAGGGGCAGCAGGAATCGGACGGAGTCAGTATCTTGGCCATTTAAGCTCCAGAGATAATGGTTCTGTTGGCGGAGAAATTACGAAGAGGCTTGTCAAGCAAGCTGAGCAGTCTCTTTTCACATAACTTGTGCAAACACCGGTTGAGACTGCCTTTAATTGACACCATCCGGCAAATAAGATAATATGACTTTTGAGGAAAGCCTTAAACCTTTTCCATATGGAAAAGGTTCATTTTTTGAAGCCGGCATCTATAATTTCTTGATATTATTCTTATTTTATTTGGCCTGTTATCACTAAGGAGCCCCCTTATACAGTGTCAGACTAACAATATGGGAGGTTGTTGTACGTGTCTATTAAAGGACGTCATTTATTTACTTCCGAGTCCGTAACAGAGGGACATCCGGATAAAATTTGTGATCAGATTTCTGATGCAGTGCTGGATGCTTTTTTGGCCAATGATCCAAATGCCCGCGTTGCCTGCGAGGTAGCTGTAGCAACTGGTCTTGTGCTCGTCATTGGCGAGATTAGCACCAAATCGGAGTATGTGGATATTCCGGCCATTGTACGCAATACGATTAAGGAAATTGGCTATACCCGCGCAAAATATGGTTTTGACTATAATACTTGTGCTGTGCTTAGTTCACTGAATGAGCAGTCTGCTGATATCGCGCAGGGTGTAAATGCGGCACTGGAGCATCGTGATCCTGCACAGGTTGCTGAAGAAACTGCAAATATTGGCGCAGGTGACCAAGGTCTGATGTTTGGTTTTGCGACAGATGAAACGCCTGAATTAATGCCTTTGCCGATCGCCTTATCGCACCGGATTGCCCGTCGTTTGTCTGAAGTCCGTAAAAACGGCACTTTGGAATATTTGCGTCCAGATGGCAAAACTCAGGTAACGATTGAGTATCAGGATGAAAAACCTGTACGTGTAGATACGATTGTAGTATCGACTCAGCATGCAGAGGAAATTTCACTTGAGCAGATCCAGGCGGATATTAAAGAACATGTTATTCTGCCGGTTGTTCCCGCTGAATTGCTCGACGATAACACTAAGTATTTCATTAATCCGACAGGCCGTTTTGTCATTGGCGGTCCTCAGGGCGATGCCGGATTAACCGGACGCAAGATTATTGTTGATACATATGGCGGGTATGCCCGTCATGGCGGAGGAGCATTCTCCGGAAAAGATCCAACCAAAGTCGACCGCTCTGCTGCCTATGCAGCTCGTTATGTAGCGAAGAATCTGGTTGCTGCCGGCCTTGCTTCCAAATGTGAAATACAGTTGGCTTATGCAATTGGGGTCGCTAATCCTGTATCGATTAATGTGGATACATACGGAACAGGGAAAATCAGTGAAGAAAAGCTGGCCGACCTCATCAGCAGCAATTTTGATCTTCGTCCTGCCGGAATTATCTCCATGCTGGATTTGCGCAAACCGATTTACAGACAGACCGCGGCTTACGGTCATTTTGGCCGTACCGATGTCGATCTTCCTTGGGAACGTGTGGATAAAGCAGAAATGCTTAAAGCTCAGGCTGGAATCTAATTTATACGTCAAAATAGACAAGCCCGCAGACAGATCTTCTTTTATAAGAAGATTGAAGTCTGCGGGCTTTTTTAATTTCAGCTGAAGAAGTTAGGATTTAAGAGTGATCCGCACTTGGAAGTCTTCTAAACTTTGGAAGCCTTTTAGCCGAAATATAAGAATATGTATAAAGACGAGATAGTATGGCTTGAGAGGAGTCTATCACCGCATGAAAAGGAAAATTTCAATATGGACGGCACTCATTCTGACAGGAAACCTGTTGCTCGGTACAGGGTATTCGTCTATCGGAATCGGAAGCTCAGCAGTGCATGCCGCAAATGAATTTAGCATGTCCACATCCCCTGTCCAGGGAGAGATGAATGTGAGCGTAGCGTCTTCCATCAAACTAAGCTTCGACCGTCAGGTAACTCCGCAGAGCGGAGACATCACCGTTACAGCACTAGGGGCCAGTCAACCCTATGTAACTATCCCCGTAGGGAGCTCAGGACTAATCAGCAGTTCAACGCAATATCAGCTCAAATTAGGTAAGGACCTTGAGTACAATAAGACCTATACCGTTAATGTACCTCAAGGCATGTTTAAAGACGGACTGGGACTGGATTCAGCGGCAGCCTCCTGGACATTTACGACCGCGCCATCCATCAACCTAGCGATCACTGCAAGTGATTATTCTCCTGCGAATTATTCACGGGTGGATAGCACCCTTTCTCAGCTTAGCTTTAAGCTTAATAAGAAACTGCAGCGGGGTGGGGGCTCAATTAAGCTTATCGCCTCTGCAGACAACACTGTAGTGCAGGAGTTTAAGCTCGTAGAAGGAGAGGGATATGTCAATTTACAAAGTGACGCCTCCTCAACTACGGTGACTTTGACTTTAGCAAATAAACTGATCTCTGGCAGCAGTTATTACGTGTTGGTTGATCCTTATGCACTTAAAGATGATGACAATAAATCCTTTGCAGGGATTTCTACCGGGAATGTCTGGAGTTTTTCAGTTAAAGGATCGGCTGTCTCATCTGTAAATGTATCTCCAGCTAACGGAGCGGGCGGAGTTTCGACAACAGGTAATCTCCAGCTGACCTTTGATCAACCGATGATGCCGGCTGCGGGAGTAATCAATTTATCTCCGGGTACTTCGGACGGTACCAGGTATTTCAACGTAAACTCCTCTGCGGTTACGGGAGGGGGGACCCGTTTTATTACAGTGGCTGCTGCTTCTGCCGCGAGTCCGCTGTTAAGCAATACGAAGTATACGGTGACCATTCCGCAAGGTGCTTTTTATGACCAGGACGGTAATATTTTCCCCGCCTCTGGATCTTATACCTGGAGCTTCACAACCACGTCGCTTACAGGATTTGGCGTAACAGCGCTTAGTCCGGCTGACCGCAGTGAGACTGTAGGTACTGGTGATCCTATTAAGATTGCTTTCAACCAAGCGGCAACTTTAACCGCTGAGAGTGGAGTAGCTCTGTATAAAAGTAGCGGGACAAAACTAACAACATCTGTATCTGTAGTTTCAGGTACTAATTCTAAGGAATACGTTATTGTACCTTCGACATCACTAGAAAACGACACAACCTATTATATTGATATCGCTAAAGGGACATTTGTTGACAGTAATAATAATCAATACGACGGAGTTAACGGAAAGAGCTCCTGGAGCTTCCGGACCATAGCGTTAGATAAGATGTCCCCCATACTCTCTTCAGCAGTGCTCGAGAACAATCGTACTATCCGTTTGAAATACGACGAGCCGCTTAATTCATCGGTATCATTGCTGATGAGCAGTTTTTCAGTAACGGTCAATGATGAGAAAAGAGCGATCGAAAGTATTTACATTCAGGGAGACAGCGTATATGTGACGCTTAGCACTGGTGTAGCTGTAGGGCAAATTGTTAAGATCTCCTATTCAGGCGGCTTGAGAACCATTCAAGACTTGAGCGGAAATACGGCAAACACTTTTTCATCACGGCAGGTAACGAATTCGGTTCAATCAGCATTGCCTACACCCAAAGACGGAACTTTGTCTGGAAAGACTGTAGTTTTGAATTTTAATGATGTGCTGAGAACTGCTTCTACAGCTGGTTATGGCCAGTTCTATGTGTACGCAGACGGCGTTTCATTAGGCGTTAATTCTGTTAGCTCCAGTGGTTCGACAGTTACTTTAGGCGTAAATAATGTAGCATCAAGCGGCCAGGCTGTCCGGATAACCTACATCGCCGGGTCTTATCCGCTTCAGGATCAATACGGTCAGAACATCACAAACTTCAGCGATTTCTATATCCGCAACACCAGCGATACGACCGCTCCGGTATATCAGAGTGCAGTCGGTTCAGGCAAGCAGATTATACTTACTTATAATGAGGGATTATCCTCGGGCAATCTGCCGATGATCAGTCAGTTCTCGGTCCTGGTGGGAAGTACGCCTAACTATGTAACCAACGTAGCCATAAGCGGAAATCAAGTAACACTTACTGTAGAGAGTGCACTTTCAACAACGAGTTACACCACAATCTCTTATGTTCCGGGGACTGCCGGAATCAGCGATTTCAATGGCAATAGGGCTGCATACATTAATCTCCAACCGGTCTCTATCTCGGGAAGCAGTGTAACTGTAACGACAGTGCCGAATATCAGTTCAGCAACTATCACTGGTGATGAGCTTACCGTTACTTTCAGCAAAAGTATGCAGGCCAGTACATCGCTATATGCCGGGCAATTCGCAGTCAGAGTAGACGGAAGTATGGTAGGCGTACAATCTTTTACTGTAACCGGAGCAACGCTGAAATTAGTTCTGTCTTCAGTAGTGAAAACCGGACAAGCAGTTGACCTGTCCTATATGACAGGAGCTGGAGGCATTTTTGATGTAAGCGGCAATGCGCTTGCGTCATTTACAGCACTATCCGTTCAGAACCTGACTGGTGGAACCACCACAACGGCTAGCCGTCCTTCCTATCTGGGTACGCTCACTGCAGGTGAATTTGGGAAGGAATATCCGCTGCTCAAGAGCGACTCCGCTTCTGTGGCAGAGGATCGTTCCGTTTACAGCCAGTCGCTCAAACGATATACACTGACCACGGATCGCTTGGCTGCCAGCTATGATTATCTTTATAAGCTGGGCACGCCATCGTTAGTGTTTGAAGTCCCGTCGACAGAGCAAGCAGCCTATGTATCGGTACCGCTCAAGCCGCTGCTGGATGCCGTAAACCGCAACAGTAAGTCGACCTTCGGGATTCGCTACGGTGACAGCATGTTTACTCTGGCGCTGGATGATATCAATATGAACAGCCTTGCCGCAAACCTGATCGCAGACAGCAACACGATATCGCTTGTACTCCGGCTGGAGAAGGTTCCATCCGGCACATACACGCCTTTCGAGCAGAAGCTTAGAACACAAGGATTGCAACCTGTAACCAGCTTGACCGATATCAGGCTGAGCGCCGTGGTCAGCGGCAATTATTCCAATGGTACCGTCCTTACTGTACCTGGAGAGTATGCCGTGCGCACGACCTCAACATTGAACAATGACCAGGTATCAGCGGCCAGACTGGATCTTGCCTATTATGATGCTGCTTATCTGCCTACCAAGATTGGCTCGGCCGGAAGTTATACGGTAATCAAGGCCAGTACAACAGGCAATCAGGTAGTCGGCACGTTCCTCTCAACCCGCAGCTTTACCGATATGAGCAAGCACTGGGCAAAGACAACTGTAGATTTACTTGCTGCCAAAAATATTATCGACAGCAGTTACGGTACGGCGTTTAAGCCGGAACTGAAGATAACCCGGGCTGAGTTTGCAGTAATGCTCAGCAGGGGACTGGGGCTGCTGGGGGACAGGGTGACCGCACAGCAGTTCAGAGATGTTCAGCCTTCCACACAGACAGGTGATTATATTGGTGCAGCGGCTAAAGCTGGAATTATTACAGGGAATACAGACGGTACCTTCCGGCCGAATGACAATATTACCCGGGAACAGCTGGCAATTATGATTATCCGTGCGATGGAATACACGAAGAATCCAATCACACTGGACGGCACCGCTTCATCTGCGCTAAGTGCCTTTAAAGACAGAGGTAAAATCCAGAATGCAAGTGCTGAGTTTGTCGCCAAAGCTGTGCAGGAAGGAATTATACTGGGAATGACCCCCACTGAATTCCAACCGCAGGGTAATGCAACCAGGGCCCAAGCAGCGGTGATGCTGCAGCGTATGCTCGGTATGGCAGGTTTCCTGTAGAATAAACAAGTTATCAAGCTAAAGCCCCGCTTTGCGGGGCTTTTTTGTGCTACGATTAGCACTTATTTGTTTGGCCCAATAAATTATCTTTCTCTTTCCAGCAGAAACGGATACCTCCCCTAATAGGATGGCAAAGCCGTTTCTTCTTATGTCTGCATAGACTTACCAGGCTATTAAATCGGGCGGAATCTAGCAAACTTCGCAACTTTTTGGCTTCATTTCAGTCTATTAAAGTGTTAAGGAAAAATGGAAGCCTGTTCTTTGACTGGAAAAATAGATGCGGATATCAGAGAACTTATATTAAAAAAAGAGATGGGAGAGTTACACTGAAATGAATGAAGTTTCCATGGAGAAGAGAAACGAAGAGTATGCACAGGGGGGGAGAAGGTTACCTGCCAAACGCTGGATTGCTGCATCATTGGCCGGTGTACTCTGGATCATGCCGGTAATTGGAAGCGAAGGACTGCCTGGATGGGGATCCTCTACTATACCAGTAGCCCAGGCAGCAGCGAGTTCTTTTACAGTGACCAAGCTGGGTGAAGAAGTGATCACTTCTGGTGCAATGATGATGAAATATAAGTTTACAACACAACGTTCGGGCATAAATGCTACCGGGCTGGCTGATGTCATCCGTGTAGACTTGAGTAATCCTTATGTGTCCCTTGATGTAATGACCGGAAAGGGCGGTAACCTGACTACCCGTCAAAGCACTGGCGGTATGGCAGCTGAAACCGGAGCAGTCGCTGCAGTTAACGGTGATTATTTCAACACCGGCGGCGAAGGTGCACCGATAGGGGGACAGATTTCAAGCGGGGTTGTAGTTTCTACACCATCTCAGCTTGAAGGAATGTACGCTTTTGCAGTGACCAAAGACCGCCAGCCGGTGATCGACGAATATGCTTTTGAAGGACTGGTCACAGCTGAGGACGGCGCCCAGTTTCCGCTGTCAGGTATTAATAAAGGGGCCTACAGCCCGGAAGGCGGCAGTTCTACATATAGCCATGCCAATGCTGCCTATCTCTATACAGATGCCTGGACCGCTCTTGCCCGGCCGAAGAATAGCTCCACCACACCAACAGAGGTATTGGTAGAGAATGATACGATTACTCAAATCTCATTAGATGCAGCATTGCCGATGGCAGTTCCGAAAGGGGCTTATATTCTGCGGACGCACGGGCTTGCAGCACAGTTCGTCAAAGCTCATCTGGCAGTAGGTCAAAAGCTGAGCAGTGTGTATTCCTTGAAATCTAAAACGACACAGCAAACTATTGATCCGGCAAGCCTGCAAATGATGATCGGCGGACATACCATCCTGGTCAACAACGGTAAGGCAGCCACCTTCTCGAGGTCAACGAGCAGTATCGGCGGCTTCCGGGCCCGTACAGCACTTGGTTATTCCCAGGATGGACGTTATGTATATGTCATTGCAGTGGAGGATAATGCCAATAGTGCTGGCATGTCACTGACAGAACTGCAATCATTCATGACAAACATCGGTGTCTGGAAGGGAATGAATCTGGACGGAGGCGGGTCTACGACCATGGTAGACCGTCCGCTCGCTGAAACGTCCACTACGCTAACCTTTAATACAGAATACGGCACGGAGCAGCGCAGCATTGTCAACGGCCTCGGAGTGTACACATCTGCGCCGCAGGGTGAGGTGAAAGGGTTGAAAATCAGCGGCAGCCCAGCTCTCCTGATCGGGCAAAAAGCAACCTATACGTTAAAAGGCTATGATACGTATTATAATCCGATAGATGTGGCGTCGGCCAATCCGGCATGGGTATCCAGCGGCGGCAGTGCTACAGTGAGCGCAGGCGAAGTTACTGGTGTCAAAGCAGGAACAGTTACACTGACCGCGACCAGCGGTGCGGCAAGTGCTTCTGCGAAGGTTAGCGTTCTAGGCGGTGACGATCTTGCCAGCCTGACCGCAGGAACAGCTACAGCTCCTCTGGCGGCTGGTGCATCGGTTTCTGTACCAGTCACAGCAGTTGCCAAAAGCGGCTCGACACTGGCTGTGCCGAATTCAGCGCTGAAATGGGAATTTGTAGGGTTCAAGGGCAGAGTACAGGATGGCAAGCTGACGGTTGACTCGGTGAACGAGGGTGTCACTACAGGGTATGCGATTGCCCGGTATGACGGCTTCAGTACTGCGGTGGTTTTATCGACTGCAGCGGCTACACCATGGGAGAACTTTGATAATGTAACCTATCCGATCGCCTTTACTTCGAACGTGAGCAGTGTCACTGGAACGGCTGCAATCGTGGCTGGAACGGCGGAGCGGGCAGGTTCCAAAGTGTTGTCACTCAGCTATGACATGACTGCAGGCAGCGGAAAAATGTATGCCTATGCCCAGCTTAACGGAACCTCCGGCAAGAGCATTCCGGCAGACGCCACTTCGATGTCACTTGATGTTATGGGGGATATGAGCCTTAACTGGCTGCGGGCGGAAGTGGTGGACAGCGCTGGAGCAACGGCCTATATTGATCTCGCTAAGGTCATTGACTGGAACGGCTGGAAGAGCCTGAACATTGATTTGTCAGGGGCAGCCATTAAATTCCCTGCGCTGCTGAAAAGAGTGTATGTAGTAAATGTAGAGGAAGGTCAGGATGAACGGGCTAAAACAGGTACCGTTGCTTTCGATAATCTTTCCTTCGTGATGCCTTCGCTGTCCAGTGAGGCCGGTCTTCCACAAGGTTCGGCTTCAATGACCATCGGCTCCAAAGCGATGGCAGTAAACGGGACGAAAAAGTCAATTGATGTAGCCCCGATCGTCAAGGATGGTACCACGTATGTGCCGATAAAATATGTGCTGGATGCTTTTGGCGGAAGTGCAGCCTGGGATCAGAGCACTAAGAAAATCATGGTGCTGCGCGGTGCCAAGGCGCTTGATCTGACAGTGAACAAGAAGGAATATATACTGAACGGGAAGCGGCAAAGCGCCGAAGTAGCTCCTTTAATCCTAGATGGCAGGACTTTAGTACCTCTTCGGCTCGTCTCGGAACAGCTCGGATTGACTGTAAAATGGGAACAGAAAACGAAGACCGTAACTATCGAATCGTGATATGGTAATATTAAAGGAAAGCCTTTAATACGATCCGATAGAAATGGGGCAAGCATCCGTGGAATTTCAAGCCGATGCGATAGATCGCGTCATTAAGAATACCATCGACGTGATGGAGAGCAGCAAGTATCAGATTTTTGAAATATTGCAGGTTGCACGGGATGAGCTTGTTGCACTCACCAAAGAACTGCAGAGGGTCATGGAAGAAACGGATGAAACATTGCAAAAGGTGGACAAGCTGGAGCTGCAATACCACCGCTCCAGGATCCGGCTGACGGAAGTCAGCCGTGATTTTGTCCGCTATTCGGAGAAAGACATCCGGATTGCTTATGAGAAGGCTACTGAGCTTCAGCTTGAACTCATGATGACAAGAGAGCGTGAAATCTATCTTCGAAGCAGGCGGGACGAACTGCAGCTGCGGGTTCGCAGTGTCGAAAATTCTGTAGAGCGCGCAGAATCGATCGGTTCGCAAATGAGTGTTGTTATTGAATATCTGTCCGGAGAAATGGGACAAGTGACGAGAATTGTCGAAACTGCGAAGAATAGACAAATGATCGGACTTAAAATAATTTTGGCACAAGAAGAGGAACGGAAAAGAATTGCCCGGGAAATTCATGACGGTCCTGCTCAAATGCTGGCGAATTTAGTCCTTAGGACGGAAATTGTAGAAAGAATGCTGGTGAAGCAGGAATTTGGGCTAGTGCAGGACGAAATAATAGATTTAAAAGGGCAGGTTCGTTACAGCCTGGAGGAAATGCGTAAAGTGATTTTCAACTTGCGTCCGATGGCGCTCGATGATCTTGGCCTGATTCCAACGCTGCGGAAATATGTACATGATTATGAGGAGAAGACAAAGATCCGTACCGCCTTTGAAACGAGAGGTAAGGAGCATCGTTTATCTTCAGCCATGGAAGCCGCAGTCTATCGCCTTGTTCAGGAAGGCTTATCGAATGCCGCCAAGCACGCATATCCGAGTTATGTGCTGGTAGAAATCACTTATCAGGCGCAGCTGATCAAGATTGTGGTGAAGGATAATGGGCTAGGGTTTAATGTGAAGAAGGTAAGTGAGCAGGGCAGCCGTGAAAGTTTTGGGCTGGTAGGTATGCGGGAGCGCGTAGAGTTACTCGAAGGAAGAATGGAAATAGAGTCTGCAGAGAATCAAGGCACAACAATCGTAATTCACATTCCGACGAATGTGGAAAAGGGGAAGGAGTAATGTGATGGAGAACCAAATCTCTGGTAAATCGCCTATAAAAGTTCTTTTGGCCGATGATCATCAATTGTTTCGTGAAGGGCTTAAACGAATTTTAAATATGGAGGATGACATTGAAGTCATCGGGGAATGTGGAGACGGCATCCAGGTACTGGAATTTTGTAACGTCAATAAGCCGGATATCGTACTGATGGATATCAATATGCCTATCGAGAACGGTGTAGAGGCTACACAAAAGCTGCGGGAGATGTTCCCGGATGTTAAAGTCATTATTTTATCGATTCATGATGATGAGAGCTATGTGTTCGAAACGCTGCGCAAGGGTGCCAACGGCTATTTGCTTAAGGATATGGAGGCGGAGTCGCTCATTAATGCCATACGCTCTGTCTGCGAGGGTCATGCCTTCATTCATCCGAAGGTTACAGGCAAGCTGATTAACCAGCTGCGCCGCATGACCTATCTTAATGAGACAGGGGCAATGGCTGAAACCCCGGTGAAGGAAGCGGGCGTTAAATTTGTCGCTGGTGACAACAATCCGCTGACCCGCCGTGAGGCTGAGGTTCTTCGGCTGATGGCCGAAGGCAAGAGCAATAAGAATATTGGGGAATACCTCTTTATCAGCGAGAAAACCGTCAAGAACCATGTCAGCAGCATCCTGCAAAAAATGGAAGTTGATGACCGTACACAGGCTGTAATCAATTCGATCAAATATGGCTGGGTTACTCTGTAACCGGCTTAATTTTAACTGAGCGTTTTGGAGAATCCAAATGATCCGGAACAACATTACATAACGTAAGGGCTGCATTCTGGCTCTAGCCAACGTATTGTTTCAGTCGCAGTTATATAAAATGAACTTAAGACGTTTTATATATTCGAATTTTGCAAAATGCTGATTTAAATATGTACCCGGCTATTGAGAATCTGACTCTGTGTGCGCCCGGAAGACATGATGTCAGACCGGGAGCAGAGCAGTAGGGCTAAATCGGCTTCAAGAAACCATGGGCAGTCACCGACCTTGTAATACCGGCATATAGTGTCGGTATAAAGAGGAGGTGCATCTCCATGGTAGCCCAGTTAATATGGATTGTGGCTGTTTACGCATCTGCGGTGGTCCTCATTCACATCCTGCATCACCGGGAGCACACCCGGAGGGTCATGCGATCCGGTAAGCGGATTCATTATTTTTTGATCACACGCAATCATGAAGCGGTTATTGAAGGGTATATCCGAATGCTGGCTTTTCATGCTTTTTGGACTGGAATACTGTACCAGGTGACTGTGCTGGATGATGAGTCGAAGGATGGGACATTAGCAGTAGCCACTAAATTGGCATACAGCGGTTCTGCAATTGATATTGCACCATTGATGCATTTTCGCTCCGTAGCGGGCGAGGATGAATACCAGCGGGAGATCGTTATCGATTTGCGGATGCCGGGAAGCGGGGGATCGCAATCAAGACGCGGCGAATGCTGACTAAATATGCAAGGAACGGGTGAAGCACACTCTCCAGCAATAGGGGAGTGTGCTTTTTTGCGTTGGGAGAGACAGGAATGCAAGGTCATGAGCGTGGATTAGTCTCAGCAGACAGGCAGCAGCCGAAAGTCAAACATTTACTATAGTATCTGCGATTCCAAAATTGAGAAATGATAAGTTTACGGATATGTATATAGCCAGGAGGTGTTGTAATGAGGGTCAGTGTGTATACGGTTGAAATTGACGGACGCTTTAACATATGGATTTCGCTGAATCTGGCTGTCGACCTCTGGTGGTGGAGTGTGGCGGGAGAATGTAAGTGGAGTGGCAGAGCAGCTGATAAGCTGGTCATTCTCTCCTATTCACTCCCTCTCGGCTGGGCGGTGAAGCTGCAGGAGCGCTTCCGTTTCAATAGAATGATGTGCCGGTGGTCATCTGAGGAGTGGGCTGCATATCTGAACGATTCTCTTAAGGCAGAGATGCGGAGAGAGGAAGAGTCAGGGGGGAAACAGCAAAGAACATGGATGAATCATGTTGAGGTAATCACGGAGCGGTTGAAGGATCCTGAGCAGCATAACTGCTGGGCCAATGGAGACACAGGACAGGATATTGGCAAATCACAACCGTGTGTCAGTAGCAGGTATGGGAATGTATTGAAGGATCACCGAGAATCTCTCGGCATTGCTGTTGACCGCTTGGTGGAGACGCTCTCCGGCCGCTCGCTGCTTCAGCCGGAGGTGGAAGCATTGCTGGCAGAGCGGCTTCCTGGAATGGAGCAGGACTGGCAGTCTGTTGCCCAGCTTGCCTATCTGCAGGGGCGATTGAAGCTGCAGGCTGCCGTTAGTGCCGGGATGGAGGGGGAGTGGGAAGAGTGGAAGAACCATCGTCACGAGAAGGCAGAAGGCGAGAGAGCCGATTGTAGGAATAATAGTAGCAGAAAGGTTGAGAGAAATAGAGCGGGTCGCAGCAACTCTAGTAGCGGGAATGCCGAAGGAAAGAGAGGCGATCGAAGCAACTCGCTTAACAAGAGGGCAGAAGATAGCGGGGCCTATGTCCGCAGCTTGGGCTTGGCCGCGGCGCTCCGCTTGCCGCTGCTGCTCTGGAGACGCGGCGCTTCCCGCCGCCGCGCGGTAGAACGCTGCCTGCGCTGCGGCAGCGTGGCCACGGGCCGCACGCCATGCGCTGCGCCTACTGCGAGGCCTGCCTCGCGCTCGGGCGCAGCCGGGCCTGCGCGCTGCTGCTGCGCAGCGCGGCGTCCCCGGCCGTGCGGGGCACGGCCGGAATCAGCCCCACCGTAGCGGCACGCCGGTGGGGGCTTAGTGCAGCTCAGGCGGGGGCCGCCGGCGCTGCACTGCGGTTCTTGACGGCGCGGCGCCAACGCGCCGCTGGTACAGGCCCAGAGCGGTTCCTGCTCTGGGCAGTCACGGGAGCGGGGAAAACGGAGATCACATTCCCGCTCCTGGAGGCAGTGCTCGCTGCCGGAGGCCGGGCACTGGTGGCGACGCCGCGCCGCGACGTCGTGCTGGAGCTGGCCCCGCGGCTCGCCCAGGCCTTCCCGGCGGAGACGCTGGCCGTGTTGTACGGCGGCAGCCAGGACCGCTGGGTGCCGGGTCAATTGACGATTGCAACCACGCATCAGCTGCTAAGGTTTCATCATGGCTTTGATCTGGTCATTATCGATGAGCTGGATGCTTATCCTTACCATAACAATCCAATGCTGGCTTTTGCTGCTGAACAAGCCTGCAAGCCGGATGGAGTGTTTATCTTCTTGTCGGCAACACCGCCGCAGAAGCTGCAGCGGCAGGCGCATTCTGGCAAGCTGCCTCATGCCAGAGTGCCCGTACGGTATCATGGACATCCGTTGCCTGTGCCCCGCCGTATACCGATGAATCCCGTTCAGTTATGCATGAAGCGAGGGGCCCTGCCCGCTGCGTTCCTGCAAGCCCTGCACAGGTCGCTTGCACGTGAAGCGCAAATCTTTATTTTTGTGTCCCGGATCGCTCATATTGAAGAGCTTCTGACCCTTCTTCGCCGGAAAATCCCCGGAGTATGCATGGGGGGGACCTCATCCCAAGATCCGGACAGAGCTGACAAGGTTACTGCCTTCCGTAACCGGGCAATCACCATCCTGGTCACAACAACCATACTGGAACGGGGAGTTACCGTCCCCCGCAGCGATGTTTTTATCTTGGACGCAGACAGTAAACTGTTTGATGAAGCCTCGCTGGTTCAAATGGCTGGCCGTGCCGGGCGCTCCAAAGATGATCCTGCCGGCAGCGTAAATTTCTTATCACCGGAGTGGACCCAGTCACAGCGAAAGGCCATCGCGCAGATCCGTACCATGAACTCGATTGCCGGCAAGCAGGGGTATCTGAACAGGAGGAAACCTTCATGGACTCATTAACTGCATGGCTTACCAAAGTCCGCTCCTTGCTGGCGCCTTCTTCGCTTCATTGCTTGATTTGCGGCAAAACCAGCCGCCCGGCTGCAGGCCTGCACGGTATTTGTGCAGGCTGTGAGGAGGCTATTCCTTGGATACGGCACCCCCGCTGCCAAAAATGCGGACGCCATGTCGGCTGTCCGGACTGCAGCCGCAGCGGTGAAGCCGTACCGATAGTCTGCAACCGGAGTGCGGTATCCTACACAAGTGTGATGCGCGAAATCCTGGGTCAATATAAATATCGGGGGAATGAACAGCTCGCTCCGCTGTTAGGCTCAATGCTGGACAGAGCCTACATCCGGCTCAAAGCAGAAAGAGAACGGGGACAGCGGGGGATTGCAGAAAATCAAAGCGCGCATAGGTTATCTAAGGCTTCCTTCTTCCTTAATAAACATTCTGCTAGTAACCCGCGATGGCAGGCAGATCTGCTTGTCCCGGTGCCTGTCTCGGAATCCCGGCTTGTTGAGCGGGGATTCAATCAGGCGGAGCGGGTGGCGGATGTGCTGTCCGGGCGCAGGGGGATCCCGCAGCTCCCGCTTCTGGTCCGTACCCACCATACCGGCAAACAAAGCTTCAAGCACCGGGCGGAACGGATCGCAGATATGAAGCATGCTTTTGCAGGAAATCCGGATGGGGCTGTCCTATTACAGTTTGAGATCTGGCTGGAAACCTTGGGGAAACGAACGCGTCCGCTGCAGATTGTTATAGTAGATGATATTTATACCACAGGGAGCACCATACGCGCCTGCGCAGATACTATACAAACGCTGTGTGACGGCTATGGAAAAGCTGCTGAAATATATAGCCTAACCTGGGCCCGTTCATAGGGCGGTCCAGGAGTGAATTGAATGTGCTTCCTGACAATTTTGTCCGAATAATCTAACTAAAATCCATCTCTAGCCGATACTAATCATAGACTATGCTTGTTCAATCATGTAATCTAAGCATAAGTTAATTCTATGCTGCACAAAATGTAAGGAAAGGAGCCGCTGTTGAAATGAATGTAGACAATTGTCCAAGATGCGGCCGACTGTATGTCAAAAACATTATGGAAATATGCCAGCCTTGCATCAAAGAGCTTGAGCATCAATACGAAACCTGTGTAGAATATCTGCGGAAAAACAGAGGAACAAATATTCAGGAGTTATCCGATGCCACGGAAATATCCATTAAAGAAATTACCCGTTTTATCCGTGAAGGACGGATTTCCATAGCGAATGCTCCCAATATGATGTTGCCTTGTGAAGTGTGTGGGACGTTAATCCGCGATGGTCATATGTGTGAAAGCTGCCGCAACCGTTTGAGGAGAGACCTGTCCAACGCAGCTAAGGAAAACGTGACACCTGAACCGCCCCAAAAAACATCTGGTGGAGCTTATCGTGCCGTTGATAAACTTCGCGACAACTAAATCTTTTGGAAAAAACGTTTTCAGCTATAAAGAATGATTCATTAAAGGCCGATAAACTTAGTAAAGATTATCGGCTATTTTATTTTATAAGGAAGGTGGAAGTTATGAAAATTAACGAGACCGGACGAATCAATCCAATTAACCCGTATCAACGCAATGCGGAATCGCAGCGCCAGGATCAAACCAAGAAGAGCACACGCAAGGATGAGGTTTCGATTTCCGATGAAGCCATTAAGCTTCTGCAGGCACAGAACAGCGGAAAAATTGATGCTGCACGTGCTGATAAGATCGAAAGCCTGAAACAGCAAGTATCCGCAGGTACCTACCAAGTTGACGCAGCCAAACTCGCAGACACACTCGCCCCCTACTTTAAGCAATCCTCCGAGAATTAGGTGAACCCATCCATGGCATTGACGAGATTACTTGAACTTCTTGAGCGGCTGGACGAAACGCATATTCAAATGCTGGATCTGGCCGCAGTCAAGAAACAGACGATTATGGACAATAAGGTGGATGGTCTAATTGACATCATGAACCGTGAGTCCAAGCTGATGAAGCTGATCGGACAGCTTGAGGAGCAGCGTGCAGAGGCGGCTTATACCTTTTTACAGGGTGTAGGCATCCGTTCCAATCTGAACCTGAACCTGACCGAGCTGTCCCGGCTTGTATTTGACCCTGAAGACAAATTGCGTCTGCAGCAAGTTCAGCAGAAGCTTTCTAATACGCTACATCACTTGAAAAAAGCCAACGAGCTGAATCAGAAGCTGATTGAGCAGTCGCTTACCTTTATAGATTATTCCCTGGATTTGCTTGTCGGAAGACCAAACCAGGAATTCACCTATCATCATCCGTCCGATAAGGGCTATAACAGCAATCGGCCAGGACTTTTTGACGCGCGCGGATAGGTTGATCTTTTTACATTCCGTTTTGCCGGAGCAATCATAGGGAGGAATTAGCAGTATGACATCCACATTTCATTCAATTGAGACGGCAAGACGGAGTCTTTTCACTCAGACCGCTGCACTCAATACGACTGGACACAACATCGCTAACGCGAATACAGAAGGATACACCCGCCAACGGGTGAATATGAAAGCCGCATCACCTATTGAGGCGTATGGTCTTACGAATTCCACTGTTCCTGGCCAGCTGGGGACCGGGGTCGAGTTCACTTCCATCGAGCGTATCCGCGAGATGTTCCTAGATGATCAGTACCGTGGTGAGAACTCCGCCAGCGGCAACTGGACGATCCAATCAGATACATTGGACAAGCTGGAGGCCATTGTGAATGAACCTTCGGATACAGGTATCCGAACTGTACTTGATAACTTTTGGAAATCATGGTCGGACCTGAGCAAAAATCCGGAAGATCCTACAGCCCGCAAGATTGTAGTACAGACCGCACAGTCCCTTACGGATGCTATGAATTATATGAGTACCCAGTTAAGTAATTTAGACCGGGATCTCAATACTAATATCGATGTTAAGGGAAAAGAGATTCAGAGCTATCTAAGTTCGATCGCTGATTTGAACCAGTCTATCGCCAAAATTGAGGGCATGGGTGACCAAGCCAACGATTTGCGGGATCAACGAGATTTGATGACGGACAAGCTGTCCAAAATTGCCAACATCACCATTTTGGATACAGATGCTGGTTATAATATATCTCTAGGCAGCCAGCAGCTCGTTCAAGGGCCAGCGGTAACCGCAACAGTGGACAGTGCTTTTCTCAATAGTGCATATGCCTCAGGCGACTTGAAAGCCGGTGAGGCGTATGGGATGATTTTTTCTAGCAAAACGTATGTTGCAGATTATAAAAAACAGCTGGATGATATGGCCAATACGATCGCTACTGGCGAGGTACAGGTTACGATTCCGGCAGGCTCAACTCTTCCGGCAGGGATGACTGTTCTGAAGGATTCAGAAATCATTAATTCCGATGGTACCAAAACCACACTGCTGGCAGGTGCGACAGTCCCAATACCGCTTACGGGCGATTTGAAGACTACAGTCAAAGGTCTGAATGGACTACATCAACTGGGCTATGCGCTGGACGGCAGTTCAGGCAGAGATTTCTTTACACCTTCTGTGGCCGGAGAGACGATCACTGCAGCCAATCTCCGGTTGAACCCGGAAATCGCCGCTGATCCTACTTTGTTTGCAACTTCCCTTCGGGCAACCACAGACACTGCGGGAAAAGTAACTGTCATAAAAGGAAATAACTCTCTGGCGCTTTTATTCAGCAATATGAAAGATAATAATACCTTCACTTCACCGGATGGCACCAAGACAGGTACGGTCGGTTCATACTTAAGTTCTATGGTCGGTCAGTTGGGAATTCAGTCGCAGGAAGCCGCACGCCAGGCGAGTAATGCGGATTATTTGGTGGAACAAGTGAATTCCAGACGCCAATCGGTAAGCGGGGTTTCGCTGGATGAGGAAATGTCAAATATGCTGGTGTTCCAGCATGCTTATAGTGCGGCTGCGCGGTTTATGACAACCTATGACGAAATGCTCGATAAACTAATTAATTCTACCGGCACCGTCGGCAGATAAAGGGGGAACTTATAATGTTGAGGGTCACCTCCAATATGATGAATTCACAGCTGCTGCTTAACCTGAACCGTAATGCGCGTACTATGAACGACACGCAGCTTCAGCTCTCAAGCGGCCGCAAAATTAACAAACCCTCCGATGATCCGGTAGGGATTACGTATTCCCTTCGTTACCGTGCCGAGCTGTCATCCAATGAGCAGTACACCAAGAATGTAGACAGCGCTTTGTCGTGGCTGGATTATAATGATACCGTGTTGGGACAGGCCGGAGATGTTGTTCAGCGTTTACGTGAACTTACTGTACAAGCCTCAACCGGAAGCAATCCGCAGTCCGCTCTGGATAGTATTAATGAGGAAGTAATGCAGCTTAAGGAACAGCTGGTGGATATTTCTAACAGCAAGCTCAACGGAAAATATATTTTTAATGGTGAACAATATACTACCAAGCCTTATGATTTTGCCAAGGGTGCTGATGGCACTTATGATACAACAAAAGCTGTCATTACAGACCCGGGTCAGATTCAATATATTGTTGGCGAAGGTGTACAGATGCCTATTAATATGACGGGTAATGATGTGTTTGGTCATACCGGAGATACGGATAATCTGTTTGCCATTATCAATAATCTATCAGGTGCTTTGAAATCGGGTAATACTACAGCGATATCTAATCAACTTGACAATATTGACTCAAGAATAGATACCCTTCTGTCCGCTCGGTCTGAAATTGGAGCGAAAACCAATCGTGTACAATTGATGCAGGAACGGTTAAGTGATTTGAATACGAATCTGACCGATCTACAAGCTAAAACTGAGGATGCAGATTATGAAGGGCTTATTATGCAGTCCAAGATTCAAGAAAATATCTATAATGCCTCCCTTTCAGTGGGTGCTAAGATTATATCTACAACTCTCGTTGACTTTATTAGATAACAGAGGTGTTTAATGTGCTGCAGCCATTACTACAAATACGCCAGACAACTGCTTTGATTGGTATGGATGCAGATCCAGGGATCTTATCTATTACCCAATCCAAAGGAGAGTTGAATGTAACAACCACTCCGGGAGAGCTTGAGGTTCATTCATTTCGTCCAGAACTTACGATAGATCAATCTAAAGCATGGGCGGCCTTCACCGGAGGAAGTATGGCCGACATGAACAAGCGTATTTATTCAGGCATTCAGCAGCTGTATCTTCAGGGCATAGCCATGAAGGTGGAGCAGGGAAATCGGATGGCCCAGTTTTTTAAACCTGGCAATACGATTGCTGAAGTATACGGCACAGACACAGAGCCAAATTCGTTTCCGGAGACTCGAGGACCCGCATCGTATGACAACGTAGATATTCTTTTTCAGACAAGGGATCCCCAAATTGAATATCGCCCTGCAGAGGTGGATATCCAATTTGAAGCACATCGTCCACAAATTGAGTATACTCGTGGCAAGTTAAATATATATATGCAGCAGTACGCATCCATACAGTTTATTCCACCGGAAGTGAATGTTCAATTGTAGTTCTTGAGCTATAGATGTGCTTGAAAGAGCCTCTATAGCTTTTATGCTATTTATTGAAATGTGAATAATAAAGAAGTTAACCAGTCTATATGAAGCAATACTTTTAAGGAGTGAGATTAAATGATTATTGATACGCTATCTTGGGGAGAAGTTGAAGTTAATTCGGAGCAGGTGTTTCATTTTCCAAAGGGGATTCCTGGATTTGAGGAAGAGTCTGAGTTTGCCTTAATCTCAATCGAGGATCATTCTTTCTGGTATCTACAGTCCACAAAGGAGAAGAGTTTATCATTTCTACTTAGTGACCCTTTTTTGTTCTATCCGTCATATGAGTTTGATCTGCCTGACGATGAAGCTGAAGAGCTGGAAATTCAAAGTCAACTAATCGTACGTTGCGTAATAACTTTGAAGGATAAGGTTGAAGAGACAACTATTAATTTACTTGCTCCTCTTGTTTTTAATCCAGAATTGGGTGTGGGTAAGCAAATAGTGCTACACAACTCACCATATCATACTAAGCACAGCTTATTAACAGTGGAACCAAATGTTGATGGAAAGGCTGGTGATTGATATGCTCGTTCTTTCCCGGAAAAAAGGCGAGAGTATCGTTATAACAGATCAGATTGAAATTACAATTTTGAGTGTAGAAGGTGACACAGTCAAGGTTGGTATTTCAGCTCCCAAGCATATTGATATCTATCGCAAAGAAATATACCTTTCAATTAAGGAAGCTAATCAGGAATCTGCTGCACCTGCTTCCTTAGAGATCCACACTCTTATTGATCGAATGCGGGAAGGGAAACATACCAATTAATTAGAGTGCTTGAAACCGGAGGTGACCATGGGTTACCTTCGGTTTTTGTTTGTAAAAGAAAAAATCAAGAATAATATTGAAATCCACAAGATTACTCTAAACTGATAAGGGTTTTAAGACGATATATAATTTAGACGATGATCCGGCAGGGCGGCCGACCTTAACGGATCATCGTTACCACATGGATGTGGAACCAGTATATTTCAGGGAGGAAATTATAATGATTATCAATCACAACGTTACGGCGCTGAATACTCACCGTCAATTGGCAATTAACACTAGCAACACAAGTAAGAACATCGAGAAGCTGTCTTCCGGTCTTCGAATTAACCGTGCAGGGGATGATGCTGCAGGCTTGGCTATTTCCGAAAAAATGCGCGGACAAATCCGTGGTCTAGACCAAGCTTCCCGTAATGCTCAAGACGGTATTTCCATGATTCAAACGGCTGAAGGTGCATTGAATGAGACCCACTCCATCCTGCAACGGATGAGAGAACTATCTGTTCAATCTTCCAATGATACGAACGTAACGGCTGACCGCGACGCTATTGACCAAGAGTATCAAGCATTGTCAACTGAGATTACACGTATTTCTAAAGACACGGAATTTAATACGCAGAAGCTGTGGGACGGTTCTACCACAGCGGTGGATTTCCAAGTAGGTGCTAATACAAATCAAAAGATCACTTATACGTTCGCCTCTATGGATGCAACTACTTTGACTGCTGTAGGTGATTTGAAGACAAAAGCCAACGCATCCACAGCTCTGGCAGCTGTTGATGTGGCTATCGGTAAAGTATCCACAGAACGTTCGAAGTTGGGTGCGGTTCAGAATCGTCTGGAGCATACGATCAACAACCTGAATACATCTTCTGAGAACCTGACTGCAGCAGAATCCCGCGTTCGTGATGTGGATATGGCTAAGGAAATGATGGCTCAGACGAAGAACAACATTCTTGCTCAAGCAGCTCAAGCAATGCTTGCTCAAGCGAATCAACAGCCGCAAGGCGTTCTTCAACTGCTTCGTTAATCTAAAGTTCAACTCTAATCTATAAACCTTCCACAAGGATGTGGAGGTTACATTCAAGGAGGAAATTAACATGATTATTAACCACAATGTTACGGCGCTGAATACTCACCGTCAACTGGCAATCAACACAAGCAACACAAGCAAGAACATCGAGAAGCTATCTTCCGGTCTCCGGATTAACCGTGCAGGTGACGATGCTGCAGGCTTGGCTATTTCCGAGAAAATGCGCGGACAAATCCGTGGTCTGGATCAAGCATCCCGCAATGCTCAAGATGGTATCTCCATGATTCAAACCGCTGAAGGTGCACTGAATGAGACTCACTCCATCCTGCAACGGATGAGAGAACTTGCTGTTCAATCTTCCAATGATACGAACGTTACGGCTGACCGCGCTGCTATTGATCAAGAGTATCAAGCATTGTCAACTGAGATTACACGTATTTCTGATGATACTGAATTCAATACACAAAAACTTTGGGATGGTACTACAACTACTGTGGAATTCCAGGTAGGAGCTAACACAGGGCAAAAGATTTCTTATACCTTCTCCAATATGGATGCAGCTACTTTGACAGCTACTGGGGATTTGACGACAAAAGCCAACGCTTCCACAGCTCTGGCAGCTGTAGACGTAGCGATCGGTAAAGTTTCTACTGAACGTTCGAAACTGGGTGCTGTCCAAAACCGTTTGGAGCACACAATCAACAACTTGAATACTTCTTCCGAGAACCTGACTGCAGCTGAATCCCGTGTTCGTGACGTGGATATGGCTAAAGAAATGATGGCTCAAACGAAGAACAACATTCTTGCTCAAGCAGCCCAAGCAATGCTTGCTCAAGCGAATCAACAGCCGCAAGGCGTTCTTCAACTGCTCCGTTAATCTAAAGTTCAACTCTAATCTATAAACCTTCCACAAGGATGTGGAGGTTACATTCAAGGAGGAAATTAACATGATTATTAACCACAATGTTACGGCGTTGAATACTCACCGTCAATTGGCAATCAACACAAGCAACACAAGTAAGAACATCGAGAAATTGTCTTCCGGTCTCCGGATTAACCGTGCAGGAGATGATGCTGCAGGTCTGGCAATCTCTGAGAAAATGCGCGGACAAATTCGTGGTTTGGATCAAGCGTCCCGTAATGCTCAAGATGGCATCTCCATGATTCAAACAGCTGAAGGTGCATTGAATGAGACTCATTCCATCCTGCAACGGATGAGAGAGCTTTCCGTTCAATCGTCCAATGATACGAACGTAACAGCTGATCGCTTAGCTATTGATGAAGAGTATCAAGCATTGTCAACAGAAATTACTCGTATTTCTAATGACACTGAGTTTAATACGCAGAAGCTTTGGGACGGTTCTACCACAGCGGTAGACTTCCAAGTTGGTGCTAATACAGGACAAAAGATTTCGTATACTTTTTCCGATATGGATGCTACTGCCCTGATGACTACTGTAGGTGATTTGAAGACAAAGACTGCTGCACAAACAGCTCTGACAGCTCTTGATGGGGCTATTGGTAAAGTATCTACAGAACGTTCGAAACTGGGTGCTGTTCAGAATCGTCTGGAGCACACTATCAACAATTTGAATACTTCTTCCGAGAACCTTACTGCAGCAGAATCCCGCGTTCGTGATGTGGATATGGCTAAAGAAATGATGGCTCAGACGAAGAATAACATTCTTGCTCAAGCAGCTCAAGCAATGCTTGCTCAAGCAAATCAACAACCGCAAGGCGTTCTTCAATTGCTTCGTTAATCTGTATTGTTTGAATAGAGACCTTAGTTCAACTAAGGTCTTTTTTTTTTGAACAAAGCATGCATGATAGAAACTAAGTGAGGTGTAATCCATGTTATCTTTAGCTATGATTGTAAAAAATGAATCGGAAAAAATTGGGAGATGCCTGCAAAGCGTGCGATCTATTGTTGATGAGATCGTAGTCGTTGATACGGGTTCTACAGATAATACTAAGCAGATTGCAAGCAGCTTTGGAGCGCGAATATTTGATTTCAGTTGGGGAGATGATTTCTCAGCGGCAAGAAACTATGCATTGGAGCAGTGTAATGGAGACTGGATATTGGTCCTGGATGCAGATGATCGTATTACAAAAGCGTCACGTGAAGAAATTGACGATTTCATATGTAATAATGATGCAATAGGCCGAATCAGAATTACTAACAGTTTTGATTTTGATGGAGAGCTAAGAGAATCACAGGCTAATGTGACCCGGTTATTTCCTAAAGGCTCATTCTATACAGGGAAAATACATGAGCAGATTGTTTCCGATCTTCCAAGAAAAAATGCGCCAATTGAAGTGTATCATGACGGATATTTTAAGTCTGAGAAGTACAAGCGTAATATAAGAATGCTCGAAGTTGAGTTGGAGCAAAATCCCAATGACCCTTATATACTTTACCAACTAGGCAAAGAGTATCGGATTATAAAAGAATATGTTAAAGCTGAGATGTTCCTAACAAGATGTTACAAGGCAATCTCGAATAATGACGGATATAAACCTCAATTGGTGATTGAGTATTTGTATACAATATTAGGACTGAAGGACTTTGAACAAGGGCTTAATCTAATTGAAGAAGAATCACATTACTTAAGTGACTTTTCAGATTTCCATTTTGTCAGCGGGTTGTTTTATATGGAGCTGGTTTTTAGTAATACACATAAGTATTTTAAATATTTCCCGCTAATCGAAGAATCATATTTGAAATGTCTTTCCATAGGAGATACCGATAAATACGAAAGCGTTAGAGGAACAGGAAGCTTCTTGGCGGCCTATAATCTTGCTGTATACTATGAAACTACCGGTGATCTGGGCAAAGCAAGAACATATTATGGGATTTCAGTTGAATATAATTACATGTTGGCTCAACAGCGCCTGGGTATCATCAATAAAACTAAGGGCCTAACTTAATAATTTTTTAATAATTGTACATCTTATTATGTTATGAAAAAAGACCGATAATAATTGTATAATTATTAACTTTTGAATGATGAGAGGACACCTCTATGAATAAAACAGT
This sequence comes from Paenibacillus pedocola, assembly GCF_031599675.1. Lineage (NCBI taxonomy): Bacteria > Bacillati > Bacillota > Bacilli > Caryophanales > Paenibacillaceae > Paenibacillus > Paenibacillus pedocola. The sequence continues at coordinate 5,977,070 of NZ_CP134223.1, read as the reverse complement.
ATCATTATGTATGATTGTGAAAAATGAAGAAAAAACACTTGCACGAAGTCTGGAAAGTGTCAGTAATAAGGTAGATGAAATCATTATTGTAGATACTGGTTCCGAAGATGCGACCCTAGACATTGCAGCGCGTTTTACCTCGAAGATATACCATTTTCAATGGACAGGTAGTTTCTCTGAAGCCAGAAATCATAGTATTCAACAAGCAACCTGTGATTATATTGTTATCATGGATGCGGATGAATATCTGGACGAGAAATCTGATATTTATAAGGAAATTGTGTCAGATGCGGATTATTACTTATTAAAAATTAAAAATTATATATCCTATGCGCAAACCTTTACACATAAAGCGGTAAGGTTATTTAAGAATAATGATAAGCTTTATTTCGAGAGTCATCTTCATGAACATATTAATGTATTGGATAAACGTTATACTTTCGTTGGAGGAGATGCGGATCTGCTCCTTCACCATACGGGCTACAACAAAGAGACGATAGGAGAGAAGGATAAACTGCAAAGAAATCTTCCTATCATGATTAAAGCTGTTAATGAGAATCCTAATGGATACAATTTGTTTAATATGGGGAGAACTTATGTAGCTCTTGGTGAGACAGAGAAAGCGGTTAAATTGTTTCAACAAGCCTACCCTTTGAGTAAAGATAAAGCATTTTTGCCGGATCTGCTGTCCTTTCTTGCTTCGAGTCTGGGGAAGTTGGATAAGCATGAAGATGGTTTAAGAATCATAGAGGATGCTCTTCAGCTATTTCCTTCAGACTCTGAAATGCGTTATGTTCAAGGACAAATGCTCTTGGAAGCCGGTTATCTGGAAGAAGCGATATTATCGTTCAAGAAGTGTCTCCTCATTGGGGATCAAACAGAAGGAACGATGATATCTGAAGGTTCAGGTGGTTATAAAGCCCGGTTTATGCTGGCTGAAATATATGACAAGCAAAGACAAATAACTCAAAGCTATGAAGAAACCGTTCAGGTCCTACGAGAAAAGAAAACGTACTCTCCGGCTTTGAAAAAGTATTTTGAAATCGTAACGAAAGCAAATCTCCCTGTTGAGGAGGTTTATCACAATATAGAGATCATATATAATGTTCAGAATATTAATGACTTAAGGCTGTTGCTGGATACCCTATACGTCTTGAGGCACCCGTTGCTTAGTAAATATGTAGGGAAATTTAATATCGAACCACCACCTCATATTATCGCGGTAGCTTTACAATATGATAAGAAATATGAGCAGGCACGTGAACAATGGTCTGATATTACCGAATATCCTGTTGAAGCGGGAGAAGATCTGCTTCTGCTTTCTGTTATTCTTAAGGATCCTGCCCTCTTTCATAGAGCGCGTCCACTTTTGAATTTAAGCAACAGAGAGAGTGACGTGCTAATATGTTTAGTCAACAGACAAGATAGTTCCAATGCTCGATTAACTACAGGTTTACAAAAACTGCTTATTGAAGTTTGCCGTCATCTTATCATACTGCAGGAATTTGAAATCTTTGAAAGTGTGTTAGGGCTCCTTTTGAAGGGAAGCATAGAAACGAAGTACAACATATGTCTTATACTCGCGGATTATAGTTTTACAGAGGTAGCAATTGATATTTTGATCAAGCTATATGACGAACAACCAAATAATATAAAGGTTATTACATTACTTGGTGATCTTTGTTTTCAAAGTAACTATCTCGAAGATGCTCATTTATTCTATACCAAACTCATGGACTTAAAACCTGTCTATAGCACTTATGAGCGCTGTTACCAATGTTATCAAAAGAAAAATGATATTAAAGGCATGGATATAATGAAAAATACAATTAGGCAAAAATTCCCAGTAGCAACATGGGCGGCTGCTACCTAACATTCGACAGAGAATTGAGGAGACTCACATGATAAAGGAAAGAATTCAAGAACTCATTCAAATAGGTAGCCTCGATGAGGCAAAAAAATTATTATCTGAATTAAAACCTGATGGATCAGTGATTGAAAATATTGAGATTTGTACCATGAAAGCAGCGATAGCCGTAGCTGAGGATAACTTACAAGAGGCGGAAGATGAATTGTGGAGAGGATTGCTGATTGATTCAGAATTTGTAGATATTCTTTTCAACCTTGGGTATGTTTACAAATTACGTAATAATATAATTCAATCCAACTACTTTTTTGCTAAAGCAAAAGAGGTAGCACAAAATGCTGAATTAGTAAATGTGATAGAACAACTGGTCGATGACAATAGAAAACTCATTTCATTAACTGAACAACCACTCGTCAGTATAGTAGTATTAGCATATAACAAATTAGAATATACTAAATTATGTATAGATAGTATATTGCAATATACACAAAATGTTAACTATGAACTGATCTTAGTGAATAACGGCTCAACAGATGGAACTAAGGATTACTTCAATAGCTTACCAAATGCCAAACCACTGCATTTAATAAAAAATGTAGGGGTTACTAACGGCTTTAATGAAGGGATGAAAGCGGCAGAAGGTAAATATACTGCATGTGTATGTAACGACTTTATTTTTACTCCGCGTTGGCTGGATAATCTATTGGTATGTATAGAATCTGATGAGAGAATTGGTTACGTATCTCCTGGTGCAAGTATGATCAGCAATATGCAGCAAATTAATGGCGATTACAATAATATTGAAGAGATGATTCAATTTGCAAATAAATATAACCACTCTGATCCACGTAAATGGGAGGAACGTGTAAGACTTCTTCCTTGCGTGTTAATGGTAAGAACAGAATTGCTTAGACAAATAGGTTACTATGATCCGTCATTTTATTACGGAGAATTTGCTGATGATGATATCAGCTTCCGAATTCGAAGAGCGGGATACAAGTTGGTATATTGCAAGGATACATTCACATATCACTTTGGCTCAGTTACGGTTCGAGATGATCAGATTAATAATAACTCACTAAATGTTAGTAGAGACATATTCATTCGAAAATACAATTTAGACTCGTGGTCGGATGCGATAATGAATCCCCTACTTCTTAATGAATTTTCGGTTAAATTGTCCATGTTAAATCCAACAATTTTAGGGATAAATGCTAAGTGTGGGGGGAACCCTTTGCAATTAAAAAACATGCTAAAGTACAAAGGGATCCAAAATACAGAAATCACTAACTATTGCTTGGAAGATAAATACTTGGAGGATATAAAGACGGTTTCGGATTATTATTTTAAAGGAAATGTAAATGAAATTAGTACTCATTTGCTTAACAGGAGCTTTGATTATATTCTATTCGAATACGATGCTACCAAGTTGGATAATACTTCTCATGTATTTGAAGTGCTGACAGGTATGCTCAATAAAGGCGGGCAGTTAGGAATGAGTCTGAGCTTTCCTGAATTTGATGAATTAGCCTGTAAAAAGATAATCAGCTCATTTACAAACCGGGGGTTATCAATTTCATACTACAACGTCTTACAGATGAAAGAATCTGCTGTAGATTTTGATATAATCGTTCGAAAGGATGTATAGCAGATGAAAGCAGTGATATTGGCTGGGGGCTTGGGAACAAGATTAAGCGAAGAGACAGTAGTGAAGCCAAAACCCATGGTTGAGATCGGTGGTGCTCCCATGCTCTGGCATATCATGAAGGTATATTCTAGCTACGGAATTAATGAGTTTATTGTATGTTTAGGATACAAGGGGTATTTAATTAAGGAGTTTTTTGCCAATTATTATCTGCATACTTCGGATGTTACATTCGATTTCAGAACAAATGAGATGGAAATTCATAAAAATAAATCAGAGTCATGGAAGGTGACCTTAGTAGACACAGGGGAACACACATTAACCGGAGGAAGATTAAAGCGGGTACAACAATATATTGGGGATAGCTCTTTCTGTTTCACGTATGGAGATGGGTTGTCTGATGTTAACATAACTGAGCTTATAGACTTTCATCAGCGGAGAAAGAAATCGGCGACTGTAACTGTAGTCCGTCCACCAGGCAGGTTCGGTGCATTTGAGTTTCATGATAATGAAATCATTGGATTTCAGGAGAAACCGATGGGAGACGGCAACTGGATTAATGGCGGTTTTTTTGTTTTGGAGCCGCAGGTCTTTGACTTAATAAGTGGAGATGACACCATTTGGGAAGAAGGGCCAATGGAAAAGTTAGCGAAATCAGGAGAACTTGCAGCTTTTATGCATGATGGATTCTGGCAACCGATGGATACATTAAGGGATAAGAACAAGCTGGAAGAGTTGTGGGATACAGGCTTTGCTCCCTGGAAGGTGTGGTAATGAGTGGGATTTTGGAAAAAAAAGAGAGTGCTAATCACAGGGCATACAGGATTTAAGGGGAGTTGGTTAGCATTATGGCTGCAGTATCTGGGGGCTAATGTTTTTGGATACAGCAATACACCCTCAGTAAGTGAACCGAATCTGTACAAGCTTGCAGGCGTAGGGGAAAATATGGATTCTGTTTATGGTAATATATTGGATTATGAACTATTGCAATCCTTTATTCATAAGGTTCAACCGGAGTTTATATTTCATCTGGCAGCCCAACCTTTAGTGCGGGAATCATATCTAAAACCCATTGAAACATTCTCGGTTAATATTATGGGAACAGCTCATTTGTTAGAGGTGGCCAGGCATACGGAATCTGTACGGGTTGTTATCAATGTGACTACAGATAAGTGTTATGAGAATACTAACTCGTTACAGGGATTTATTGAGAGTGACCCCCTTGGAGGAGCAGATCCTTATAGTGCCAGTAAGGCCTGTTCGGAGATCGTTACTTCCGCCTACGAACGGTCATTTTATTCGAATAGCAGAAAACTATTGTCTTCTGCCAGAGCAGGCAATGTTATAGGCGGGGGAGATTGGGCGGCAGATCGGATTATTCCCGATATCATCCGCTCTATACTCCATAAACAAAAATTAAATATCAGATATCCTAGTGCCATACGGCCTTGGCAACATGTGTTGGATTGTCTTAATGGATATTTACTGCTGGCTCAAAACATGGGAGAATCCGGAGAAAAGTATGTCGGCTCCTGGAATTTTGGTCCTGGCGAAGCTTCAAATATATCTGTTGCCCAGCTTATTGAAGAATGTAATAAGCATCTGGATCATCCTGTGGATGTCCTATATCCTTCCCTTACTCAGCCCTATGAAGCTTCAACTCTTGTGTTAAATAGTGAGAAGGCTGCACGTATGCTGAATTGGAGAATTGAACTGCCGATAAACCAGTCTATTGAATGGACAATGGACTGGTACTTAAATTATATGAGTAAGGGTATTCAAGATTTGACGTTAAAACAAATTCGTGATTACGAAAAGATAAAAGGTGAAAAACACACCTTATGATAAGGAGATACAAATGAATGTCTAAGGGAAGCTGTCGTTTTTGCGGTGAGGAACTAAGCACCATATTTGTGGATCTAGGGATTTCGCCTTTAGCTAATTCCTATGTGGAATCTGTAAGCCAGAAGGAGATTATGTATCCCTTAAGAACTTATGTCTGTGAGCATTGTTTCCTGGTTCAAGTAGAAGATTTCGAAACTCCAGAGCATATTTTTAGTGAGTATGCTTATTTTAGCAGTTATTCGGATAGTTGGTTAAACCATTGCCGTAATTATGTTGAACATATGATAGATAAATTCCAATATTCAAGTGACACGAATGTGGTGGAAATCGCCAGTAATGATGGCTATTTATTGCAGTATTTTAAGGAGAAGGGCATTTCTGTATTAGGGATCGAACCAGCAGCCAATGTTGCGAAATCTGCTATAGAAAAAGGGATCGATACTGTGGTTGATTTTTTTGGAACCCAATTAGCAAATGCCTTGAAAGAAAAAGGGAAGACAGCGGATCTCCTGCTAGGCAATAATGTGCTTGCCCATGTACCTGACCTGAATGACTTTGTTAAGGGAATGAAGGTGCTACTTAACCCTCAAGGAACTATTACGATGGAATTTCCCCATCTGCTCCAGCTTATAGAGCATAATCAGTTTGATACGATATATCATGAACATTTTTCATACTTCTCGTTTACAACAGTGAGTAAATTATTTGCACAGCATAAACTCTCCATTTACGATGTTGAACAGCTGGAGACGCATGGTGGCTCCATTCGGATTTATGCAAAACATTCAGAAAACAGAGATCTTTCTATAAGCCAAGCGGTTCAAGCATTGCTGGAACAAGAAGCTTCATTAGGTATGGGGAAAATAGACATATACAAAAGCTTCTCTGAGAAGGCCGTTGAATTAAAGAGGGAAATTATGGGGCTTCTAATAGAACTTAAAAACAATGGAAACACAATTGTAGGTTACGGGGCACCTGCTAAGGGTAACACCTTAATTAACTATTGCGGTATTGATCGGGATTATTTGGATTATACAGTCGACCGTAGCCCCTATAAGCAAGGTACCTTCCTTCCTGGTTCCAGAATCCCGGTGTATTCACCTGATGTGCTAAAACAGACAAAGCCGGAATATGTGCTAATTCTTCCGTGGAATTTGAAAGAAGAGATCATGGAACAAACGGCGTTTATACGTGAATGGGGAGGTAAATGGATAATTCCAGTACCTGAAATGAGGGTGCTCTGAAATAGTTTTTGAACGGAGGAAGAGCAGATGTACTTTGTTGAAACGCCGTTATCGGGTTCGTTCGTGGTAGAACTGGAATTATTGTCTGATGAACGCGGCTTTTTTGCTAGATCTTGGTGCGAGGAAGAATTCTTAGCTTTTGGATTAGCGTCTTCCTTTGTGCAGTGCAACATTTCTTATAATAAAAATAAAAATACTCTTCGTGGGATGCACTATCAAGCAGAACCTTATGAAGAAACTAAACTTGTCAGATGTACGAAGGGTTCGATTTATGATGTGATTATTGATATACGGCCTGAATCATTGACCTATAAACAGTGGTTTTCTATAGAATTGTCTGAGACAAATCATAAGATGCTTTATATACCTAAGGGTTTTGCACATGGATTTAAAACTTTATCTGACAATACGGAAGTTTTTTATCAAATGGGTTCAGCGTATAATGAAAAATCCTCACGAGGAATAATGTGGAATGACCCTGTCTTTGGAGTGGTATGGCCTGAAGAAGATCAATTAATTATATCTGATAAGGATCTTAGCTATAACAGGTATTTAGAATGAAGAAGACCATTATTATAACGGGAGCAAACGGATTCATTGGCAGGCATGTATTAAATGAGTTGGCAGGTCGAGAAGATCAGGTATATGCGCTAACATCAAGTCATGAAAATAAAATAAACACAAAGAATATTACTTGGATTAGTGTAGATCTATTGAATGAGAACGAGCTGAGAGAAATGTTCTCTTTAATTAATTCGCCTACACATCTTTTACACCTTGCATGGGATACGACCCCAGGACAATACTGGAACTCAGCCTCAAACCTCAAATGGCTGAAAGCCAGTATGTCGTTATTTGATATGTTTTGTTCAGCAGGGGGCGAAAGAATTGTAGGAATAGGTTCATGTGCGGAATATGATTTAAAATGGGGTATTTGTAGGGAGTTCGATACTCCGCCGGCTTATAATAGCATTTATGGTTCAAGTAAAAATTCACTTCATCATATTCTCATGTCATACCAACAAAGCTATGGAATTTCATGTGCTTGGGCAAGAGTTTTCTATCTGTATGGTCCGTGGGAGCATGAGCTTCGTCTGGTTCCCTCTGTGATTTTATCTTTATTAAAAGGAGACCAGGCCAAGTGTTCTCATGGACAGCAAATTCGTGACTATCTTTACGTTAAGGATGCAGCAAAAGCATTGGTTAAACTTTTAGATACACAGATTGAAGGCCCGGTTAACGTAGGTTCAGGTGAGCCGATACGTTTGCTTGAAATTGTTTATACTATAGCAGATATCTTAGGGAGAAAAGAACTTATTCATTTGAATGCAATTCCCGCTCCAAAAGATGAACCTGGAATAGTGCTTGCTGATGTCGAAAGGTTAAAACAAGATGTTGGGTGGAATGAAACAGTAACGTTAGAAAAAGGTTTATATGAAACAATAGAGTGGTGGCGATTATATCTTTATGGAGGCAGGCCAAGTGAACAATAATCAATGTCCGATATGCCAATCTTCAAATACGATTAGTATACTAACTCGGGAGCAGATGCCCGTTTTTCAAAATATATTGATTAATAACTCTGAGGATGCAAGGCAGCTTGCAAAAGGAGATTTGACTATTCTCCAGTGTGGAAGTTGTGGTTTTGTTTATAACAGCTCCTTTGATTCAAGTAAAGTTGTTTATGGTAGTGACTATGAAAATACTCAATCCCATTCTCAGTATTTCGACAAGTATTTAGATGAACTGGTAGCTACCCTTGTAAATAGAAATGAAGTGCGGAACGTAAATGTGGTTGAAATCGGCTGTGGAAAAGGTGTTTTTCTGAGAAAGATAGTAGAAGGTGGAGAAAATCGCGGATATGGTTTTGATCCAAGCTATATAGGATCGGAAATAGAATTAGAGGGTAAATTAAAATTTGAAAAAAGGTTATTCAATGAAGAATGCGTTGATATAAAGACCGATGTTGTTATTTGTCGGCATGTTATAGAACATATATCAGAACCATTGCTTTTGCTTAGAGATGTAAGAAGTGCACTGACCCATTCTCCCCATGCCAAAGTGTTTTTTGAAACGCCATGTGTGGAATGGATTTTTAAGAATAAAGTTATGTTTGATATTTTCTATGAGCACTGTTCATATTTTAGCAAATCTTCACTGACAAAGGCATTTGAATTAGCTGGATTTGAAGTTGTGAACATTGAGCATATTTTTAACGATCAATACTTGTGGTTAGAAGCTAGGATAGCTGAGACTGAAGAGAGACCTTATAATGAACCTCAACCCACAAATCACAGTCATATAACTAGCATCGGTTTTGCTAAGTATGAATTAGATTGGAAAAAAAACGTAACTGACAAGCTTTCGCGGTATTGTAAAAAGGGTAAAATAGCGATTTGGGGTGCTGGAGCAAAAGGTGTGACTTTTTTGAATTTAATAGATCCAGATAGATATTATATTAATTGCGTAATAGATGTCAATCCTAATAAGGTAGGGAATTTTGTACCTGGTACGGGACATGAAATAATAGGCGTTTCTGATTTGGGGAATGAAGGGATTTCTACAATAATTGTTATGAATCCTAATTATTTCGGAGAGAACAAGCTCATTCTTGAAAAACTACATTTAGATATTGAATTAATAAATATTGAACATTGGAATGTATGATTTTCAGCCGAATTTAATAAGAGAATGAATTATAAGGAAAGAAGTGATTAGAATTAGTATAGAACTCTCCCTTTCATTATATGATTTCAAAAAGTATATATCTGCTCAACTTAATCATTTTTTTCCGGATAATCAAACCATCGATTTTCAGACTGGAATTGAGAAGGTGGCTATTGATGTTGCATTGGACCGGACCGGTTATTGTTTTTCAAGGGTAGCTCTTGAGTCATACCAGAAGAATGGCTCTGCATTATTAAATCATCTACATTCAGATCAGTACGCAGTTTTTCTTTGGTTTTTGTCGAATAGTGTATGGAATGAGAATGGTGATACTGCCTTAGCCAATAAAATATTTTACTTAAACAAATCACTGCATGGCTTTAGCTGCATGTATGATACAAAGTTACCTGATATTTTTCTTCTTTTTCATACCGTAGGTACGGTATTAGGCAAAGCGCAATACTCCGATTTTTTGATAGCAGCGCAAGGTAGTACAGTTGGAGCACAAAATGGTATTTACCCGAAACTCGGCAAGGGGGTTTCATTACTTCCTCACTCTTCAATTGTCGGAAGTTGTGTAATCGGTGACCGAGTATCGGTAGGAATAGGTGCCTCGGTTTATGAGCGGAATGTGGAGAGTGGAATGGTTGTATTCAAAGGCGAGAATGGGGCAATAGGGTATAAAGCGCAACAGAAATGCTGGGCACAACAGTTCTTTGTAGATGCAATATAGCAAGTACACTTATTATCGACTTACTAGATTGTCTATGTATCTAAGCATTCTTGTGGAGACATCTATCTGCTGTACTGTAGAAAATTAGAGATATGGGTTGAAAAAGCTAAATAACCCCGATCTTATACCGATATATAAACTAAATACTAGTTTCCGTGGGGGTTTTGGGAATGGACGTTCAGTTTTCTCTATCAGCCAAATCAGTAGAGCGGAGCATTAGTAATCCGAAATATGAGACTGCCACAAAAAAAGACGACAACAACTGGATAGCGCAAGTCACAAGTGCCTCGGATCTTAATGCAATCGAAAGGCAAGGAGTCAAGGTTCCGGTTGGAGAAGAGCAGCTAATCCGAACCATTGCTCGTGCAGTAAAAGCATTAGAAGGGCCAACTACCTCTTTGGAAATAAGCATACATGAGAAGACCCACGCCCTGATGGTAAAGGTAATGAATAAAGAAACGGGCGAATTAATACGAGAAGTCCCACCTGAAAAAACGCTCGATCTTGTAGCGAAAATGATGGAAATTGCCGGTATTCTTATCGATGAGAAAGTATAGAGAGGGGTTGTGAGATATGCTTAGAGTTAGCGGATTTTCATCGGGATTAGACATTGACAGTATCGTCAAACAGATGATGACAGCTAAGCGTGCACCATTGGATAAGCTGAATCAACAAAAAACACTAATGGGATGGCAGCGGGACAGCTACAGAGAATTTAACGCCAAGTTAGTCGATCTTAAGATGAATAAATTGATTAAGTGGAATACTTCTTCCCAAATGAACACCCAAAAAGCAGTTCTGAGTGGTAATACGACAGCTGTTCGGGCCGAGGCCAGCGCGGCAGCTAACGGGGTTGAGATGTCGGTTACAGTAACTCAGCTTGCAACTAAATCCTCATTAGAATCGGCTACAAAGCTTACTACGACTTTAGGGACAGATAAGGTTACACTTGCTACCAAACTGAGTGACCTGAGCGGGGCAACTTCTCCACTTACTTTTGATGTAGCTGGGGGGGATAGCATTACCTTTACTTCAGACGATACGATTTCAACAGCTATGGCTAAAATAAACAGTAGTTCGGCAGATGTCAAAGCCAGCTTTGATGAAGTGAGCGGTAAGTTGTCAATTACATCCAATAAGTTTGGTACAGATAATGTAATTGAAAATCAGAAGATAAGCGGCTCGCTCCTTACCCTGTTGGATATGGATTATAGCGACACAGTTGATTCATTTTTCAAGGCCAAAAATGCGATTGCGGAGATTTCCAGCAGTAAGTCGACCGCTGCGGAGACCTACACCAGCACTTCAAATTCACTGACGGTAAATGGTGTATCGCTCACTTTTCTTGCTAAAAGTGCCACTACGGGTGGCGCCACGACGATTACGACTCAGGCTGATGCTGATAAGTCTATTGAAACAATTAAAGCTTTTGTAGAAACATATAATGATCTAATCAACACTATGACTACCAAAATAGGTGAAGAGAAATACAGAACCTATGCTCCTCTGACAGATGAACAAAAGGAAGCAATGAGTGAAAAGGATATTGAATTGTGGGAAGAGAAAGCAAAGAGTGGTCTGCTCAAAAATGATGTTATTCTTCAAACAGCCATCTCGGATATGCGTGCGGCAATTACAGATAAACTCGGTGATCTTAGTGGAATGGGGATTACTACAGGACAATATTACGAGAATGGTAAGCTCTATCTCGATGAAGACAAGCTTAAGCAGGCTATACTAAATAATCCACAAAAGGTAAACGATGTGTTCCGCGGTTCTGCAGTAGATGTAAACGGAGGAATTTTTGGAGCGCTATCCGCAGCAGCAGACAAGGCATTGGATAAAATTGTATTGAAAGCAGGTACATCGAAATTTTCAACGGACCTTAAATTTGCTTATAAAACGGAAAGCGTTATGGGGCGGATGTTAAAGGATTACAACTCGCGTATCGACTCATTGCAGGATCGTTTAGCAGATTTGGAAACTAGATACTACAAACAATTTACTGCTATGGAAACGGCGATGAATAAATACAATTCTCAGTCGTCAAGTTTAAGTGGTTTATTCACGAGTTAATTTGAAGTGAAGGGTGACACAAATGATAAATTCTCCTTATGAAAAATACCGTCAATCATCGGTGAATACATCGACCCCGGCACAGTTGCTTATAATGTTGTTTGATGGAGCAATCCGATTTGTAAGGGCTGGTATCGAGGGGATTGAAGAGATTAATCACCAGAAGGCAAACTTAAACCTGGGTAAGGCGCAGACGATTATTAGTGAGTTGATGTCAACCTTGAATCCCTCCTATGAAATATCCAAAAGTCTATTCGGCCTTTATGAGTATATCAATTATCTGCTTGTTCAGGCGAATGTGAAAAAAGAGATATCACATGCTGAAGAGGCTCTTGAATATTTAACTGAGTTTCGCATAACATGGATGGAAGCCTCTAAGCTGCCTGCAACCGAGAATACTCATGGATGATGGGATCGTTCGTTTAGTTGAAATTACTCAGAGCATCACTAACCGACTTGATACTTGTTCATTTGAGGAGTTAGAGGAATTTGTCGAGCAACGTCAAATTTTGATTGATGCCCTTGGAGATAGGTTTAGCAACCAGCCCTTCAGTATTGAGGAACAGGAGCAGCTGAAGATGTTGCTAAGACTAGATCCGGCAATTCTTGAACGAATGCAGCATCTTAAAAGTGAGGCGGCTAAGTGGCTTCAACAGAGAGAGTTAGCCAAAGTCCAGCGCAATGCCTACGAAGGGGGCTATACGCGGGACAGCATCCTAATGGACCGCAAAAAATAATAATTTCCTGATGTTTCATCTCAGGAGCAGACGGGTATTATAAAGCGTCTGCTCCTTTTTTGATGAAATGATCACAGTTTAAGCTACTTTATTTTTAAATTAACGAATGGTAAATTATTGAAAGTAAACATTTACTTTTCCAATTGACAATAGAGAAGCAGCGGTGGTATAGTCGAGTTGTGAGCAAGACTCACGTTCATCTGATGACGAAGGGAATGTTTAATCAATGGAAGGTAAAGTTAAATGGTTTAACGCAGAAAAAGGTTATGGTTTCATCGAAACTGCCGACGGTGGCGACGTATTTGTACACTTCTCCGCAATCCAAACTGACGGTTTCAAGACTTTGGACGAAGGTCAATCCGTTGAGTTTGATATCGTAGAAGGCGCACGCGGACCACAAGCAGCTAACGTCATCAAATTATAATCATCCGGCGCAGCCGACCTACATATATGGTAGATGGTTAGCAATTGAGACTACGCTAGCACAGACCTTGGGATTTTCCCAAGGTCTTTTTTTGTTGTACGGAAAAGGGTGTGAAAAGCGAAAAGCTAACATGAATTTCCATATTTATGTTAGAGTAATGCAAAATCTGGGTAATTAAAGATGTTGGGCCTACGTTCTTGCCTCGATGCAGACTAATCGCAGCTTAGGCGTATAGTTGAAAATGATGTAATTAGCGATAGATGTATAGTGATGCTAAAGCCCATGTACAACGGATAATGGTTTCAAAGTAAGCGTTCCTGAGTTATTCATACTGCCTAAGCTGACAGAACTAACAGTATGCTTCCGAAGCAGGTTTTGGACAAGTGTTTTTACAAAGCGGAGGCTCACCAATTTTAAGCATACGCTTCCAGTGTCGCTTTTGTACGATACTAATCGGCAGGCTATGCTCACAAACTATTAGGAGGATGGACAGCAGAATGAAGATGAAGAAAGCATTGCGCGGTTTGATGACTGGTTTGCTTGGGGTTAGCATGTTGTTCGGAGCTTTGGGTAGTGTATCAGCAGCACCGGCTGCCAAGGACATTCAAGGGCACTGGGCACAAAACCAACTGCAGGATTGGCTCAACAAGGGTTATTTGCAAGGGTATGCTGACGGCACTGTAAAACCGAATAAGCCCATCACCCGCGGGGAATATGTTGCCCTGGTGAATCGCCTGTTTGGGTTCACGGAAACAGCATCTATTGCGTTCAAAGATCTAAAGAGCTCCAACTGGGCTTATAGTGAAGTGGCAAAAGCCGTAAAAGCCGGATACATCGGCGGATATGAGAACAATACATTCCGCTCGTCCAGTCCGCTTACCCGTCAGGAAGCTGCAGTAATTACAGCCAAGCTCCTTAGCTTGAATACCAGCAACACCTCACTTACGTTCAAGGACAGTGCCCAAATTGCTTCATGGGCTAAAGGTGCAGTCGCAGCCGCGGCCGCTAAGAACATCATTAACGGTTACCCGGATGGAACCTTCGGGCCTAAGAGACCACTGACAAGAGCTGAGGCGGTAGGTATTATAGGGAACTCAGCGGCTAACAAGCCGAGCGGTTCAGGTAATCCGGCGACGCCTACACCTACTCCATCAGCTACACCAACCCCAACACCAACGCCTACAAGCACAACTGGTGGAGGAAGCGGCGGTGGAGGTGGAGGTGGAGGAACCACTGCACCATCGGTTAGCAATGTTACTTATGGGCATGTCGGTTCGGTTACGGCAGACGTATATCTGACACCGTCGGTGACGGGCGCAGTATATTATGTGGTCGCCCCTTATAGCAGTACTACGGCAGTGCCAAGCACCCTGCAGATCCGGAACGGCCTGACCAGCACAGGAACTGCAGGAGTAAACTATGGAAAAGTAGCAGCAACCGGTAATACGACTGTAGCTTTCTCCGTCTATGGATTGCAGGCTAACACCCAGTATGCGGCTTATATCGCGCTTTCGGATTCTGTAGGAAGCTGGTCGGCCGTGTCAACTCTGCGTTTGACTACAGCCCCAAGCGGTGCTACGGCGATTACAGAGCTTAGTCCGGGCTCCATGGGTACTGTAACTGCCGATGTCTATGTATCTTACGGTCATACGGGAGGCGCATCTGCCCCAGTAAGATATGTTGTACTGCCGGCTAATGCTACCGATCCTAGCGCAGCGCAGGTTGCAGCCGGTCAAAATAGCAGCGGCGTTCTGCTGACGTCACCTTGGACGGGTAATATTACTCCAGCTCCTGCGCCAGGCGTTAGACAAACACTGACCCTGAGCGGCCTTACTGCTAACACCGCATATAAAGTATACATTGTAACAGGCAGTGGCAGCTCATTGTCGCCCGTAGAAATTCTGCGTATTCATACCAAGTAGCCATTATAATGGCGGTTGTGAGGGAATGAATACGCGGTAAGCAGGATTTGATTATATTTAAGGGTATCAGGAATAATACTATCAGCCAGACTAGGTCCGGATAAGGGAAAAAGGATTGCCCTTTCCGGACTTTCTGTTTGTAAAATAAAAGAAAGTTGGACATATGTAAGGTAAATGTAAAGTCTGTAATGAATTGCTTTTTACTTAGGCCTGACAATTTGGTATAATGAGAACGTAAACAAAGGAGGAGTGCCCATGCAATTCAGCATTCGAGGTCAACAAATTGAAGTGACCGACGCTTTGAGAGACTATGTTGATAAGAAGCTCAGCAGACTTGAGAAGTATTTCGATGCACCCCCTACCTCAGAAGGATTTGTGACGCTTGGCGTTGTTCGTGGCCTTCATACGGTGGAAGTAACCATTCCACTGGCGGGTGTTACGCTTCGTGCCGAGGATCGCAGCGACGATATGTATGCTTCTATTGATGCTGTCGTGGACAAGCTGGAACGTCAAATTCGCAAGCATAAGACCAAACTCAATCGTAAGTTCCGCCAGGAAGGCAGTCTGAAGACCCTGTTTGTGGAAGGATCCCCAAGTGCTGTTGCTGTAGAGGAACAGGATTATGATGATTTGGAAGTTGTGCGGAACAAGCGCTTCACCTTGAAGCCTATGGATGTCGAGGAAGCGATTCTGCAAATGAACATGGTTGGACATAATTTCTTTGTATTCTCCAACATTGACACTTCTGAAGTAAGTGTTGTTTACAAACGGAATGATGGGAAGTACGGCCTGATCGAACAGAACTAGACCTGTAAATACTCAAACGTAGATACTGGGAATGTTTTCTTCGCTTCAGTATGACTAAGACAATTAACCGAGCCCCTATTCGCTTCAGCGAATAGGGCTCTTGTGCGTATATAAAGGGGAAGAAAGCTCAGCTTCTTATATTTTGCCAAATAAGGTTACAGCTACTCGTATTGCGGCTTCTCTTACAAACTGTTACAATTTATGAAGCAGCGGAATCGAAATAATATATGGCCCTTTCAATATTAGTGAGGATGGGCTCGATTCCACCATCTGTGTTGCATGAAAGGGGTTAACCATGCTAGGACTTGTAAAGAAAATATTCGGTGACACCAATGAACGCGATGTCAAACGTCTGATGAAGACGGTCGAAGTAATTAATGCGATGGAGCCGGACTTCGTAGCGCTCTCGGATGAAGCGCTCAAGGCTAAGACCGAAGAATTCCGTGCCCGGATCGAAAAAGGCGAGACCCTCGAGGAAATTCTTCCTGAGGCATTTGCAACCGTACGCGAAGCTTCCAAACGGACGCTGGGCATGCGGCATTTTGACGTACAGCTAGTTGGAGGTATGGCGCTGCATGAAGGCCGGATCTCCGAGATGAAAACAGGTGAAGGTAAGACACTGGTAGGGACATTGCCGGTCTACTTGAATGCATTGCTCGGTAAGGGTGTGCATGTCGTAACGGTAAATGATTATTTGGCACAGCGCGACAGTGCGCAAATGGCACAAATTTATAACTTCCTGGGCATGACGGTTGGGGTGAACCTGAACGGCATGGACCATGCTGATAAACAACAAGCCTATGCCTGCGATATTACGTACGGCACCAACAATGAATTCGGCTTTGACTACTTGCGTGACAACATGGTGCTCTATAAGGAGCAAATGGTTCAGCGCCCGCTATATTTCTGTATTATTGATGAAGTTGACTCCATTCTAATCGATGAAGCGCGGACTCCGCTTATTATTTCCGGACAAGCCGAGAAATCGACAGAACTGTATTATGCTGCAGACCGCTTCGTGAAGAAGCTGACTGCTGAAGAGGACTATACAGTAGATATTAAAGTGAAATCGGTGGCTTTGACAGAGAAAGGCGTCGCTACGGCTGAACGCGCTTTTGGTGTTGAGAACCTTTATGATCATAGTCATGTGACACTTAATCATCATATCGTCCAGGCACTCAAGGCTAATGTAATTATGCGCCGTGATGTAGACTATGTAGTGAATGGTGATGAGGTTGTCATCGTCGATGAATTTACGGGCCGGTTGATGGCTGGACGCCGTTACAGCGACGGGCTGCACCAGGCGATCGAAGCGAAGGAAGAGATTGAGGTACAGAACGAGAGTATGACGCTGGCTACAATCACCTTCCAGAACTATTTCCGGATGTACCGCAAGCTTGGCGGTATGACAGGTACTGCGAAGACGGAAGAAGAAGAATTCAAAAAAATCTACGGTCTTGAAGTTCTGCAGGTTCCTACGAACAAGCCGAACCAGCGTGTGGATATGCCTGACGTGGTCTACAAGAGCGAGAACGGCAAATTTAACGCGGTGGTAGCAGAGATCGTTGAACGCCACAAGAAAAATCAGCCGGTGCTGGTTGGTACCGTATCGATTGAGAATTCCGAACGCGTATCGGAAATGCTGAAGCGTAAAGGTGTAAGACACCAAGTGCTGAATGCTAAACATCATGAATCTGAAGCTGAGATTATATCGCATGCCGGACAACCGGGAACCGTAACAATCGCTACGAACATGGCTGGCCGCGGTACCGATATTGTGCTGGGTGAAGGTGTAACAGATCTCGGCGGTCTGCATATCATTGGTACGGAACGCCATGAATCCCGCCGGATTGATAACCAGCTGCGCGGACGTGCGGGACGCCAGGGCGACCCGGGTTCAACTCAGTTCTATTTGTCCCTCGGCGATGAGCTCATGAAGCGTTTCGGCGCGGACAATGTTCTCAATATGATGGACCGTCTCGGATTTGAAGAAGATCAGCCGATCGAGAGCCGCATGATTACCCGTGCCGTTGAATCTGCCCAGAAGCGGGTGGAAGGCAATAACTTTGATATCCGCAAAGTCGTACTGCAATATGATGATGTAATGAATCAGCAGCGCGAGATTATCTACAAACAGCGCCGTGAAATTCTTGAATCCGATAATATCAAAGATGTCGTAACAGAAATGATCCAGCCGGTCATTGACCGTGTGGTACGCGCACACTGCAGTGATGATATTCCGGAAAACTGGGAGCTTCAAGAGGTTGCTGATTATGTGAACAGCAAGCTGCTGGATGAAGGTGCCCTGACCCGTGACGATCTCTGGGGCAAGGAAGTTGAAGAAATCGTCGAATACATTTTCGATCGTGTGATGCAGAAGTATTCCGAACGCGAAGAGCGTCTCGGCTCTGAGCTGGTACGCGAATTCGAGAAGGTTATCGTGCTTCGTTCCGTAGACAGCAAATGGATGGATCATATTGACGCAATGGATCAGCTCCGTCAAGGGATTCACCTTCGCGCTTACGGTGGTACTGATCCGCTGCGTGAATATCAGTTTGAGGGCTTTGAGATGTTCAACGCCATGACTGCCAATATTCAGGAAGAAGTCGCTACTTATATTATGAAGGCGCACATCGAAACGAATCAGGAGCGGCAGTCGGTAGTGGAGGAGGACAAAATCTCCACCAACGCTGAGCCGGTTGAGAAACGTCCTGTGCATGTTGAGGCTGCTATCGGCCGCAACGACCCTTGCCCGTGCGGCAGCGGCAAGAAGTACAAGAACTGCCACGGCCAGAACGCATAAGATATAAGAATTGTGTTAATTCTTTAGGTTTATAATGACAATAAAAAGCGGCTGGGCCCGGGGGACACCCCGTTTGCGGCCCGGCCGTTTTTTTTGGAGTTTTGGGATATTCTGCTGAGTTCGAGCAGAGCATGTGGATTTGATATTAAATTTAAGCACAGGCTAGAGTAACGGAGGGGAAGTTTGGAACTGGAGGAGCGTCAGCGTCCGCCTTTGTCTGCGGATTTCAACCGCCAATGCGGTTTAATAAAAGAAATCTGCAGACAACAGCGGCCGGAAGTCCGAACATTCCCGCAGTTACGGAAGACGCCAGGTGCAGAATTGAGGAGCAAGCAGCATGCGGCGCTCTATTAACCAGTAGTTAACGAACTCCAACCCAGCGGCCCGGCCCAGCATTTTATTATGAAAGGTGAAGTGATCCCATTGATCGATTCCAACGTAAAGCAGGATCTGCGTGAAATAGGCAAGAAACTAACCAACCTTAGGGGGTCTCTTTGACTTAGACCTTAAGCTTGAGATGATTGCGAACTTTGAAGAGAAGATGGCTGCGCCCGGCTTCTGGGATGATCCCGAGAAAGCGCAGGGTGTCATCGGTGAAATGAATGCGGTGAAATCCTCCGTGGACCAGTTTGAGAAGCTGCAGCAGGAGTATGATGATGCCGCAATGATGGCAGAGCTAGCAGATGAAGAAGGCGACGAAGAGCTAGCGGCAGAGGTTGCCGGAACTATCCGCGCTGTAGCCGGCAAAGTTGATGACTTTGAGCTCCAATTGCTGCTTAATCAGCCGTATGACAAGCTAAATGCTATTCTGGAGCTGCATCCGGGTGCGGGCGGAACGGAGTCCCAGGACTGGGGACAAATGCTACTGCGCATGTATACCCGCTGGGCCGAAAAAAACGGCTTCAAGGTTGAGGTGCTCGACTACTTGCCGGGCGACGAAGCGGGCATCAAGAGTGTCACGCTGCTGATCAAGGGCTTCAACGCTTACGGTTATTTGAAGGCTGAAAAAGGTGTACACCGGCTGGTGCGTATCTCGCCGTTCGATTCTTCCGGAAGACGCCATACCTCATTCGTGTCGTGTGATGTGGTTCCTGAGATTACCGATGATGTCGATGTGGAGATCCGTACAGAGGATCTGAAGATCGATACATACCGGGCCAGCGGCGCGGGCGGTCAGCACATTAATACCACGGACTCAGCGGTGCGGATTACCCACTTGCCGTCAGGCGTAGTGGTAACCTGCCAGAATGAACGCTCGCAGATCAAGAACCGGGAACAGGCGATGAAAATGCTGCGTTCTAAGCTGTACGAGAAGAAAATACAGGAACAGCAGCAGCAGCTGGATGAGATTCGCGGCGAGCAATCTGACATTGCCTGGGGCAGCCAGATTCGCTCTTATGTGTTCCATCCCTATAGCATGGTAAAGGATCACCGTACTTCCGTGGAAACCGGGAACACAGGAGCGGTAATGGATGGCGATCTGAATCCGTTTATTGACGGATATTTGCGCAGCCAGATTAAGACTGAAGTTGAATAAGCAAACTGTATTCCTACGCGTCTTCGGAGGTGTAGGGATTTTTTTTGAAATGGATTAGCCCCATGATGCCCCAATTACATCTTAAGGAGAAGCTAGATATGCAAAAAGTTAATTCACGCAACAAACCCCCGCTGATTCCACTGAACGGGCCGCTGCGCCATACGGTGGATGTAGCGTTAATTCTAATCGGCTCGCTGATTACGGGACTGGGATTCAATCTCTTCTTTCTGCCGAACCGGATCGCATCGGGCGGGGTGTCCGGCTTGTCCGTACTTGCAGAGGCCTGGTTTAGCGCGGAGCCGGCGTTTACCCAGTGGGCACTGAATATTCCGCTGTTCATCTTGGGTGTTATTTTCCTCGGCAAGCAGTACGGCATGCGCTCCCTGCTGGGCAGCTTTGTGCTGCCGCTCTTTATCTATCTGACCAAGGATGGTCCGGTTCCGACGACCAATCCGCTGCTGGCCTCCATTTATGGGGGGATTGCTGTGGGATTGGGGCTGGGACTGGTGTTCCGCGGGCGCGGATCGACTGGCGGACTGACGATTTTGGCGCAGATTATTCAGAAAATCACCGGCTTCAGCTTCTCACTGTCAGTAGTGCTGCTGGATGGTACGGTCATCACACTGGCGGCCTTTGTGCTGGGGATGGAGCAGGCCATGTATGCGCTGATAGGATTGTTTGTGACCGGCAGAGTAATTAATGCGCTGGAAATGGGCTTTAGTGTAACTAAAGTGGCATATATTATTTCGGATCAGACCGAAGAAATCTCGCAGGCGATTCTGAATGATCTGGACCGCGGGCTGACGAAGCTGAATGCGCAAGGCGGTTATACGGGTGACAACCGTACAGTGCTGATGGTGGTAGTCGGCCAGAATGAGATTACCCGGCTAAAAGCAATTGTCCGTTCCGTGGATCCGGGTGCGTTCGTTATTATTACTGAAGCCCACGAGGTACTGGGTGAAGGGTTTAAAAGAGAAGCGTAGAATCTCCATAGGAGAGGCTTGCGCTTCTCTTTTTTTTACAATTAGGCTCTTCAAGAAAGTTAACGCAACGTGTTGTATTTATATTAATTCGGTCGTATAATAATACATATTTGCAGGACGGTATGCATTGAAGAAATAGTCAGAAAGCGGGGATGACAGTGGGAGGCAAGCTGAGAGCAGCGATTGTTGGATCGACAGGATATGGGGGCGTAGAGCTGATCAGGCTGCTGCAGAACCATCCGGATATAGAGATTACCTCCGTAATCTCCTCATCAAGCGCGGGAGAGCCTATCGAACTCGGGTTTCCGCATTTGACGGGGATCGTGGAGCGCAAGCTGGACGGTGTAGATCCGGCTGAAATCGCCGGCAGAGCGGATGTTGTTTTCACAGCAACGCCGTCAGGTGTTAGTGGTAAGCTGGTGCCGCAGCTGCTGGAAGCAGGTCTGAAGGTCGTCGATCTGTCCGGTGATTTCCGGTTGAAGGACGGCGCGGAATATGAACAATGGTATAAACATACGGCTCCGCCCGAAGCTTATCTGGAGCAGGCGGTCTACGGCTTATGCGAAGTGTATGGTGAACGTGCGGCAGGTGCCGATTTCATCTCCAATCCCGGCTGTTATCCGACAGCTACGCTGCTTGGGCTGATCCCTGCGGTTGAAGCAGGCTGGATTAAGCCGGAGACCCTTATTATTGATGCAAAGTCGGGCGTTTCAGGATCAGGCCGGGGAGCGAATCTTGGAGTTCATTTTGCCGAGGTCAATGAGAACTTCAAAGCCTATAAGGTTAACAAGCATCAGCATATTCCGGAGATTGAACAGGTGCTCACCGATATTTCTGGTGAAAAAGTAACCGTGACGTTCACTACGCATCTGGTGCCGATGACCCGGGGGATCATGAGCACGATGTATGCGGGGATGAACGGGGATTATAGCGAGCAGGATTTTGTGGAATTATACCGTAAGTATTATGCAGGCAGATCTTTTGTGCGGATCCGTGAGACTGGAGTGCTTCCGGCGACCAAAGAGGTCAGCGGCTCGAACTATTGCGATATCGGCTTCTCCACAGATGCCCGTACAGGTCGGGTAACCATTGTGTCCGTCATTGACAACATCGTTAAGGGCGCAGCCGGTCAAGCGATTCAGAACCTGAATTTGATGATGGGATGGGAGGAAACCCGCGGCCTTGGTTACACACCAGTGTATCCGTAAGGGTCAGAGGTTAAACATACAATGAGCGAGAACAAAGCATACACCGTCGTAGAAGGCGGAAGCATTACTGCACCAAAGGGCTTCACCTCCGGAGGGCTGCACTGCGGCCTCAAAAAAACCGAGCG
Source organism: Paenibacillus pedocola (assembly GCF_031599675.1). NCBI lineage: Bacteria > Bacillati > Bacillota > Bacilli > Caryophanales > Paenibacillaceae > Paenibacillus > Paenibacillus pedocola. Next base: position 5,954,447 of record NZ_CP134223.1, on the reverse strand, counting down.
CAACGACCTGGCGGCCATTCTGTGCGAAGTTCCGGCAACGGCTGCAGCAGTGTACACGACCAATGTATTTCAGGCAGCGCCGCTCAAAGTAACGCGGGAAAGTCTGGCGAATGGTACGCTGCAGGCTGTAATCGTGAACAGCGGGAATGCCAATGCCTGTACGGGTGATCAAGGGGAAGCGGATGCTTATGAGATGCGTGCTGCCGCTGCCAGCGCCTTAGGTGTGAACGAGCAGGATGTTGCTGTCGCTTCGACAGGTGTGATCGGCGAATTGCTGAAGATGGATCGTGTACGCAGCGGAATTGCCGGACTGCCGGAGAAGCTGGATGGCGGTGCTTCGGGCGCAGAGGAGTTCTGCCAGGCGATTTTGACAACGGATCTGGTGAAAAAAGAATGCTGCGTCAAAGTGCTCGTCGGCGGAGAAGAAGTGACGATTGCCGGAGCAGCCAAAGGCTCGGGGATGATTCATCCGAATATGGCAACGATGCTGGGCTTCATGACAACGGATGCTGTGATTGAGGGAGAAGACCTGCTTCGTCTGCTGCGAACGGCTACCAATACTACCTTTAATATGATTACTGTGGATGGAGATACAAGCACGAATGATATGCTGGTGACGATGGCCAGCGGGCTGGCCGGTAATGAGAAGCTCACACGGCTGCATCCGGACTGGGATGCTTTTGCCGCTGCATTTACGCATGTGTGCCAGCATCTGGCGAAGGCGATTGCCCGTGACGGTGAAGGGGCGACGAAACTGATTGAGGTCCAGATCAGCGGAGCAGTACATGATGAAGCTGCAGCCGCAATTGCCAAGACGGTGGTCGGCTCAAGTCTGGTGAAATCGGCGATTTTTGGTGCGGATGCCAACTGGGGACGGATTATTGCTGCGGTGGGACGCGCCGGGGTTCCGGTATCGCCGGAGAAGGTGGATATTACGCTCGGCGGGATCGAGGTGCTGCGCCAGTCGCGTCCGGTCGCTTTTGATGAAGAGAAGGCTCTTCACTATTTGCAAAAGACCGATACGGTGCTGATTACCGTGACTCTGTCTGACGGCAGCGGTAAAGCTACAGCCTGGGGCTGCGACCTCACTTATGATTATGTGCGTATTAATGCTGCATACCGAACCTGACGGGCGGCCGGCATAAGTTCATAAGGAGGGTAACGAGATAATGACGGATCAAAAGATTGAGAAGCTGTTCGTAATGAAATGCGGCGGGAGTACGCTGGCTACGCTGCCTGATTCTTTTTTCGAGGATTTAAGAGAACTGCAGAGCAGCGGGGTTCAGCCTGTAATCGTGCACGGCGGGGGGCCGGCGATTTCCGGCAATCTGGCGAAGCTTGGGATTGAGAGCAGTTTCGTGAACGGTCTGCGGGTGACGACGGAAGAAGTGCTGGATGTCGTAGAGATGACGCTCGCGGGAAGCATCAATAAGGCGATTGTCCGAAGAATCCAGGGAAGTGGCGGGCAGGCTCTCGGCTTGTCCGGTGTTGACGGTAATCTGATTACAGCGCGGCCCGTAGCCAACAGCGATGAAGTAGGACAGGTCGGAGAGGTCACCGAGGTTAAAGCGGAGATCGTAAAGGGCATTCTCGCACTTGGCTACATCCCTGTTATTGCACCTATAGGTGTAGATGCCGGGGGGCAGCGTTACAATATTAATGCGGATACGGCGGCAGGGGCGGTGGCTTCTTTTGTAGAGTCGCCTTCCATGATTGTGGTTACGGATGTTCCGGGAATTATGCGGACCATTGATGGTCAGAAGGTCGTGCTTCCGTCGGTGACAGTGACAGAGATCGAAGAATTAATTGCCAGCGGTGAAATTTACGGCGGAATGATCCCTAAAGTGCGTGCCGCTATGGACTGCATCCAGGGCAGCGTGTCCGAGGTTGTTATCGTAGACGGCAAGGAGCCTCAGGTGCTTAGCCGCGTGTTGCGCGGGGAGAAGCTGGGCACGAGAATTATCCGTTCGTAGTTTGTTAAGATAGAGTGGAGACAAGTCGGAGGGCGGGCATTACCAAAATTAGAGCGCTGCCGGTTTACCGGAAGCAGCATGGTGGGAGAGTGACTAAGAATGAGTGAGCTATCGCAAGCGGAAAAGGATTCTTTGACAGGGGCGGCGGATAACCGTTCAGTGCAACCGGAGGCTCAGGAGGCTGCTCCTGCCAAGCTGAGTGCGGTATTCCCGTCCTACGCCAGATATGATCTTAGTCTGGTCAAGGGCAAAGGCAGCTGGGTCTGGGATGATCAGGGCAACAAGTACCTCGACTTCATGTGCGGACTCGCAGTGACGAGTCTGGGCCACGCTCCCGAGAAGGTCGGCGCGAAGCTGAAAGCACAGATTGATACACTGTGGCATGTCTCGAACCTGTTCCACATTCCGGGGCAGGACCGGGTAGCTGCGCTGCTTACGGGCAACAGCTGTGCGGATCAGGTATTCTTTTGCAACAGCGGAGCAGAGGCGAATGAAGCCGCGATCAAACTGGCGCGCCGTTATCACCAGAAGGTGAAGGGAACGGGCCGCTATGAAATCATTACGTTTGAGCAGTCGTTCCATGGACGTACCTTGGCGACGCTGACGGCGACCGGGCAGCAAAAGGTTAAAGAAGGCTTCCTGCCGCTTCCTGAGGGCTTCAAGACCGTACCTCTGCATGATCTGCCGGCATTAAAAGCAGCGATTACGGATAATACTGCAGCGATCATGCTGGAGATGATCCTGGCCGAAGGCGGCGTGCTGGAAGTCCAGCAGGAGTTCCTGGATGCTGTAGTCGAGCTGTGCAAAGAGCACGGCCTGCTGTTGATTGTGGATGAAGTGCAGACCGGCATGGGCCGTACAGGCAAGCTGTTTGCGCATCAGCATTACGGCATTGAGCCGGACATCTTCACCTTGGCCAAAGGGGTAGCCAGCGGATTCCCGGCAGGTGTAATGCTCGGAAAAGGATATCTGCGTGAAGCATTCAGCCCGGGCAGCCACGCCAGCACCTTCGGCGGCACGCCGCTGGCTGCAGCGGTGATGGAAGCCACGATCGAGACAATGCTCGAAGACGGGCTGCCGCAGCGTGCCGAGGAGATGGGCGAGTTCCTGCGCGGACTGCTGAGAGAGCAGCTGGCGGATACGCCTTTTGTAAAGGAAATACGCGGCAAAGGCCTCTTGATCGGGATCGAGTGTGCAGAGCCGGTAGGGGATATTGTACTGGCTGGACAGAAGCAGGGACTGTTGTTTGTACAGGCCGGACCGAACGTTATCCGGCTGCTGCCTAATCTATATGTGAGTGTTGATGAGATCCGCCAGGCGGTGGACATTCTTGTTCAGCTCATTCATACTTATGCTAACAAAGGAAACGGGGAGGAACATTCATGAGCCAGGGAGTACACAGCGATAAGGCGACTATCGCACAGCAGCTCAAAGGCCGTGATTTGCTGGAGCTGAACGACTATAGTCCGGAGGAAATCACGTATCTGATTGATCTGGCTATAGAGCTGAAGCAGAAGCAAAAGAACGGTGAGGTCTACCAGCCGCTGAAGGGTAAGACGATTGGACTGATTTTTGAAAAATCCTCGACCCGCACACGCGTATCCTTCGAGGTCGGAATGTTTCAGCTTGGCGGTCATGCGCTGTTCCTCAGCAAAAATGACATCCAGCTTGGACGCGGAGAAACGGTTGGCGACACAGCACAGGTTATGTCCCGTTATCTCGACGGCATCATGATCCGTACCTTCGGTCATGATAAGGTGGAGGAGCTGGCCCGCTTCGCTTCCGTTCCCGTAATCAACGGCTTGAGCGATCTGGCGCATCCGTGCCAGGTGCTGGCCGACTATCAGACGGTCTATGAGCATAAAGGCAAGCTCAAAGGCCTGAAGCTAGCCTACATCGGCGACGGCAACAACATGGCGCATTCCCTGCTGATCGGCGGGGCCAAGCTGGGCGTGCATGTCTCGATTGCCGGACCGGAAGGCTATGAGCCTGACCCTGCTGTAGTTGCCGAGGCGCGTGAAATTGGCAAGGAGACAGGCGCGAACATCGTCATCACACGCAGCCCGCAGGAAGCGGTACAGGATGCTGACGTGATCTACACAGATGTATGGGCGAGCATGGGCTTTGAAGCCGAGCAGCTGGCGCGTGAAGCGGCATTCAAGGACTATCAGGTCAATGAAGAACTGGTAAAAGGCGCGAAAAGCGACTACCTGTTCCTGCACTGTCTGCCGGCCCACCGGGAGGAAGAGGTCAGCACCGGCGTGATCGACGGCCCGAACTCGGTCATCTTCAACCAGGCTGAGAACCGCCTGCATGCGCAAAAAGCGCTGATGGCTGCGTTGATGGGCTAAGCTGAGGCAGGTCTGCTACTTTTTTAGCTAACTAATATATGATTAATTGGAATTTATCCGCTTAATTTCCGCTCATCCACCTAAACTGAAATTCTAGTTGGATAATCTCCACTTAATTTTTCGGAAAGTATCACCAAAGTGGCATGTAGACGGAAATAAGTGGGGAAATTCCACCTATAACGTAGATATTACGGTCAAACCTGGATTTAGGTGGAGTAATTCCAACTAAGATGTCTGGTCTAATACTATATAAATCACTATATAGGATGAACATGGCTTTTAAAGTTGTTGATCCGGTGCTAAGCAGCGGAGTGAAGTTTGGAACTGGAGGAGCGGCAGCGTCCGCCTTTATCATTGAATTCATACTATAGCTGCTTAGATCGAATTTGAAAAAGAATATTAAGGGAAAAGTGGCGGAAGGGAATTTTGGAACTGTAAGAGCGGTAGCGTCCGCCTTTGTCTTCGGATTTCTACCGCTATAAACGGTTCGAATTAGGAAATCTGAAGACAACAGCGGCTGGAAGTCCAAACATTCTCTGGAGTCACAGCTAATCCCAAAATAGAAAAGTCTCTGATTCGATCTACACAGTAATTGATTCAATGATATCAGCGGCCGGAAGTCCAAACCTTCACGCAGCCTGCGTCCGGGCACCGGAGCTATACTCTTTTACCAATGTTGATCCTATACCCCCACACCGAAAGGAAGTTGCACCCCCATGGCAAAAGAAAAAATCGTACTCGCCTATTCCGGCGGACTGGATACCTCAGTCATCCTGAAATGGCTCAAAGAAACCTATGATGCGGAGATTATTGCCTTCACCGCCGATATTGGCCAGAAGGAAGAGCTTGACGGCCTGGAGGAAAAAGCGCTGGCGACCGGCGCATCGAAGGTCTACATCGACGATCTGCGCGACGAGTTCGCGAATGACTTCATCTATCCGATGTTCCAGTCGGGTGCGCTGTATGAAGGCCAATACCTGCTCGGAACAAGCATTGCCCGTCCGCTGATCGCTAAGCGTATGGTGGACATTGCCATCGCCGAAGGCGCTACAGCGATTGCCCATGGCGCAACCGGCAAAGGGAATGACCAGGTCCGCTTCGAGCTGAATGCGGCGGCATTGTCGCCAAGCATCAAGGTGATTGCACCTTGGCGGCTGGAAGAGTTCCGCAACCAGTTCCCGGGCCGTGCGGAAATGATTGCCTACGCTGAAGCCAATGGCATTCCGGTGCAGGCATCGGCGGCGAAGCCGTATTCGATGGACCGCAATCTGCTGCACATCAGCTATGAGAGCGGCGTGCTGGAAGATCCGTGGTTTGATCCAAGCGCACCGGAGAACAAAGAGATGTTCCTGCTCAGTAATGCTCCGGAGGATGCTCCGGATGAAGCGGAATACCTGGAGCTGGACTTTCTGAAAGGCAACTGTGTGGCGCTGAACGGTGAAGCGTTGACTCCGCTGCAGGTGATGGAGAAGCTGAATGAGCTGGGTGGCAAGCACGGTATCGGACGTGTGGACATGGTCGAGAACCGTTTTGTCGGCATGAAGAGCCGCGGCGTGTACGAGACTCCAGGCGGAACCATTCTGTTCACCGCTCACCGCAAAATGGAATCCATCACGATGGACCGTGAAGTAATGAACCTGCGTGACAGCCTGATTACCCGTTACAGTACGTTAGTATATAACGGCTTCTGGTTCGCTCCTGAGCGTCTTGCGCTGCAGGCACTGGTGAACGAGAGCCAGAAGAACGTAACCGGTACGGTTCGCGTGAAGCTGTACAAAGGCAACATTATCGGTGCCGGCGTGAAATCTCCGGTCAGCCTGTACAATCCGGACATCGCGACGATGGAAGCAGATCCGACCCAGGCGTATGACCAGGGTGATGCGACAGGCTTTATCCGCCTGAATGCACTGCGTCTAAAGGTTTCTGCGGGTGTGGCAGAATCGAATAAGTAGATTATTTTAGCCGCTCGGCGGTTTTATAGCAGCATATCATATAAGCGGACACTAGAAGGCCGTTCCTCCGTCAGGACAGGAGCGGCCCTTCTATCGTCCATCAGAGGAGGACATAACAGGTGAGCAAGCTTTGGGGCGGACGGTTTACCAAAGGAACAAACAAGCTGGTGGAGGAATATACGGCATCCATCGGATTTGATAAGGCGCTGGCCGAAGAGGATGTGCAGGGCAGTCTGGCCCATGTGACGATGCTGGGCAAATGCGGTATTCTGCCTCAGGAGGATGTCGAAACCATCAAGGCCGGGTTGAACAAGGTGCTGGATAAGGTTCGGGCAGGCGAGATTGAGTTCTCTGTAGCGGACGAAGATATTCATATGAATATCGAAAAGAATCTGATCGGGGAGGTTGGTCCGGTTGGCGGCAAGCTGCACACGGGACGCAGCCGCAACGACCAGGTAGCGACAGACATGCATTTGTATCTTCGCAACCGGGTGGTGGAGTTCGTGGGACTCTTGCATGAACTGCAGGAAGCACTGATTGAACAGGCTAAAGACAATGTGGAGACGATTGTGCCGGGCTACACGCATTTGCAGCGCGCTCAGCCGATCCTGTTTGCCCATCACCTGCTCGCTTACGTTTCCATGTTCCGCCGCGATGCGGAGCGCCTGACGGACAGCTACAAGCGGATCAATGTGCTTCCGCTGGGCGCAGGGGCCCTTGCCGGAACGACGTTCCCGATTGACCGTCATTTTGTGGCGGAGCAGCTTGGTTTTGATAGTGTGTATGAGAATAGTCTCGATGCTGTCAGCGACCGTGACTTCATTGTTGAATTCCTGGCGAACGCAGCGCTTATTATGACTCATCTATCCCGGCTCAGCGAAGAGCTCGTGCTGTGGAGCAGCACGGAATTCAGCTTCGTAGAGCTTGACGATGCGTTCTGTACCGGCAGCAGCATCATGCCGCAGAAGAAGAACCCGGACGTACCGGAACTGGTGCGCGGCAAGACGGGCCGTGTCTACGGCAACCTGATCGGTCTCTTGACCGTGCTTAAATCACTGCCGCTGGCTTACAATAAGGATATGCAGGAAGACAAAGAGGGCATGTTTGATACAGTAGCCACGCTGACAGGTGCGCTGCAGCTGTTCGCACCGATGATCTCAACCATGAAGGTGAACAAAACCCGGATGCGTGAAGCGGTCAATACTGACTTCTCCAATGCGACCGATATCGCTGACTTCCTGGTAGGCAAGGGACTCCCTTTCCGCCAGGCTCATGAGGTGATCGGCAAAACCGTGCTGTATTGTATCAACGAAGGCAAATTCCTGCTCGATCTGACACTCGATGAATTCAAGCAGTTCTCACCGCTATTCGATGACCAAATTTATGCTGTTCTGCAGCCTGAGGCTGTAGTGAACGCCCGTAACGTCTACGGCGGCACAGCCACTGTCCAGGTTAAAGCGGCGATTGAACGGGCTGAAGCTTCTCTTCTGGAAGCAGGCAAATGGGTAACACAGTATGCCAAGAGTGCCGAATAAGTAGTCAGGCTGATCCTAATCAAACATGACCTAAACCAAAGACTGTCCTCACCGTATCGGGTTACGGGAAGGACAGTCTTTTTTTACAGCACCGGCCTGATTATTTACCTAGCGGCAGCCATTTCAGCACATCTTGGATTTTGGTATCCCAGTAGCCCCACTCATGTTCGCCCGGACCTTCTTCATAGGTTAGAGACAGTGAAGTCTTGGCGCAGGCTTTGCGGAAGCTCTGATTATTTTCATACAGGAAATCCTCCGTGCCGCAGCACTGATAGAGAAGCGGTTTAGGTCCCTTGGAGCGGTCTACTTCCTTGAGCAGCCACAGCAGATCATTTGGAGTGCCGTCGATATCCTCTTGCCCGAAAATAAGCTCATACTCCCGGCTCTTCTGGGATGGATTCTCCCAGTTGATGAAATCATGCGCCATGTCCAGCGCCCCGGAAAGGCTTGCCGCAGCGGCAAAAGTCTCCGGCTTGCGCAGCCCCAGCTTGATCGCTCCATACCCGCCCATGGAGAGACCGGCTACGAAGTTATCCTCACGTTTTGGCGACAGCGGGAAGAACGAGCGTGCGAGCGCCGGCAGCTCCTCACTGATAAAGGTCCAGTAATTGCCCCCGCCTGCCATATCTGTATAAAAGCTGCGGTGCACCTGCGGCATGACCACGGCGATACCCAGCTCTGCCACATACCGTTCAATCGAGGTCCGGCGCAGCCAGATGGAGTCATCATCCGATAAACCGTGCAGCAGGTAGAGTGTCGGGTGAAGATCTCCCCTTTTGACATTGCTGAGACCAATTTGCGTAGTCGTCTGCTGCGGCAGAATAACCGTCATTGAGGTGCTTAATCCGAGCACTTCGGAATAAAATTTGCATTCTATTAAAGCCATGGATACATCCTCCTTTTAGCACAAATGATAGCACAGTGCAAAACCGATATACATAGTAGAAATCTCTAGAATAATTATGTCTAATAGGATTGCTGGGGCAACAAATGAAAGAATATAATGGGAATAGGTAGAAAGATTCAGAACGGTGCAAAGAATAGGACTTATGACAGGCAGAACAGGATAAGGAGCGAACCGGATGGTATTGAAAGATAAACGGAATACAACAGGGGGTACAGAAAAGGGGTTTACCCTGATTGAGGTGCTGGCGGCTATTGTCATTCTCTCGATTGTATCCCTTGTGCTAACCTCTTATTTTACCCGGGCGCTGTCCTACTCGAAATCGAACCAGAATAAGACAATTATGGTCAATTTGGCGCGGAACGCGCTTTTTTATATGGAGAAGCAGGACTTTGAGACGATGAGCGTGTATTTCCAAGGCACACCGGCAAAAGGGACGCAGCCTGCAGTTGCAGGACACTCCAGTATTAAGGCATCCGGCTGTGTTCCTCTTACGGAGACTTCGGTAAGCTGTGCCGTCTATGATGGCATAATAACCGACGTGAATACACTTGCCAATGTGCTTAATCCGGTAATCAATAATGTCAGCTATCAGGTGGATATTACTTATCAGGCTAATCTGCATCAGAAAATGAAGAATGGCAGGACCGGCGGAAATACGGAAGGGGCGGTGGATATCCGCAAACAAGAGATGGCACCGTATTTAATTCCCGTAGAGGTAACGGTAACAGGACCTGGCGGCCCTAACGGCCATACTGCCAGTACAGTGGTGGAGGGTTATATTACAGATGAAAAAATTCGCTGAGCGGTTGAAGTCGGAGCATGGTTTTACCTTAATCGAGATGATCGCAGCCTTAACACTCTTTTCCATGATAGTCGGCATTATTTCAATGGTAACCATGTTTGGCTTCCGCAGTTATCACAAAATAACGATTGAGAACGCTTTGCGGGATGAAGCCGATATTATTATGTCTACAATTATTAATGAACTATATACCTATGCTCCTGAAAGTGTAATAAATACCACCAACATAAACGGGATTACGCTGAAAAAAGGGTCAGCTGCCGATGAGATGATCGCCTTTTCTGGAGGCAGCCTTATTATTGGGGCAATTACGGCCGTACCTGATCCGAATGACCCACGGACTTCCATTGACTCTAGTCTAACGGGTTCGGTCATTTCTTCAACCTCTGCTGATGGAAGGACCTGCCAGTCTGGCTTTTCCTGCGATACCGGACTTATTAAAATCAAGCTAAAACTGGCCCAGATGTATGACGGCAGAGCTTACACTATGGAACTTGAAAGCAAATTCGGATTTTAGGAGGTGGCTGGCAGATGTCTGAACCGTCACAGCGTCATATCATTAATATAAGACCAGGAGCAGCAGCGCGGCGCTTCAGGGAAGAGCAGGGATCCGCTCTGGTGCTGGTGATGTTTATTGTTTTGCTGCTTACCATCCTTGGGCTTAGTGTGCTTAGCGCAGCAGTCGGGGGGGCACAGCGAACGGAGACACGGAAGAACGATGTTCAGAGCCTGCACCTGGCGGAGAAGACCCTCGATGAAGCGATAGCCTATATTACTGCAAGCCTTAATAAAGAGGTTGGTAAGAGTGTGGACCTAAGCCAAAATGAGCTGGATGACAAGATTGCGAGTTTTCTGCAGAGTTTACAGGCAGGCGGATCGAATGGACTGCTGGTTAGTACCGACCTGCTTCAGACAGAGGGTGTAACTGCAGTAGGCAAAATTGTTAAGGTCAATTCTGTAAAAAGCGGACCCGCCCAGGCAGGGCAATCGGTCAGTTACAGACTGACTCTGACTGCTGAGGCGGATGTAAACGGTGTAACCCGGACGCTTTCGCAGACGGTGGTAATCGATACTTTTCCGGATTTTTTAAAGTATACCCTGGGTTCAGAGAATAATTTAACTATTAACGGTTCGCCTTATATTCAGGGCAATATATATGCCGGCAATACACTGACCATTAGTGACACCGCTCTATATAAATATAAAACTAGAGACCACTCCTTTGTATCTAAACCCTTTGAGCTCTCGGGCGAAGCCCATATTCAATCACTGAATAAGCTTGTCTATCAGGAACAGGGCAAACAACCGGTTACTGCCGATAAACTTACTTCCTCCACCTCGATGACCGGCAAAATCCCCCAGCAGGACGTGAAAATTAAGAGTCACCGCAGCTTCGTTGAGGTGAATGTGGAGTACTCCTTTATCGATAAAATTGCTGAGGCGGTAGGGGCCGGAGCGGATAGAAAGAAGATTTCTGAGAACCTGGCATCCGGCAATCTGGTTAATTATCTGGGCACTAATTATCAATCTATATTTGATCATCCGGTGCTTCCTTCCAAGCCTGACCCAACAGACACTTCGGAACAAGGCAAGAAGAATCTGACGGATTACAATACTGCAGTGCAGCAGTTGACTCAGCCGAGCAAATCCGTAATCTATAAAGGCAATTTGACGTTGGATGGTACCGAGCTAAGTGGAATTAATTATACACAAAGCGCTAAAAACTCAACCTCACCCCGCAACTGGTATATCATTGACGGAGATTTAATTATCAATAACTATGGGAATGCTACGCCGATTCAAGTGCGGGCAAATATTCTTGTTACAGGAAAAGTGGAAATCCGCGGGAAGGTGGATTTCGACTCGACGATCTTTGCCCTCCGGGCTTCTTCGCTAGACTCGGCAGAGGATTACACGACCATTGTCGAAGACGCCTCGATCAAAGGATTGAATAACAAAGAGCTGGTGCTCATATCCCAAGGCAGAATTCTGATTAACCGGCTGGCAGCCTTCACCAATAATGAACCTGCCCCGCTGGATGCGTTTTTCTATACGGATTCCGACGCGAAGCTGTACGGTGTAGGTTCAATCTTTTCGCTAAGCGGCGGATTCTTCGCCAAAGGAGATCTGACGATCAATGCTGTGCGAGGCAGTGCGTCAGAAGGTACTGGAGATATCACGATTACCGCTAATAACAGCTTGACCCGCTTCAAAGCTACCTACAATGATCAGATTTTTAACGACCAGCAGGCAGGGCTACCCCGTGTTAATACAGTCAATATCCGAGTTGAAGGCGTGAAGCTGGATTAGAAAAGATCATCAAACCAAAAGAACCCTCGGGGTACCAGTGAAGTCACGCTGGTATTGCCCGGGGGTTCTTTTTGATTACCATCCTGAGGGGAAAGAGACATTATTTTAGCTTTACAACGGTTTTAGTAGCGGTCCTCATTAATCACATTGACCTGAACCGAAGCTTTAATTGCAGGATTATCCTTATAGGTGGCAGTGACCGTTGCCGAACCTTTAATGATACCGGTAATTACGCCGTTCCCTGTTACACTAACTACAGCAGGATTGCTGCTGGTCCACTCCAGCTTGCCTACGATATCGGCCAGCGTCATGCTTACAGGGAATAAGGTGAGATCCCTGATGTTAAACAGGTCATGAGAATTCTCGCTCCCCACTCCAATGTCGATCGTTGGAGGCAGACTTAAATTGGTTAATCTTGCCCCCACAGTAATTAGAGCAGTTGCTGTGACAGGCTGTCCCGGAACAGGGCCCGGTGTAGTGACCTTCACAATAACAGGTTTGTCCTTCTCGGTAATCTGCAGTCCTTTTAACTCTATGCTGCTGGTGGTGCTGCCAGGAATAATTTGTGCGTAGGTGCCACCGGCGCCTTCCAGGCTCCAGGTATAAACAGCGGGATCAGCATTATCCGGTAGAACCACTCTTACCTGTAACGGGATTTTCTGCCCGACATTTACCTGGGATACTCCGTCGATGGTGATCTGGCTTACCGGATTGGTGAAGGTTACTGTTAGTTCTTTGCTGGCAGCTCCATCTTTAAACTTGTTAGTCTTTACAGTCGCCACGAGTGTAGCCTGACCGGACCGGGTAGCCGTCATAGTAACATGTTCGTTAAGCGAACCCGAAGGTATACTGAGAGTAGCTCCTGCCGAATTACTGTCCCGTTTAATTGACCATTCGTAACCCTCAATTGTGTCAGCCGTATCATACAGCGCCTCAAATGCTGGATGATCACCTACATAAGCCTTGGTTGGCCCTAAAATATTCAGATCGGGAGAAACGACTTCTACTATTGCCGAAGTTGTAACTCCACTGCTGTCTCTCGCCGTAATTTGAATCGAAGCAGTTCCCGCCTTAATGCCTCTAACTACACCTTCATCGGTAACTGTAGCAATATCCGGGTTCAGAGAAACCCAGGAGACTTCCTTATTGCTCGCATCGTCCGGCAGGACAGTAACCATAGATTTCATCCCGAGCTCGGTGTTCATATTGATCCGTGCTCCTTGAAGGGAGAGAGAGGTTACTTTTACGATAGCTTCAAAACTTGCCGGGTTAAAGTAGATTGTCTGCTTTGGCCGGTCGGGGTGAGTATCATTTACGACCTCTGGAAGCGTTCCGGTGAATACATCCAGTCTTAAAGATCCGCCGTTATCGGTGTAAAGCTTTTTAGCAATAAGAGTACCGGATATTTGACCGTTGTCGAACTGTACGCTGGCTAAAGGTGCAAGAATTGTAGCATCTACTCTTATCCCGCCAATAGTAAGTGACTTCGCTTCAGGGAAGTTTAGAAGCACATGATTGCTTTTGACATTTTTTAAGGTAAAGCCGCCGTGCATTGAAACGGATTCTCCATGTACATTGATAATAACCGTCGAGCTTTCCGGAGCCTCTATCTTGACATTTTTCAGAGTATCCGTAGTAACATCAAAAACATTCCGGTTACTATCCGTGCCGGTGAAGTCTAGAGATTGGTCATCAACAACCTTAGCGGCCAGTGAATCAAGACTGCTGGACTCTAGCAGCATAAGCCGCTGGGTTTCTGTGAAATCGATAGGAGTTCCTTTGGTTACCGAACCTTCAACAGAATTATTCACAGTAACTGTCGACGTTCCCCCATAAACGACGTTGCCATGAATTTTGGCGCCATTTCCGCCATTGAATATAAAGTTTCCTCCGACTACCAGGGTTCGGGTACCGTGCCCGTTAAGACTATAGCTGGTAAACTCCGCATTTCCGGCTGCTGCCAGATTCCCGTCTGTACTGGTACTCTTCAGCTTGATGTCGCCAAACAAGAACGCATTAAATTCACTGCTAATACTATTTACTGATCTGTAAATCTCTGAAGTAGCATGTATCTCTTCAAAACTCAATTTTGCATTCTCCAGCAAATAGGATTTCTTCTCACCTGCGACAGCGTTAAGGCTGAAATTAATGGTTTGACCGGTGTCTGGCTCGAAAGTTTTACCATCCGCAGACAAATGATACTTAATTTCACCAAGGCTTCTCGTCAGTGTATACCCGGATGTAAGATTGCCGCTCTTGGAAGTCCCGGCTGGCAGAGGATCCATAAATTCAAGATTTGCCGGGAATCGCTCCGAATACTCGATATTTGAAATTGTCAGATTACTAATCGTCTGTTCTCCATTCTGAACGGTATAAGCAGGGATCGAGTTCGGTGTAACGGTATAAGTAAGGATAAGAGGGTTAGCAGTATCTCCTCGTTCCACTGCACTCGAAGACACAGTCCGGCTAAGAGTTAGATTCGAACCTACCTTTTCTACGGTTACGTTCACCGTTCTGGTAGAGAGGGCTCCTTGGCTGTCCTTAGCCGTAATTTCAATCTGAAGGGCGCCTCCTTCGGGAAGCGGGTTGTTAAAGGTTTGTGTTATGGTCTCCCCGGACTGCACTGTCTTCTCGGCCATTTCATAATCAGACAAGTATTCGTTATTAACCTTAAACTTAATGCCAGTGAGGAGATCTTTATCCTTAAGATCCCAATCATTGACTGTATAACTAACAACGAGTTTGTCCTGGTACGAAGGCTTGATACTCTTATCCACGGGCATAGCAACTGTAATCTCAGGAGCGTGGTTAGCTCCGGTAAACGCACGGTACATTGTATTGACGAACAGCATCTGTTCCCACTGGGGGAAGTTTTTGTTGGTATGGCCTGTGCCGGAAAAAGTAATGTTGCCGACAGAGTACGTGTAGAAGTGGTTATAGCTGTCATCGGTATCCCGGCCGGATCCGGAAATGTTGTACCAAGGAATGACATCAGCCCGCTCCAGGTTCAGCGGGAAGAACTGGTCATGGGTAGTGGCAACCGTGTAGCGTCCCGTACTTGAAGTCAGGTCAATTTTGTCGAGATCGAAGGGATACTGCGTCAAAAGACCTTCGTTTACCGACACTACCTTCGTAGAAGGATTGACTGCACTACCGCCCAGATAGGTCCGCGGCTGTGCCTGGCCAACCATGTCATGGAAATATGAACTCCAATAGTTCAGGTTCTGGACTCCGCTCGTGGTGCTTTCCAGATAGGGGTCCAATGCCGGTGTAGCCGGATTCGCATCGACTTCACGGAAAATGGTGTCATGAGTGAGCATCAGACTTTGCTTCGTTTGTTCGGCAAAGGCCTTTACCGCATCTGCAGCAGCTTTGGATAGCATTGGTGTGCTGACACGGTCGTACATGTCCTGGAAGCCGAATACGATCATATCGTAGACTCCGTTTAATCCGGAGGTAGGATCGGTTGCGCTGATATGGTTGGCAATATATGTGTTGAAGGCTCTCATATCTATTGGTGTGATCTGGATTTCGAAATCCTTGCTGTTCGTGCCGGTCAAATAGGAGGAGTCCATGTTTTTGTATACAGTGCTTTTCAAATTACTGTCTGTCAAGCCAGCTGGCATTACCTGCAGCACCTTAATTACTGGCTTGATGCCTTTGTAGAGTATGACGCCGGAGTCGAAATCTTTCAAATCGCTCAGGGTATCGGTAATTTCCATTTTCCAGTACAAAGGACCTGAATAGGTCTGCGGAAGCTTGTAGCTGATTGTTCCCGACGAGGAACTCATAATTTCAGTAGCAACGACATTGTTCTCCTTCATGGGCAGTGAAGAGTCTACGTTCATAAATAAGCGGACCCGGACGGGACGCTGAGTTAAGTTGATAATATTGTCTAACTTAACATCGAAGCTTAGTGTATCGCCTGAAACGTAGGCATGGCTTGGCGTATTACGGTAGCTGATAATATCTGCCTTGTTGGTTATCGCAAGTCTCGGACGCTGGGTCAGGCCGGTCAGATAGGGAGAAGAGGCATCTTTGATTTTTGCTGTGAAATTGTCCAGAGCTGCCTTGTTGTTAAGAAAAACAATATTTGATTTAGCAGTGGTGCGGTAAGGATTAAAGGTAGCGAATAAATTCCCCTGTTTGGCCGCAGCTGTAGCTTGGGCGGTGAATGTCTCCTCCCGCAAAAATACATAGAGGCCCTTATTAATGTAATAGTCGGTTATTTCCTTCGCTTTAAGGAGGGTAATATCATTCTCAATGCTTAAGGTTTTATGGGCTTCTTGCCTAACCGTTGTACTGCTGTTTCCGTTGCTGTTAATCAACGTTGTGCTGTAATCACCTTTACCGATATAAATGGCATCGTATTTGCCGTCCCAATTCTCACGCAGGGATACGAACCGCTTCATGGTAATGGTATCAATTTTAACATTGGATACATTCTGCAGGTCATCTAACTCACTAAAGGGGAAGGGATCGCTGTCACTAAGCTTGAGGCTGGCACTGTTCGGATCGGTAATCTCCAGGATACGAATCGTGTAATTAGTATTGGTAGCATTAACAGATACAAGGAAACCTTGAATAAATGCGGCAATGATAAGAATCGACAGCGAGATTCCAGAAATCAGAATCCATTTTTTGCGCCTTAACAATTTCATTTGACGATTCCCCCTGAAAATATATTGAATAAATTGGTGTAATTATTAATATTTGTATCGAATTCAGTCGGAAATTGGAAATCTTAATTGTAAATAAAACAGTTATATGCTATATATCATTCTAGGACAATTTACATGTATAGGCAATAAATATCTATGAAAAATTACCCTAATTTTTAAGTATTTGGAACTAGAATTTCATAGATTTCCAATATTTTTATTATTTAAAATTGCACTGGAATACATAATGATATCGGTCTATTCTTGGCAGAATTGTAGTGCATAACCTAAATCTCTTCTTCTTATATCCGATATATAAATATAAACTCTACGAAGTGAGGATGAGCGTACGTTGGCAATCATAAAAAAGCGACTCGGGGACCTGCTGGTAGAGAACGGTATTATCTCGCAGGAACAGCTGCATGAGGCTCTGGGTGAACAGCGCAAGACCAAACGCAAGCTCGGAGACCTCTTAATCTCGCAGGGCTATATCACCGAACAGCAGTTAATCGAAGTATTGGAATTCCAGCTGGGCATTCCGCATGTCAGCTTGTTTAAATATCAGATTGATCCGGCAATCACGCAGATTATTCCGGAGAGTATGGCCAAGCGCTATCAGGTACTGCCATTTATGAAAGAGGGCGGGAAGCTGATGGTTGCCATGGCCGATCCGCTGGACTATTTTGCCATTGAGGATCTGCGGATGAGCACCGGGTTCAAGATTGAACCGGCTATTTCTACCCGGGACGAACTCCAGCGGGCGATAGCCCGGCATTACGGCATGCGCGATTCAATGAGCCAGATGATGGTAGAACTTCCTACCCAGGAAGAGATTGAAGAGACGGAGATTACGGACGAGGACTCGCCGATTGTCCGGCTCGTTAATCAGATGATTCAGCAGGCTGTTGCGCTGCGGGCATCCGATATTCATGTCGATCCGGGCGAGAATAATCTTACGATCCGTTACCGGATCGACGGAACGTTGCGGACGGAGCGTGTCATTCCTAAACAAATGCAAGGCTTTATTACAGCCAGGTTGAAGATTATGGCCAAGCTCAACATTGCCGAGCGGCGGCTTCCTCAGGACGGCCGGATTAAGATGCAATTCGACTACAAGATGGTCGACATCCGCGTGTCCTCTCTGCCCACGATGCACGGGGAGAAAATTGTACTCCGGCTGCTCGACCTAAGCACAGGTATCAAATCGGTGGACAGCCTCGGTTTCAGCGAGCCTAATTATGCTGCGTTCAGGGACATGATCGCCAAACCTTACGGCATTCTGCTGATTACAGGGCCAACCGGAAGCGGGAAGACCACTACACTGTATTCTGCACTGAACCAGCTTAACGTGGAGAGTTCCAATATTATCACGGTCGAAGATCCGGTGGAATATCAGCTCGAAGGGGTCAATCAGGTTCATGTGAATCCTGCGGTGGGACTGACTTTTGCAGCGGGACTCCGTTCCATCCTGCGTCAGGACCCGAATATCGTGATGGTAGGGGAAATCCGGGATACAGAAACCGCCGAGATTGCAGTGAGAGCTTCACTTACCGGGCACTTAGTGCTGTCAACGCTGCATACCAATGATGCAGTCAGTACAATTTCAAGACTTCGGGATATGGGAATTGAACCTTATCTTATCGCTTCTTCACTAATTGGCGTAGTCGCCCAGCGTCTGGTCCGCAAGATCTGCAGCGACTGCAAAGAAACATACAAACCCTCGGAACAGGAAGCGATTGTCCTCCGTAAGCACGGTCTGCCGACTGAACGACTGCATCGCGGCCGCGGCTGCGGCAGCTGCAATACCACGGGCTACCGCGGACGTATTGCCATTCATGAGGTACTGACGATTAATGATCATCTGCGGGAACTGATCACGAATATGGCAACAGTCGAAGAAATGAAATCCGCTGCCCGGACAAGCGGGCTGGTACAACTGATGGAGGACGGATTCCTTAAGGTTACGCAAGGCATGACTACCCTTCAGGAGGTTCTGCGCGAGACGGTGTCACACTAACAAAACCATTAAGAAGATGGACTGATTTCGAGGGAGGAAGAAGCCGATGACGACATTCACAAGAGACATAATAGAGCTGCTCCATATGGCCTATTCCTCCAAAGCTTCCGATTTGCATATTTCCGTAGGTTCTCCGCCGGTCATGAGGATTGACGGAGCGCTTCACCGGATTGAAGGAGAGGCCGTCAACCCTGAGGAATCGGCCGCGATGGCCGAATTGCTGATGGGCGAACGTCACAGTAAGACCCTTGCCGCTGCAGGGGAGGCTGATTTTTCCTTTCCGCTGGAGAATGGAGTCAGGTACCGGGTGAACGTCTTCCGCCAGCGCAGCGGCATCAGCATCGCTGCACGGTCCATACCGGCAGACATTCCTTCATTACAACAGCTCAGCATGCCGCCGCTGCTGGCATCTCTGGCCAGGAAGCCCCAGGGCTTGATCCTGGTGACAGGCCCGACGGGTAGCGGTAAATCTTCCACACTGGCAGCCATGATCCACTCCATTAATCAATCGGAGAGCAAGCATATCGTTACGCTTGAAGATCCGATCGAGTTCCTGCACGGGCACGGTACATGTCTGGTCGACCAGCGGGAAGTTGGCAGTGATACGGACAGCTTCTCAAGCGGGCTGCGTGCTGCCCTGCGGCAGGACCCTGATGTGATTCTTGTCGGGGAGATGCGCGATTTGGAGACGATATCGGCCGCCATTACGGCAGCGGAAACAGGGCATCTGGTATTGGCTACGCTGCACACCACGGATGCACCGCAGACGATTGACCGGATCATCGATGCTTTTCCGGGCCATCAGCAGGGGCAGATTCGCTCGCAGCTGGCCTCAGTCCTGCTTGCGGTCATTAGCCAGCGGCTATTCCCCCGGGCTGGAGGACGCGGCCGCCTGTGCGCAACAGAAATTCTGGTCAATACGCCAGCTGTCGCCAATCTGATCCGGACAGAGAAGACACACCAGATTAAAAATGTCATGCAGACGGGCCGGGCGCTTGGCATGCATACACTCGAGATGAGCATCCGTGAATATCTGGCCCAAGGGCTGGTTCAACCGGATGCAGCCAAAGCCTACATGAATGAGGTGGGCAGCTGATGGCATTGTTTGAATATCAGGTCAAGACCTCATCGGGCAGACAGATCAAGGGTAAGTTGACCGCATCGGACAAGCCTGCGGCGATGGAAGAGCTTCGCAAGCGCGGTCTGACCGTATTTTTGCTGGTAGAACGCAAGACCTCAATCATGCAAATGGAGCTTTATATCGGGAATCCAGTCAAGACGATTCATTTCATCATCTACTGCCGCCAGTTCGCCACCCTTATGCGTGCGGGGGTCTCGATTGTGGACGCAACCCGGATTTTGGCAGAACAGACCGAGAGCAAACCGCTCCGTAAAGCACTGCAGGATGTCGGCTCCAGTCTAATGCGCGGAATAGCCTTTTCTCAGGCTGTGCAAGACCATAAGAAAATTTTCCCGCCGCTGTTTGTCAGCATGATCCGCGCAGGCGAAGAGTCTGGGAATATGGAAGGCACGCTGGAGCGTCTGGCAATGTTCTTTGAGAAGCAGCATACAACGACCGAAAAAATCAAGTCCGCGCTGACCTATCCGATCACCGTCGGAGTGATGGCTATCGGAGCGGTAGTCTACCTGCTATGGGCCATCGTCCCGCAGTTCGTCACTATGTTCGAGTCGATGAATGCGGAGCTGCCGGCCATTACGAAGATGGTACTGGCACTTAGCAAAAGCATTCAGGGGCAGTGGTATTTCTGGATCCTCGGAGTGCTGCTGGTGATCGCGGCGTACCAGGTAGCCAAGCGGACGGAGAAAGGCGCCTATGCAATTGATTATGCCAAGCTGAAGCTGCCGGTGTTCGGGAAGCTGAACCAGAAAGGCTCTATCGCCCAGTTTACCCGTACCTTCGCTTCGCTATATGCCAGCTCCGTCCCTATCTTACAATCGCTGGCGATTGTGGAGGAGGTGGCGGGCAATAAAGTGATCGGGAAGTTTATCCGCAGTGCAGGCGATTCCTTGCGGCAGGGTAAACCGCTGTCTGAGCCGCTAAAGAAGGCATGGGTCTTCCCGCCGCTTGTTACCCAGATGATCGCCATCGGAGAAGAAACGGGCGCTCTGGATACCATGCTGTCTAAGGTCGCCGATTTCTATGAGATGGATGTAGAGAATACGGTTGACCGCCTGAAATCACTGCTCGAGCCGCTGCTGATTGCCTTTTTGGCCGGTGTAGTTGGGGTTATAGTGGCAAGTATTATGCTGCCGATGTTCAGTCTGTACGGTAATATGTGAGCCTTGCGGTTCCTTGTATATATTGAGAGGGGTGACGCCGGGAAGGCGGTGTGGAGTCCAAGAAACTTTCACGTGTGCTGGATGATGGGGGATTTGTTTCTATATCAGGGCAAGGCAGCAAGGAAGACTAGAAATTGTAGAATAAGTTTTCTATCGGCACTACAACACTACTAAATTCAAGGGGGAAATTGAAATGTTGGCACAAGCTATTAAAAAAAGATTGAGCAAGGAAGAGAACCAGAAGGGGTTTACACTGATTGAGCTCTTGGCGGTTATCATTATTCTGGGGATTATCGCGGTTATTGCGATTCCAATGATTAGCGGAATTATTAACAATACAAAAGAAGACTCGGATTTGGCAACAGCAAGACAAGTGTACGAAGCTGCAAGGATGTACACAATAGCTGAAAAGGAAGGTGTTTTTACAAGTACAGCAGCTTATTCAATAACTGTTGAAACTTTAAAGTCACAGGGTTATTTAGAACCCGGTATTGTTCTTCCAAGTACAAAAGAGGCATTGGCTAATGCTAGTAAAGTTACTTTTAGTGCTGATGGTACTTTAGCTGATACTGCTGCAGTTGATCTCAGAACAGCTACTTTAGATACTGATTCAGAGGCAAAGCAATTTTCTGAAGAAGAGATACTAAAGACTAAAAGAACTAATTAACTATAGTAATATTTCTAAGGAATCGGAACCATTCCGATTCCTTTTTTAAAATCCCTGAAAGGGACCCTACACTACCATGACTATATTCATCGCCATTTATATCACGTTGCTCGGACTGGTACTTGGTTCGTTTTTTAATGTGGTGGCACTGCGGGTACCGGCGGGAGAGTCGCTGCTGCATCCACCGTCACGCTGTCCGAAATGTAATACAAGGCTGGGTGTGCGTGATCTGTTCCCGGTCTTCAGCTATGTGCTGTCCGGCGGGAAGTGCCATCACTGCGGCGTGAAAGTTTCCCTGTTATATCCGATGGGTGAAGCGGCGACGGGACTCCTGTTCCTCTGGATGTATCTGGAGCTGGGGCTTACGCTGAAAGGGCTGGTGGGGCTGCTGCTGGCCAGCTTGTCGGTTATTATTACGGTCTCAGATCTGAAGTACATGCTGATTCCGAATAAGGTGCTGCTGTTTTTCCTGCCGCTCTTTCTGGTACTGGTTCCCTTTATGGCGGAGGAGCCGCTCTGGGTTCATCTGCTTGGTGCGCTGAGCGGAGGCGGCGTTCTTTTGCTGCTTGCGCTGTTTGGCGGTATGGGAATGGGGGATGTCAAGCTGTTCGCGCTGCTGGGCTGGATTCTCGGCTGGCCGAATGTCATTGTGGCCTTTCTTATTGCCTGTGCGTTTGGTGCGGCAGTTGGCGGAGGCTTGCAGCTTGCAGGTCTTGTTCAAAAAAAACAACATATGCCATTCGGACCTTTTTTGGCGTTCGGCACACTGGTTGCATTGCTGTATGGCCCGGACATCATTGGTTTCTATCTCACGTTTATCGGTTAGGAGGGTTATCATCGCATGCTTGTACTAGGTCAACAGGCGATTGGGATTTCGATTGAAGAATCTGCGGTTCGCTACATCAGCTTAAAGAAAAATAAGACCTGGGAGGTCCGCAAAAAAGGGACGCTTGCCCTGCCTTCCGGAATGATCGTGGAGAACCGGGTCGCAGACAGCGAGGCACTGCTTGGTGCCCTCAAGCCTTGGGTGAAGCAGCAAGGACTGAGGGGGGCGAGGGTATCCTTAGCCATCCCGCCGGCACAAATCATTATCCGCAAGATGAGCATTCCGAGCACGAACGAAAAAGAGCTGGAACAACTCGTGAAGCTGGAGGTCGAAACCGGCCTTCATCTGCCTTTTGAGAATCCCGTTTATGATTATGTGACAACAGGGGTAGACGAGGAACAGAGTCAGCTGCTCGTTTTTGCCGCACCCCGGCAGTCCATTCAGGACTACATTGATGTATTGGAAGCTGCAGGACTGCGGGTCTTAAGTGTTGAAATATCTGCCACTGCCCTTGCCCGTACCATTACTGCCAGCCAGGGAGAACTGTTTAACGAGACGATGCTGATCCATCTGGAGCAGTCCATGCTGGACATTTATATGTACCGGGACGGTAACCCCGTATTTAGCCGGACGATTAACGTAGCAGATTTACATCAGAACAGAGTGGAAGCACCTAAGGGTCCTGAGATGACTGCGTATGTCGCGGAAGCGGCGGCCTCTTTGGAAATGCCTGAGGAAGTGCTGTCACCTGAGCAAATGGTCGAGATCACTGCCGAGATATCCCGGATGCTGAATTTCTATCAATACAGCTTGCATGATGGGAGCACCCGTATCAGCAATGTGCTGATTACAGGGACGCCGGGCATACGCAGACAGCTTCACACAGAACTGCGTCAGTCCCTGTCCGAACAGGAGATTATCCCGGTCAATCTGGATCAGCTGGAAGCTGATACAGGGCAGGACCCGGAGCTGAACAACTACCGTGTCGCTACTGGAGCCGCTTTCGGCCATCGTATCCGCCATATTGATCTCTTGCCCCGCGAAGATAGGGAGGCTGTGTTGTTCCCTTACGTGGTAATCGCGCTCGTAGGACTTTGGCTGCTGGGTTCACTGGGGATCGGCATTTATTTTGCTTCAGGGAAGGGCGAATTAAGTGACCAGCAGCAGCAGCTGCAGGGACTTCAGGACCGGAGTGCCATGCTGCAACGCGAGTTAACCCAGCTTAATAACGGAGGGTCCGCCAAACTGGACCGCAAGGCAGCAATAGATGAGATTATGAAGTATAAATTAAACATCGTATCTGTGTTAAATGAACTGGCGGAAGGATTGCCGCAAGGCAGTGCTCTGCGGAATATCAATTATACCTATCTCACCTCGATTGATCTGACCGTGAGCGTTCCGGGAATGGAGCAGGCTTCCGAATATCTGGTTAAGCTGCGGAAGATGTCCTTTACTGTGGATGCATCCATCGAGAAATTGTCCGAAGGTGAAGCCGATTCAGGGTCTGCTGCTTCACTGGCCGGAGCCTACACCGCCATTTATAAGGTAAACCTGAAAGAAGATAACCAGGGGACAGCTACACAGAATAATGAAGGGGGAGCTGCAGAGAATGGAACAGATCAATAAATATCGTTCACCCATAGTACTCGGGGTACTTGTGCTGTTTCTGCTGCTGTTCGCCTTCTTCATGTTTGGGGTAAAGCCGGTTAACCGCCAGATTGAGGATCAGGATCTGCAGATTGGACAGCTAGAACAGCAAAACGGGCTGTTGAAAACGAAGATTGACGAGTTGAAGAGTTCATCTGAAGCCAATCAGGAACAAGAAGCTCTGCTGGCACAGCTTCCGCGCGGCGACGCCAGCGAACAGCTTATACTTGATCTGCGGACGATCGGCAGTTATACGAATGCAAGGCTTAAGGATATCGGCTTCGCCATTGGTGAGAACAATCCCATTCAGGAAATGACGGGCTCGGCCGATATCGCTTTTCCTACGGTCAAGCAGCTGAAAATGACAGCAATCGTGGAAGGGGAGTATACCAGTATCCGGAACTGGTTGACTGCGCTGCAGCTTATGCCGCGTATCATCAATGTGGATTCTTTTAGCTTCCAGCAGTCGGAGGATTCGGCTGCAAATGGGGAGTCCGGAAGCATTATTACAGCTAATATCTCTTTCACAGCTTATTATGAGGATGCGCCGGATTCCCCGAAGACAGAGGCACAAGTTGCCATTAAGTAACAAAATAACCTAGAACCTGTTAGTGAAATATGCAACGGATCCCAGCTGCGCCTTCTTATCAAATGAAGGCGGAGTTTTTTTGTTCCCATCCCCCATAAATCCGTTTTCACTCCTATATGAATTGGGTATTTTAGCTTACAAGCCGCCGTAAAGTATAAAGTAACGGTCATTGTAATGGAAGTAACTGTGATCTACTTGGTGAAGCAGAACAACAAGGAGGAATTGAGAATGAACAAGAAGTGGATGATAGGTTCGTTGGCTCTGGCACTGGGGCTGGTGTCGGCAGGGAGCGGGGCAATGGCAGCGGTGCCGGACACCGGGAGCACGGCCATAAAGACGGTAGCGGTTTCTGTACCGGGTAAAGAGGGCCCGGCCACGATTAACAATCTGACGGTGAAAAGCATTATTCCGCTCGTCGTTCACGCCAAAAAATTGTATACCTACGCCAGCGGGAGCGGCAATGTATACAATCCGGAAACATTCGTATACAACGGTATGAATTACCGGTTCCTTTCCAGCGATCTTGGCACCAAGCAGCAACTGATGAATTACATAAAAAGAGCCTACACGCACAATGCCGCCGCCTTTTATGTACAGACACAATTCCTGGAGTATAAGGGAAGAATGGCGCAGGTGAATGCCGATGTGGGCAACGCGCTTCAATATGATAAGGCTACAGCCATTATGGTCTCCAAAACGGCAACCACCGCGGTATTCGAATTGAGTGTGCCACAGCCTGACGGCCAGGGGGCGAATGAAATGGTAGTCGTCAAATTGAAAAAAGTGAACGGCTACTGGAGAATCGATATGTCACCGGATACCTTATTCTAAGGCAGGTAGTAGATACAGCTGGTTATAGCGGAGGATAACGCCGGGCTGGGGGAACATGCCTTACTGCCGGGAGCAAAGCATGTCTGAAGGGTAAATGACACCGGCGAGCTTGCCTTGCGAGGTAATAATGATGCAATCATTTTTCATCATGTCGGGGCGGTTCATGGCTTCAGCCAGTACAGAGGCGGCAGGGGTGGATAGATCGGCAATCAGGGGCTTGCGGTTCATCAGCTTGGTTATCGATTCCCGGTAAAAGTGGTCCGTACCCATGCGCCCGGTAGCTCTTAAAAAGAAACGTTCACACATCAGTATGCCCACTGGCTCGTTCCCTTCATTGCAGACAACGATGCATTTTGATTCCGGATGCTGGAACATGACGCGCATCGTTTCACGGCAGGTGAGCGAAGCCGGAACGGACGGGGCGCTGCGTAGCACGGCGGACAATTCAGAGGTTAATACGGTGCTCATATTTCTTCATCCTTTCTTCTGGAGGTCTTCCCCCAGTGTAACGCGCCTGCGTAAACTCCAATAATTACCAAAGTAATGACTGTGTAAAATAATCGGCGTAATTTCAGCAGTGTTATAAAGCTACACAAAAAGACGGTCAGAACGTATTCTGAACCGTCTTTTTGCTGTGCGCTCTGAATAGCGGTTATTTTCCGCTGTCCGTAATTTTTCTATTCACTGCTGCTCACGCCGTCTTCCACCAGCGGCTTCTTCAGGGATTCCGGCCGGGCCGCATTGCTCATGCCGCCGCGGTTGATGGCGATCACCTGCTTCTGGGCAGGATACACATCGCGGGAGAGCTTCTTCTTCTCTACGGCTTTGCCGTCAACGAAACGGGTGATATAGGTTTCGACGATATACCCTGGCTTTCCGCTCTGCAGAACACGGGTACCGCCGCGGGGCAAAGAGGAATCCGCTACATATTTAGCTGCGGGCTGCAGCACCTCAACCGTTTGGGATTGAACGGAATAGTAGACATTTCTCGGGAAGGTGCCGAACAGCTTTACAGTTAGCGTCCGGCCCTGGACCGCCGCCTTAATAATTAGATATTTACCGGTATTATTGCGGAAACGGAAATTGATATACCCTTGGGAAAAGGTCGCATCCTGGCCTTTGGGCAGATAGCTGACCGGCAGGGAGTGATTGCGGCGTTCCACAATCTCCAGGCCGGAGCGGAGGGCCGCATTGTAGAGCGTGCTGGAGACCTGGCAGATTCCCCCGCCGGTGCCGGGCTGCAGCTTCCCGTTCACAATAACCGGCGCTTCGCGGAAGCCGGATTCCGCCTGGGCTTTTTCAATCGCTTTGCCGTAGTCGAAGACAGCCCCCGGCGGCAGCATCGTGCCGTTGACCGCTTTCGCTGCGGCCTCCACGTTGAAGGTACGGCCTGGACCGCTTAAGCCGAGAGAGGTGCTGAATTGCGAAATCTTACGCTCAATTCCCTGGTCCTTCAAAGCCTTCAGTGTTACAGCCGGCTCTTGAACGGTTAATGGCACTTCAAGGGTAATGCGCTTACCCGTCAGGAACTCTGTGCTGCTGAGCCGGGCAGGAAGGGCTGCCCGCAGGGCGAGCTCCAGTCCATGCCAGTCGACCTTATATGAGGTCGTTTCCGGGGTGTAGATGATTTGATCATCTCCGGTAATATGGCGGGTCGCATCTGCCGGAACGCCGAACGATTCCCGTTCCCAAGCCGGACTTAAGCTGCTCTGCAGCTGCTTAATCTCCAGATGAATGCCGAGGCCCCAAGAGCTGGCAAAGCTCCGCCGGGCTTGGACACGATGGAGCAGTCCTCCGTCTGTTAACTCTTTTAGCCCCCGGAGAAATGCCTCTGCTTCATAAGTGGTTCCGGCCTGCTCCAAGGTGACGGTCATCTCGGTATTTCCCTCCGCCCTGAGAATCAGCGGGACCGCCTCCAGGGCATTCAGCCTCGCGGCTAGTCCGCTGCGGACTTCGGATATATCCATTCCGCTGATATCCCAGCCGGCGATCCGGGTGCCCTTGGGGACCGTCTGCTGATTTCCATATATATGAAGTCCCCCGGCCAGAAGGGATCCGGCCAGAAGTAGCCCGATTACGGTGATGAGGGCGGCGTGTTTTTTTTTCATCTGAAAAACTCCTTCAGGGCGGCGGATTTGCGCTGCCATGCAGCGCGCCGGATAAAGTGGGCCTACAATGATCCCTTTTTGAAGCAGATATATAGAAGCAGAAGTGCCGGCGGGCAGGATTTTCTCAACAATGGAGCGAATGTAATACTGTTCTGAGACAGCCGGACAAGAGCCGGTAATTTATATATATGTGCGATGCCTGTAAAACTTTCGGGTACTCAAGCAGTTACAGATTTGTTACAATAGATACGCCTGCGGTAATTTGTGCAGTTTATGGAAGCTTCCGCGGTTTGATGTCGAAACTGAAGAACCGGCGGAATATGTCAGAATCGGGAAGTGATAATTTTGATCGAAATGCAGGATGTCTGGAAGACCTACCCCAACGGAACCCACGCGCTTCAGGGGATATCCGTCAAGATCGACCGCAATGAGTTCGTGTATGTCGTCGGACCATCCGGCGCAGGGAAATCAACGTTCATGAAATTAATTTATAGAGAAGAGACTCCGACGAAGGGACAGATCTCGGTAGGCGGATTCAACATAGGTAAGCTCAAACCGCGCAAAATCCCGTACGTCCGGCGTAATATCGGCGTAGTGTTCCAGGATTTCCGGCTGCTGCCGAAGCTGACGGCCTACGAGAATGTTGCGTTTGCGATGGAGGTTATCGAAGCGCCGAAGAAGGTTATCAGGAAACGTGTCCCTGAAGTGCTCGAATTAGTCGGCCTGCGCAGCAAAGCGAACCGCGAGCCCTCCCAGCTCTCAGGCGGGGAACAGCAGCGGATTGCCATTGCCCGGGCGATTGTCAATAACCCTTCCGTCATTATTGCGGACGAGCCTACCGGCAATCTGGACCCCGAGACTTCCTGGGGAATTATGCAGCTCCTTGACGAGATTAATTTTCGCGGCACAACGATTGTGATGGCTACCCACAACAGGGATATTGTCAACAAAATGCGCAAACGGGTGCTGGCGATCGAGAATGGTAATATTGTCAGAGACCAAGTGAGAGGGGAATATGGTTATGAGTTTTAAAACCTTCTTGCGGCATGTGCGGGAAGGCTTCAAAAACGTATTCCGCAACGGCTGGATGTCGGTGGCTTCCATCACATCTATTGTCGTCTCCTTATTCGTGCTTGGTGTCTTTATACTGCTTGTGCTTAATGTTAATTCTATCGCTGACAAGGCGGACAGCCAGGTGCAGATCAATGTGCATCTGACGCTGAATACCGACGAGAAGATGCGTGAAACGCTGCAGAATGAAATCGGCAGTATGCCGGAAGTCAGCAAGGTAGAGTTCGTGTCCAAAGAGCAGGGCCTTAAGGAATTCCGTGAGGATATGGGACCGGATGCCGCCGAGCTGCTGGAAGGCTTTGACGAAGATAATAATCCGCTGCCGGACAAGCTGCTGGTAGAGGTCATTGAACCTACCACGGTTCCGTTTGTAGCAGATAAGATAGAAGCACTAAACAAAACGCATGAAGAGCAGCCGATATATAAAGTAAACTACGGCAAAGGCTCCGTAGAGACGCTGTTTAAGATTACGCGCGCTGTGCGCAATATAGGCTTTATTTTTGTAGCAGGTCTGGCCCTGATGTCGATGTTCCTGATCTCCAATACGATTCGGGTAACTATTCTCGCCCGCCGCAAGGAGATCGGCATCATGAAGCTGGTGGGGGCGACGAATTATTTTATCCGCTGGCCGTTCTTTATTGAAGGAGCGCTCATCGGGCTGATTGGTTCACTCGTGACCTCTGGAGTACTGTACATTGGATACAGCAGTCTTACGAATTCCGTACAGGGAGATCCGATGCTTGGACTGCAGCTGATCCCGTTTGAAGATATCTGGGTGCTGCTCTGCGGGCTGCTGGTCGGTCTGGGCGTACTGATCGGCGTCTGGGGAAGTACCGTGTCAATCCGCAAATTCCTGAGAGTATAGGACTGTTCACTGTAAAAGGAACTTTAAATAAATGAGTAAAAGGATGGGGAGTGCGAGTTGAAGAAGATTGCCGCCGGATTAGCCGTAGCACTGCTGGCTGTCACTTTATTAGGGCCCTCTGACGGATATGCCAAGAAGACAACGGTTTCTGAAATAGATCAGCAGCTGAAGAAGCTGCAGCAAGAGGTGCAGGCCGCCAAGGCAGCACAGGATCAGGCTGCTTCCCGTAATCAGGTAGCCCAGCACTATAAGAACAAAACAACGCTGAATCTCCAGTATGTGCTGGATCAGATTGCCCAGGTCAAAGGCGAGATGACGACCATCTCCGGCAAAATCGCCAGCACAGAGCAGTCGCTGAATGTGACGGCGGCCGAGCTGGATGAAGCAGAGGCGCGTGTTGCTTCGCGCGAGAAGCTGCTGGAATCCCGTGTCCGGCTGATGTATACAGATGGGGCAGTTTCATATCTTGACGTACTGCTGTCTTCAACGAGCTTCTCGGATTTCCTGGACCGGGCCGACTCGCTGAAGATGATTGTAGACCAGGATCAGGATCTGCTGGTGCAGCATAAGCTGGACAAGCAGACGGTGATCGCGAAGAAGCAGGAGCTCGAGGGGCAATACGCCCAGGCTAAGCAGCTTTATACGGATCTGGAATCCCAGCGCACGGTGCTTAAGGAGAAGGAAGCCGAGAAGCAGGAGCTTATCGCTTATTATGATGAAGAGATCCAGGAAGCTGATGAAGTTACTGAAGAGCAGAACGCCAAGCTGGTGCAGCTGGCCAGCGAACGTTCGGCGCTTGAAGAGCAGAAGGACAAAATAAAGGCGGAGGAAGCGGCACGCAAAGCAGCTGCAGCCAAGGCGGAAGCGGCGCGCAGAGCAGCCGCCGCAGCTAAAGCCAAAGCCTCCAGAAGCGTCAGCAGTTCTAGTTCCTCGTCGGACTATGCCGGAGGTAACGGACCGTTTCTGCTCCCGGTAGGCTCGGCGCGGATTTCCTCGGGGTACGGTTACCGGACACATCCGGTAACCGGTGAGGTCGGCAAAATGCATACCGGCGTAGACTTTGCGGTTCCGCAGGGGACAGACATTCATGCCGCTGATTCCGGCACCGTACTGGTCGCCGAATGGTGGAGCGGCTACGGATACTGCGTGATTATCGACCACGGCGGCGGTGTATGGACACTGTACGGCCATATCCGTGAAGGCGGGATTAAAGTCAAAGCCGGCGAGAAGGTAGACAGAGGCCAGGTCATCGCCGAATCGGGATCGACCGGGCGTTCTACAGGCCCGCATCTTCATTTCGAGGTGCGGATTGACGGTAAAACCGTTGATCCGATGCCGTATCTCTAAATTTTAGGCCTAATAAATATTAATACACGCTGCGGCATATACTGGAAGAGATACCGTCCTTTCCGGACGGCTACGGGATACACGAGCTCTACATGAAGGGACGGTGGTAACATCATGTTAAAGAAAAGCACGGCGGCCTTTATGATCGTCGCTGCGTTGTTATGCGGCAGTCTCCTGACCCTGGGCGTTACCGGCTATGCGCAAGTCTTCGGACAAGCTGCCGGTGAAGGCGTGGCTGCGGTTTTGCAGACCAGCGGCTTACAGGAGAAGGAATCCCAGAAGCTGGGTACCGCGCTGAGCCTGATCGAATCGAACTATTACGAGGCTGTAGACCGGGACAAGCTGATCGACGGTGCTGTCAACGGTATGATGGAAGCACTGGGCGACCCTTATTCCAATTATATGGGCAAAGAAACCGCCGAGAAATTCGAAGAGAGTATTGAAGGTTCCTTCTCAGGAATCGGTGCGGAGGTATCCTCGGATAACGGCAAGGTCGTCGTTGTCTCGCCGATCAAGGGAGCGCCGGCTGAAAAGGCCGGGATACAGGCTAAGGATATTATTCTGTCGGTGAACGGCGAATCCCTGGACGGGCTTGAGCTGAATGATGCAGTGGCCAAGATCCGGGGGCCTAAGGGCAGCAAGGCTACCCTCAAGGTTCAGCGTACAGGTTCTGCGGAGCCGCTGGAGTTCGTGATTACCCGCGATGATGTGAAGCTGGAAACCGTCTATGCCACCATGGAAAAGGACGGAGTCGGCGTAATCGAAGTGACCCAGTTCTCCATGAACACCGCCGAGCGGTTTAAGGAAGAGCTGGCTAACCTGGAGAAGAAGGGCATGAAGGGACTCGTCATTGATGTCCGCAATGATCCCGGCGGTGTATTACAGCGGGTCGTTGAGATGGCGGAGCTGTTCGTCCCTAACGGCAAGGCAATCGTTAAGATAGACGAAAAGGGCAAAGCGCTCGAAGTTATTAAATCGAATGGCTCAAGTAAAGATTATCCGGTCGTTGTTCTGATGAACAAAGGCAGCGCAAGCGCATCGGAGATTCTGGCCGGGGCTCTGCAGCAATCGGCCGGAGCCAAGCTGATCGGCGAGAATTCGTTCGGCAAGGGCACGGTGCAGACAAGCTTTGAGAAAGAACTTGGGGATGGCAGCCTGCTCAAGATTACCATTGCCAAGTGGCTGACACCGGACGGTACCTGGATTCACGGTAAGGGTATCAAGCCGGATATCGCTGTAGCGCAGCCGGATTACTTCTCGGTTGCACCGATTAACAAGAGTGTGACCCTGCAATATAACATGAACAGCTCGGATGTGAAGAGCGCGCAAACCATGCTGGACGGTCTGGGCTACAAACCGGGCCGCAAAGACGGATACTTCGATGCCGGGACAAAGAATGCGGTGAAGAAATTCCAGAGTGCATCGAAGCTGCAGGCAACAGGCATTATCGATGCCAAGACGGCAGAATCACTCGAGCTGGCCCTGATCAAGGTCATTCAGGACCCGGCCAATGACAACCAGCGCAACAAGGGAATCGAAGAGGTGCGGAAGGAAATTAAGGAAGCGGCGTCGAAAAAGTAAGAAGGCTGAATTCAGCCTTCTTTTTTTAAATATATTAATTTATATGTTTTACGCTATAAATTCTCCTTCTATTTTTCGCAGAAACGGATACCGTCCCTAATCGGACGGCGAAGCCGTTTCTTCTTAGTAGAATTATTTCGGTCTGTGTTGTGAGTGAGTAAAAGGAGTGTGACGACGGTTTGAATGATATGCTAGAACTGCTTACAAGCTTGGGCACAGCGGTCATACATCTGCTGATACAGCCTTATTACTATATTGCACTTATATTTATTGCCCTTTACTACCGCAGACAGGTCGCGCTGGAACGCAAACTGATTCATGTGAAGCAGCACAGCTGGGGCGCGGAAACCTGGCGGACGATCTGGAGCGGACTTATGATGGGGCTGCTGGTTTCACTGGCTGCTGTAGCCTTGGGGATCTCTCTCCCGCCTGATGCTGTAATTTGTATCTGGATCGTCAGTCTGATCCTGATGTTATTCCGTGTGCGTTATTTATGCTTCGCTTACTCCATAGGCTTGTTAGGGATTATGCAGTTTATCTTCTCCTTCTTTCCAGATGCGCTGCAGGACGGAACAGCCGGCAGGCTGGTAACGGCGCTGCGGGAGATGGACATCCCGGCGCTGCTTGTGCTGGCCGCGCTGCTTCATCTCGCGGAAGCGCTGCTCGCGCGCTGGCAGGGCGCGCGGCTGGCGACCCCGCTTTTCCTGGCAGGCAAGCGCGGCAAGGTCGTCGGCGGCTACCAGCTTGAGGCCTTCTGGCCGCTGCCGCTGTTCCTGCTGATTCCCTCCGGAACGGGAATCAGCGATCTGCCATGGCAGCCGCTGCTGGGCGGCGGGCTTGGCCTGGTGTCTTTGCCGGTCATCATCGGCTTTAGCGAGATGACCCAGAGCCTGCTGCCCGGGCGCAAGGCTGCCCGCACGGCAGGACGGCTGCTGGCGTACAGCACCCTGTTGCTGGGCGTCAGCCTGCTGGCCGCCTGGTGGAGCCCGCTGACGCTGGTCGCGGCGCTGCTCGCGCTTCTCCTGCACGAAGGCTTAAGCTGGTACAGCGCTCTGGAGGAGCGCAGTACCAGTCCCAGCTTCGTGCATCCGCCCGTCGGCCGCAAGGTGCTGGCCGTACTGCCGGGCAGCCCGGCGCAGGAGCTGGGCATCCTGCCGGGTGAAGTGCTGCTGAAAGTCAACGGTGTCCTGTTGACCGATGCGGCGCAGCTGCATGAAGCGCTGCGCATGAACCCGGCGTACTGCAAGCTGGAGGTGCAGAACCGTGAGGGCGAGAGCAAATACCTGCAGCGGCCGATTTATGACGGGGACCACCACCAGCTCGGCATGATCCTTGTGCCGGAGCCGGATGAAGCGGTAACTGCTGAGGCGAAGCCGTCCAGTATCTTTGGGATTATCGGGATGAAGACGGGAACCCGTACACGCCGCAGAACGCTTTCGGCAGGCGGGCTGCAGCGGGCCAATTCGGCACCATCCCAGCCAAGCCAGCCGGACCTGACTAAGCAGGAACCGGCAGAGGGCTGACACAGGGCAACAACTCCATATCTATAGCTAAAGGCCAGCTTCTGCGGTACATGCAGGAAGCTGGCCTTTTTTATATGGTATTTACTTCTCCCGCCGGCTTTTCAGATAAAAAATAGCGATCTGTGTCCGGTCACGCAGGCCGAGCTTGCTAAGAATATCGGTGATGTAGTTTTTAACCGTTCCCTCGCTAAGGAACAGCTTTCCGGCAATCTCTTTATTGGTCAGGCCTTCTGCAATGGATGATACTACGGCCAATTCAGCTTTGGTCAGACCGTAAGCGTCAAGCTGGGGCTGCTCCGCTGCCTCCGGCCGTGAAGCCGGCTGCAGAAATCCGGCCATTTTCCGGGCGATGTCGGGGTGGATCAGCATGTTGCCTTCATGGACGGTTTTGATGCCCTGAATAATCCGGTCCGGCGGGATGTTCTTCAGCAGATAGCCGCTGGCCCCGTTGCGCAGCGCTTCGATAATATACTCATCATCGTCAAAGGTAGTCAGCATCAGTACGGATATCTGCGGATAGGATGTTTTGATGCGGCGGGTTCCTTCGACGCCATCACAGTTCGGCATCCGTATATCCATCAGCACGACATCGGCCTGAGGCAGTTCATGGAGCAGTGCGAGTGCTTCCTGTCCATCGCCCGCACTGCCCACGACTTCAATCTCAGCATCCAGTCCGACCAGTACCTTCAGACTCTCGCGGATAAAAGAATCGTCGTCCACAATCACTACTTTTATCATTAATTTTGCGCTCCTTGGATTGGATTTGTTATGGAATATGAGGCTGCTTATAGTCCCCCTGCCGGTAAACCGGCAGCCGGGTAATTACGGTGAATGGCGTTTCCAGGCGCAGCTCCAGTGTCCCGCCAATCAGGCGGGTACGCTCATGCATACCTTCCAGTCCCATCCCGCCGCCGCCGGGCCGGAGCCTGCGGAGCTGATCTTCTTCAGGCAGTGTCCCGTTGTTGCTGACCTCCATGACAACCTCATGCTCACTGTAGAACATGGAGATCCATACGGCGGTCGCTTTTCCATGCCTCAAGGCATTGGTAAGTGACTCCCGGGCATTTTTATAGAGTACGACCTGAATGCTGGGATATAGCGGAAAAGGATAGCCATGCACCTGATAAGATGTCTTAATGCCGGTATCACGGCCGGTCTCCTCCAGCAGCTGATCCAACGCATAAGCGCCCTCAAGCTGCGGAGAATGGTTCACCTGCCTGATCGCGGCACGCATATCATCCATGCTGGCGGCGAGCTGGTCGCGGATCTGGCCCATCATGTTCATCCCTGTCTCCGGAGCAGCCGGCAGGGTATGGATCGCGGCTTCGACCATCATTTTGACCCGGATCAGGCGGTGGCCGATATCATCATGCAGCTGGCGGGCGATCCGGATCCGTTCCTCGGCGGTAGCTGCCTTCTCAACCTGTGCGGTGAACTCCAGCAGCCGGTTACGGGCCTCGTCCAGTTCGAAGTGTTTTTTGCGCAGCTCGTCATATAGAAACAGGGTGTCTTCACGGCCGCGTCCTGTCCTGCGCAGCAGCTCGTTCAGTGCAGCTGCAAGCAGAAAAGTGAGATTCATGTAGGCCCGTTCGTACGGTGCTGCGGAGCTGAAGGCCACATTCAAGGCAGCCAGATGAAGCAAGGCGAGCAGCACGGGAACCCGCTTCGGCTGAAACCGGGAATAACAGAGCATCGCAGAAATCGCCGGGAAAATCATCAGCATGCCATACGTTTGGCACATCCAGGCGCTGTACAGCAGTTCAAGGGAAACGGCCAGAACAGGCAGTGATTTAGGCAGCCTGACACCGATCGTTGCCAGCAGCAGCTGCACCAGGAGATAGAAGGTGAATAATCCATAATCGGAGTAGTCGTATGTATATACAGAAATTAAAGCCGGAACAACAATAAGACCGTAACGGATTAGCTTCAGTTCTCTGGTCAAGTGGTTCATCCTTTGTATTGAAATATAAGACTGGCGGAGGCTACTTTCATCTTAGCATATTCCTCTCCCGGTTCAGGAGATGACTTTAGTCACCTAAGCAAATGACTTTACGTACCTTCGGATGCGTCCCGGATGCGCTACAATTGAACTATAGAAGCGATAAGAACAGGAGAGATGTGCGGATGACTCTTGCGGTACTCAGTGATGTGGTGAAACGGTATGATCAGAAGCTGACGGTAGACCACGTGAATATCAATATTCAAGAAGGAGAAATATTCGGGCTTCTGGGGCCAAACGGCGCGGGAAAAAGCACAACGATCAGCATGATATGCGGCCTGCTCAAGTATGATTCGGGTGAAATCCGGATAGACGGACTGTCAGTCAAAGATCAGCCGATAGAGGTCAAAAAAAGAATTGGCCTGGTCCCCCAGGAGCTGGCTTTGTATGAAACATTGACGGCAGCGGAAAATGTGCGATTCTTCGGCAAGCTTTACGGGCTGCGGGGCAGTCTGCTTAAGGAACGGACGGAAGAGGCGCTTGCTTTTACCGGCCTGAGTGACCGGGCCAAGGAGAAGCCGTCCACCTTCTCGGGCGGGATGAAGCGGCGGTTAAACATCGCTTGTGCGATCATGCACCGCCCGAAGCTGATCATTATGGATGAGCCGACCGTCGGCATTGACCCGCAGTCGCGTAATCATATCCTGGATTCAGTCAAAGCCTTGAATAAGCTTGGTTCTACGATTATTTATACCAGTCATTACATGGAGGAGGTTGCGGCAATTTGCGACCGGGTGGCCATTATGGATAAGGGGCATATCATTGCCTGCGGCACGGAGAAGGAACTGCGTGAACGGGTCGCCCATGAGGAGAAAATTGTCGTGAACGCTCTGAATATTACACCGGCGCTGATTAATGAACTGGGCAAGCATCCGCGGATCAATCGTGTTGAGGTAGTGCAGGATGCGGTAGAGCTCTATCTGCCGTCTTCGCAAAGTGAGCTGCAGGACATTCTGTTTATTTTTGCCAAGCATGAGGGGGTCATTGTCTCCCTGCACATTGAAGAGCCGGATCTGGAGACGCTGTTCCTCAGTCTGACCGGACGGACCCTGCGGGACTGAGGAAGGGGAGAAGCGGAAATGAATATTTGGACGATTATGACGTATGAGCTGCGCCGGCAGTTGCGTTCACGCACGTTGCTGTTGAATATGCTTTTGCTGCCGCTGGTGCTGATTTTTCTGCTGGGGGCTTCACTCTCCGGGGTTGTGGGCGTAGACGGCTCGGAATCGGTGGATCCGGTAAAGACGGCTATAGTGTATTCCTCGGCTGCGGATGCCGGGAAATCGGCAATGCTTGAGGATTTTGTGAAATCGGATGAGGTTAAGGATTACATTATTCCTGTGGAAGTCGGGACCCGGCAGGAGGCGGAAAGCGGGCTCCGCACGGGCAAATACGGATACGCAGTCATTGTGCCGCAGGGTTTTGACAGCGAAGTTCAAAGCGGCAAAAAGGCGGAGCTGGAGTTCATTCTCGGCAAAAACCATAGTGACAACACCGTTGCAGGCACAGTGTTTGACAACTTCCTCAGCGCTATCAATTACAAGCAGGCGGCAGCAATGACGCTTGGTCCGGCAGCGATCACGGCAGCTTTGCCGATGGCGGCTGAACAGTCTGCGGTGAAACTTGGGGACCTTAACAATGGCGGGAAAACCTACAACGCCTCCCAGTTCTATGCGGCTTCCATGCTGCTGATGTTTCTCCTGTACAGCGGATTTACAGTTAGCCACTCTCTGTTCAGCGAGAAAGACAGCCACACCCTCTTCCGCATCAACTCCATGCCGGTAAAAGGCTCACAGCTGTTCATCGGCAAAATGCTGGGAGTCGGTGTTGTGACGGTGCTGCAGTGTGCAGCAATTATTTTCTTTACCGATGTGCTGTT
The DNA here is from genome assembly GCF_031599675.1 of Paenibacillus pedocola. Lineage (NCBI taxonomy): Bacteria > Bacillati > Bacillota > Bacilli > Caryophanales > Paenibacillaceae > Paenibacillus > Paenibacillus pedocola. The sequence continues at coordinate 5,916,705 of NZ_CP134223.1, read as the reverse complement.
CGGTGTCTATTGGGGCAACCGCCCGGGCCTGCTGATGCTGTTCTGCCTGCTGATGATTATTGCCTCGATGACATTCTCCATTCTCATCTGCATGTTCAGCAAAACAAGAACAAGCGCTATTAATATCATCAACATTGTTACGGTAGTTATGACCTTTCTCAGCGGGGGGATGGCGCCGCTTCCGGATGCATGGGTGAACAGCGTGGGTGCCTTTACAATAAACCACTGGGAGCAGCAGGCCATGATCCGGATGATGCTGCATTCCGGGTTAGGGCAGATTTTACCGAATTTGCTCGTAATGTCGGTTATTTGCCTCGTTTTGTTCAGCGCGGCTCTGTTCACATACCGAAAGGTGGGTTACCATGAATAACATTTTGACGATCGGCTGGAATATGGTTAAACGGACTATCGGCACCCGCAGAGGGATGCTTATGTATATTTTGCTGCCGAGCATCGTGGTTGCAGGAATTATTTCGATTACCGGAGGTGTAGCTGAGGGCTCTGATACAACCTTACTGTATACCAATAGGGATACAGGCGCCGGAGGAAAACATCTGCTGGCCGAACTGGAGAAAACCGGGGATTACAAACTGGTGGAGAGCAGTGATGAGGAGAAGATGAAGGAAAGTGTAATCGGGCAGAAAGGAGTGGCCGGACTCCTGATTCCGGCTGACTACACAACCGAATTACTGAACGGCACTCAGCCGCAGCTGACCGTCTACGAGCTGAAAGCATCGGAGGATTCGGTTCTGATCAAAATGAAAGCTGCTGCTATCGCCGGCGAAATGCTGGTGACGGCAGGGACGGTGAAGGGGGCCGCCGGTGCGGGTGAGCCTGAGGCGCAGTTTACCGCGATTCTGCAGCAGGCGGAGCAGCATAACGTAGGAAGTATACGGACCGATTATAATCTGTATCCCCGGCAGACACTTGGAATCATAACGGGCTTGACGCTGATGTTCCTGATGAACCTGGTAACCAGTACAGTCAACTTAATTATGGATGACCGCAGAGGCCGGACAATGATGCGAATGTACAGCGCTCCGGTCCGTGCTTATGAAATTGCCCTGGGCAACTTTCTCGGCAGCTTTCTGGTGGGAATCATTCAGATTGCCGTTGTGCTGTCGTTGGGCAAATGGGTGCTGCGCTATGACTATGAAATACCGATGTACCTGTACTTCCTGGTGCTGGCTGCGTTTATGCTTGTATCGATGGGTATCGCCGGTACCGTAGCCGGCCTGATCCGCAATCCCCGTAATGCGGGGATGCTGAACGCACTCATTCTTACGCCGACCTGTATGCTGGGCGGATGCTTCTGGCCGCTCACCATCATGCCGGAATATATGCAGAAGGCGGCCAATTTCACTCCGCAGAAGTGGGCTATCCAGGCGGTGGACATTGCTGCCACCGGCGGCGGCTGGAATGAGCTCTGGCTTCCCTTTGCGGTACTCGGCCTGATGGCGGCAATTCTGCTGGCTTTCGGATCCGCGACTCTCCGGCCTAATGAGGCAGGTATCAGCGCTTAAGCAGTCAGCCGCGTTCAGGATCATAGTCATTGTGATTAGCGGAGCCTGCTGCTCCTGGTCGAAAGTGACCGGGAGCAGCAGGTTTGCTTTTTTTATTCTGCAAAATAGTTGCTAATGCTACAATGTAAACGGTATCATAAGAGAGGGCCGCCAAGATGGATGATTTACGCCACGGTATATCAAAGCGCGAATACATAGATGAAGTCAACCGGGTGCAGGCTCACCACACAAAGCAGATGCTTACGAGGCAAGTTTTGTACGAAGTAAATCAATGAAGTCTATGCTCACAAAACTCTTGGGAGGTTATGAGATGGAGAACAGCAATAAGCTGGCTTGGACCTGGCGGGTAAAGGAAGAGTGTCTGGAGGAGTACGTGCAGATGCATTTGAATCCTTGGCCGGAGATTCTGGAAGAACACAGTAAGGCGGGTATTACTAATTATTCGATTTTTCAGAACGGCAATCAATTTTTCTACTGCTTTGAATGTGACGACAAGGAAGCAGCCTTTGCCTACATAGCCCAGAGCGAGGCCTGCAACCGGTGGAACGCGATAACCTCTAAGATGGTGGAAGGGTCATTTGATTTCAATGAAGAAACGCCGATGGAGCCGCTTCGAGAGGTATTTTATCTGGAGTAGGAGACACTTCGGTATAATCAATCGTGTTAAACGAATAGATGCTTTACGAGGAGGAGCCTGTACCGGGGCTCTTCTTTTCTTTTATAAGGACACCTAGAATTTTGCTTACCTCTGTCCCGGGAGGGGGAAGAACCCCGACCTAAGACGGAGTACGAAACCCTCCGCCAGGCGGTTTTGACATTACTCAAAAGACACTACACTAAAGCAAGAAAGCGGCAGTTCATACATAACGGATACAGACATAAGAAGCTAAGCTAAAATACTGGGGTGGAAGGGGATTTAGAAAATGACGTGGTTAACAAAATGGTCATTCGGCAATAAGGGGGCTGTGGGTCTTCTGGTCGTCATGGCGCTTGTGGTGGGAATGCTGAGTTATACTTCATTGCCGATGGAATTTATGCCGGAGGCTGATAATCCGCAGGTGACAGTTACCGTACTGGGACCGGGCCAGGATGCTCATGCCATGGAGAGTAATGTGACGAAGCCGATTGAGGCGGCAACCTCAGCGGTGAAGGGCAAAACCGAGCAGATGTCTACTTCCGGTGACGGGTATGCCCAGGTGGACATTTATTTTGACGGAAAGACCAATATGAAGGAAGCGGCGCAGGAGGTTGAAAAAGCCGTCGGCGCATTGCATTTCCCGGAGGGAGTCATGGACCCCTTCATCGTTCAGCTTAACACCTCGATGATTCCTGTCAGCCAGGCGACCCTGTCTTTCGAGGAGGGGCTCACTAAGGATAATCTGGCGATCGCCGAGAATACGATCATTCCAGAGCTGCAGAAGATAGACGGGGTAGCCAGTGTAGCGCTCTACGGCAAAACCAGCCCGCAGGTCAATGTGAAGCTTGATCCGCAGGCGATGGCAGCCAAGGGAGTGTCTACCGCCCAGGTGCTGGGACTGCTTCAAGGCCGCAGCGTGTCGGCATCCATCGGTGAGCAGACCATTGGCGGCCAGACGGGTAATGTGAACGTTGTGTCCTCGATTGACAGCATCGATACACTCAAGAAGCTTCCTGTAGCTGCCGGCGTGACCCTGCAGGATATTGCTGCCGTGGAAGCAAAAGTAGACCAGGAGAGCGTGAGCCGCTCGAACGGTAAGGATGTGCTGTTCGCCGTAGTCACCAAAGAAGCGGGTGCCAATGCGGTTGATGTAGGTGAGAAGGTACGTGACACTGCAGACAGTATAAATAAAAGTGTAAAAAATGCTGAGCTCTCCGTGATCTTCAGCACCTCCGATATGGTGGTCACCTCGGTTAACAGTATGATGCGTGAGGTTCTGCTCGGCGCTTTGTTCGCAACGGTCGTCATTCTGCTGTTCCTGCGCAATATCCGGGCTACGCTGATTACGGCTGTCTCGATTCCGCTGTCTCTGGCCGTGACGCTGTATCTGCTTAATGTTTCCGGGATTACTTTGAACATTGTCACACTGGGCGGGGTGGCCGTTGCGGTCGGACGTCTGGTCGATGACAGTATAGTGGTAATCGAGAATATTTACCGGAGGCTGCAGAAGGAGCCCCTTTCGAAGGATCTGGTGGTCAGTGCAACCCGTGAGGTAGCCAGAGCGATTACCAGTTCGACGCTTGCCACGGTCGCGGTCTTCCTGCCGATGGGACTGCTGCGCGGCGGCCTGCAGGCCTTCCTGCTGCCGTTTGCCTTAACGGTAACCTATTCCTTGCTCACTTCGCTGGTAGTCGCGCTGACCGTGGTGCCACTTCTGAGCTCATGGCTGCTGCGAGGTTCGTCGATGAAGGAGCATGAGCCTGCCAAGTGGTTCAGCCGTTTCTTAGAATGGAATCTTCACCGCAAGTGGATTACGCTGACGCTGGGTCTCGTACTGCTTGTCGGTTCGATTGCCGCTTACATCAATATGCCTAAGGGTGCGCTTAATGCTTCGGATGCCAGTATGGTAACCGTTCAGCTCGTCTATCCCAACGATGTGCCGGTAACGGAAGTGCTGGAGAAGGGCAAACAGCTGGAGCAGGAAATGATGGGCCAGCCGCAGGCGGAGACGGTAATCATGCAATCCGGGAACAGCGCGGATTCGGCCAGATGGGGCAGTGTAACCTCGCTGACTCAGGTGGACTATACTGTAATGATGAAGGAAGATGCTGATGCTCAAGCTTTCCTTGACCATATCCGTGGTCTGCAGGACAGCTATGCCGGGGCAACACTGACGGCGAATGAGGCCAGCATGATGGGCTCTACTTCAACGAGTGAATATGTGGATATCGTCGGTGATGATCTCGCCGTAATTAATAAGGTTGCGAAAGAGGCGGCGTCCAAAATAGAAAGTATAGAAGGCGTGGAAAAGGTCAGCAGTAATATGGAGGATACCAAACCGGTATTTGCCTTCAAGGTTGATCCCGCAGTAGCCAACGCCCAGGAAATCTCCATGCAGCTGAGCGCAATGCTTAACCCGGTTCCGCTGGGTCAGATGGAGCTCGATGGTTCTCCGGCGGCCGTCTTATTGGAGCCGGTATTGAAACCACAGTCGCAGGAGGATCTCCAAAAGATCACCATTATGACCTCCGGCGGTCCGAAGCAGCTCTCTGATGTAGCTTCTCTGGAAGTCACAGATCAGCCGGCCATGCTCTATCATAAGGACGGCAAGCCTTATGTGCGCATTACTGCAGAGGTTGATCCGAAGAAAGTGTCGGCGATCGGAGCCGATATCAAAAAACAGACGGACAGCATTACGCTGCCGGATGGGGTAAGCTTGTTTGCCGGAGGCGCTTCAGCCGATCAGGCCGGAGACTTCAGCGATCTTGGAATGACCGCGCTGATCTCCATCGGTTTGGTGTATCTGATTATGGTGCTGACCTTTAAGACACTGCGTGCACCGCTGGCTATCATGTTCTCACTGCCGCTTGCGGCCATCGGTGCCATCATAGCGCTGATTATTTCAGGCGTTACTCCTGACTTCACCGCCTTGTTCGGTGCGCTGATGCTCATAGGGATCGTAGTCACGAATGCGGTGGTACTGATTGACCGGATTAAGCAGAACGAGGAGCATATGCCGATCCGCGCAGCTATTCTGGAAGCAACCGGCACACGGATGCGTCCTATTCTGATGACGGCCATTGCCACGGTCTGCGCCATGCTGCCGCTCCTGTTCGGTCAGTCCGAGCAGGGAAGCATCGTCTCGCAGAGTCTGGCGATTGTAGTCATCGGCGGATTAACCGCAGCAACCTTGCTCACGCTGCTGGTTGTACCAGCCATTTATGAGCTGCTGTATTTCCGCAAATCTGCCAAGGAACGCAAGCAGGCTGTCAAATCCGGAGCTGCCGCTTAGGCAAGGCCTGTGCAGTAACTCCTAAATATCGCAATAACTCGAAGAGCAGTGCGGAATGTCCGCACTGCTCTTGGTTGTTTGCTTGCTATTCCTCCCTGTATAAGTTCTGTTACGTTCAGTGATTGCCACTAGCCGTCTAGTTTCCTGTACTCTCATAACGGGAAAGTCCGAAGCGGAAGATGCCATACGCAGCCGCTGCGCTGCCCAGTGCCGCGACAGGAGCGAGCATCCACCAGCCGGACCATTCGCTTTTGCCGAAAATATAGGTTGCCGGGTAGAAGCTAATGAAGGCATAGGGGAGTACAGTCGAGACGAACACGCGAATGGCCTGCGGGAACAGCGTGAGCGGATATTTGGCCAGATCAGCCAGATTATGCACCATCAGCGGAAAGGCATTGCCGGCGTTCCTGATCCAGAAGGCGGCCGAGTTGGCAGCCAGATTGATCGATACCCGGATAATCACCGCTGTAAGGAGGAGCAGGAGGGTGATGATGATTTTGCCCAGGGTCCAGTGGATATGCCCGTGAACCAGCGATTGCCAGATAATCACTCCGCCGATGAGCAGGTTCCCAAGGCCGTTGATTCCGATACCTGTACAAAAGACCTGCAGCACTACAGGTACCGGCCGCAGCAGATAGCGGTCCAGCTCACCCATATTTACCAGTCTGCCCATCCGCCAGGTGCCTTCAAAAAATAACGAGCCCACTCCCTCGGTCACAAAAATCATTGCATACATAAACGTTACTTCCCAGAACTGCCAGCCGTTGATGTCGGGAATCCGGTCATAGATCACCCAGAGGAAGACAAAACCCAGCACCTGTGTTAGCGCCGCTGAGCACATTAAGATGTAGAAATCTTTATTATATTCGAGAATGGCTTTGAGCTGCTGCACGTACAGCCTTCTGTACAGATAGAACATCCGTGACACCCGCACCGGCCTTCACTCCTTTCGTCTTAGCCTCCATGAATCGTCACCTGGCGGACCGCCCAGTTCCACATGCATTTGCCGGCGATCCAGAGCGCAATCCCCCAGAAGGCCTGCAGTGCGATCAGCTTCAGACTTTCCATGGTACCGGCCTGCTGCAGAAAAATCATCGTTGGCGTATGAATGATACTCTGAAACGGCAGCCATAATGCCAGCCGCTCCAGCCAGTCCGGAAAAAAGGCCAGCGGCACAAGCGCCCCCGACAAAAGATTAGTGACCGCAATCCGGGTCCAGACGATGCCCATCGAGCCGGTAGACCAGAAGCACAGCAATGCTGCCAGATACACAACGCCGAATTTCACCAGAATCGCCCCAAGCAGGCTTAAGGCAAACAGCACATATACGAGCAGCGAATGCGGAAGAGTGATCCCGGACAGAAAGGAAGCAAACAGAATCAGCAGGATGGCGCTCATTCCGCCTTCGAGCAGGCTGGCCCCAAGTGTTTCTGAGAAGCGGGCGGTCTGGAAATCAATCGGCTTCAGCAGGTCCACGGCAACGCTCCCGTCGAGGATTTTACCGGAGATGGCCGTTTCGGAGTACCAGGAGAGCACGGAATTGGCCAGAAAAGTGACCAGCAGATAGGTTTTCATCTGATCCCAGCTATAGCCTCCGACCTCTGCCCGGCCGCTGTAAATCCCCTGCCATAAAAAGTAGATCGCCAGCAGATTCACGGTATTCGCCAGGAAACCGATGACGTAAGAGGTGCGGTACGCCAGTACATTTTGCAGGGAACGGTTGGCAATGCTTCTATACTTCTTCAAATGGATGGCAGACATGACTGTGGCTATACCTCCTTATTGGCCGCTTTGATTCAGGTCCAGATTTCCGTCATACACGGCTTTGATGACCTGTTCGATGTTGGCATCCTCCATCCGGAAGTCAATGACCTCCCCATGCCGCATTACCCGGCTGACCACATCGCTGGCAGTATATTCATACCGGTCAAAAGAGACGGAGAACTCCTGCTCACTTTGCAGCTCCAGCTTCATTCCCTCGGTCTGTGCCAGCTGTTCGTAAAGCTCCGGCATCGGGGAGCCCACCTGAAAGAAAATCACCCGGCTTTTGGCAAAACGCGATTTCACCTCACTCAGGCTGCCGTCATAAATGATCGAGCCGTGATCGATGATAATGAGCCGTTTGCACAGGTCTTCGATGTCGCCTAGATCATGGGTGGTCAGCATCACGGTAGTCTGCTGTTCCTGATTGATCTTTTTGATGAATTCGCGGATCTTCTGCTTCACGGAGACATCCAGGCCGATCGTCGGTTCATCCAGATAGACAATGGGCGGGTTATGTAAGAGGGCGGCGGCCAGATCCGCACGCATACGTTGCCCCAGGGAGAGCTTGCGGGCGGATAAGTGAATAAATTCACTCATACCCAGCAGTTCAATAAACTGGTCGAGATTTGCCCGGTACACGTGATCGGGGATCTGGTAGATATCCTTCAGCAGCGAAAATGACTCCACAATCGGGATATCCCACCACAGCTGGGTGCGCTGGCCGAAGACGGCACCGATCTGGGCGGCGTTCTCCATTCTTTTTTTATACGGATTGATACCGTTTACAGTAATACTGCCTGCAGAGGGCATCAGTATTCCGCTCAGCATCTTGATCGTGGTGGACTTGCCGGCACCGTTCGGCCCCACATAGGCGACCGTCTCGCCGGCTTCAATGCTCAGGTCCAGCGGCTGCACCGCGACCTTGGTAATGTTCCTAGGCACAAGCAGATGCTTGAGCGCACCTTTTAGCCCCGGTTCCTTCACCGCCTGCAGAAAGGACTTCGACAGTCCTCTGGCTTCAATAATACTCAAGGATAATCCTCCTTCATCCTGGATTGTCATCTCTCAAAAGACATGTTCAATAAATATAGCATTAGGCTAATGTCGAAAACTATCAGATTAAATCGATAACTGAAAAATAATATTGGACCCTAGCGGATGCTGCGAAAAAAAACGGCTCTCCAGCGGTCCTTAATCCAGACCGGGATAGCCGCCGAGTGTATTGGAGAGACGCAATAGTTCGGTCTAGCGCTGCTTTTTTTTAATGAAATACATGTAGATGAAGAAGATAATAATAAAAAGACCTGAATACAAGGCGGGGCGGTTCAATTTGTGCTCTGTAACAGCTATATAGCTGAGCTGGATGATCTGAAGAGCTAACAGCAAACCTAGAATTTTTTCGTATAACTGGATTTTCATCGTATAAACTCCTGATAAAAGTTGTTTGCTAAAGAGAGATGCTTCATATAACCACACCTTTTACCGCCAAATTCATCTTCTCCAGAAAAATCAGGTATTCGTACTTCAGGCTGTCCATTTGCTGGTTGGATTGATTGAGCTGCTGAACAGTCTTGTCCACTTCAGCGAGTGAAGCCAGACCCTTGCTGTTTAAGGTACGGATATCCTGCAGAGCCTGCTCATACCGGCTATAGTCTTCGATTAATTGGATGCTCCTCTGGCAGAGGTCATTGGCTTCTTTTTTGTAGTCCGCGAGTTTCAATTCCAGCTGCTGCTGGAGGATAGTTCTCTGTGCCAGCTGGCTGGACCAGAGAACGTGATAGTAATTTTTGAGCTCAGTATCAGAGGGTAGAACGGCATCATAATTATCCTCGGCCAGCTTCACTTTGGCATCCTGTTCTTTTAGCTCCAGATTATTCTCAATCCCGATAACGGTACTGAAGCTTCCCGGCTTTGGAATTGCAGGCAGAGAAGGAGGGGAGAAAATAATCTCGCTGAACGCAGACAACCCGAGCTCCTGCTTAAAAAGCTCCTTTTGTGCCTTCAGACTGCCCGAGTCACGTTCAATTGCTGTTTCCTGCTGCTGCGCCTTAACTTGGGCGGCCTCCAAATCCTTTTTAGGGAGAAGTCCGGCATTATATAGGGCAAGCGCATCATCCGCCTGCGTGTCCCAATATTGCTTGTCCTTTTGCTGATACTCAATATTCATTTGTGAAGAGCAGAGCTGGTAATACTTCTGGATGGTGTCATAACGGACTAACGCCTCTGATTTCTGTATTTCTAACCTGCTGAGTGTCTGGTTACTCTCAAGGGAGCGCAGCTGATCGCTGTATTCTATAAGCTGGCTGTTCTTTAGCTCCTGGTTGTAGCTGTTCTGGCTGACGGTTTGTGCCTGTATCCATTGATTAATGGAAGTGTTAATCATGATTTGCAGGGTGATCGATTGTTGAACGCCAGCCTTATCCTCATCGCTTAGTTGATCATAATTTGGAATACTCTTCAAAAAATCATTAAAAGAGACAGAAAGTAGGCTGCTTGCTGCAGTGACGTTCTTATCCTCCAGCTTTTTCTTCACGGCGGTAATATAAGACAGCTGGGCGTCGTTCTCGGCCGCTTTCCAATTGGAAAGTTTGAGATCGGAATAATGATCCAGCGCAAGCTTAATGGCTTCGTCTAAAGAAAGAGTCTTGACGGTGGCAGCCCCGGCAGATTCGGCAAAGACTGCCCGGGGACCCGATGCAATCACAATTAAGCAAACCAATATAAATAGCAGTGTCTTCTTAATCATACGCAGCAGTTCTCCTCTAATCCTTAAGATTAATCTTCTCAAGAATGAAATCAATGATTTTTTTAGAATCGGTAATCACAGAAGCGTTGGCCGTCATCCCGATACGCAGCTCTCCGCGTTCTCCCCGGCGGTTAGTGAGCGGGCTATTGGGAATAGTGGCTTCTGCCAGGTAATAGCTTAGACCGTCCTGCTGAACAATTGAATCTGTACTAATAGAAGTAATTGTTCCCCGAAGGGAGCCGAAGCTTTGTTTCGGGAAGGCTGTAAAGCTTAAGTCCACCTTGTCGCCTACAGATATCTTTCCGGCTTCGGCGTTGGGGACGGCAAGGCTCATCTTGTATTTCGATTCATTGGTAGGGATAATTGTAAGTAGGGATTCCCCGGCTTGTACCATATCTCCAATGGTGGTATCTTTCAAAATATTGACGATACCTGCTATCGGAGCAGTGAGAACTGTCTTCTCCTGACCGAGTTCAAGCTGCTTCACATTCTCCTGCAGGGCAGTCAGATTCTTCTGCTCTGCTTCAATCGAGGCATGGATCTGCACGATCCGGTCCAGCTTAAGTTTCTCCAAAGCCGTTTTTTCAGTCGCCAGATTAAGTGCCTGCTGTTTGTTCAAATCCTCCTGCTTGCCGGATAACTGCTGTTCCTGCAATTTAATCGCCTCCCGTTCGGATGAAGGCGTATCCTTGCCTTCATTCAACAAATCCAGGCTAACCTGTAATTCTTTTAACTCTTGAGCGTAACTGGTAATGTTACTTTGCGTCCCTAGCAAGGACTCCTGCTGGTATTGGCTGGTCTGCAGCTGAGCTGCCTGATACTGCTGTTGCGCTGTATCTATTTGTGATTTAGACATCAGACGTTCACCCAGACTTGCGGAGCGGTCATAGTCGACTTTTTTTTCTGCGGCAAGGTTTGACAACTGCTTATATTTGATTAAATATGTATTATATTGTTCTGTCCGCTTAGAGTCGGAGACGGGCAGCAGATTGCGTCCGGTCCGGATAGACTGCTCAAGCAACTTTTCATTAGTCAACTCGGTATTAAGCAGGTTCTCTTTTCTTTCCAGCTCCTGTTTATCCAGCAGTGATTTTGTCTCGCTGGCATGAAGGGTGGCGGATAGTGTTTCCCGGGAGCCGCTGTTCTCATGAACAGCCGCTGCAAGCTGATCATTTGTCGCTTCAAAGCTCTGTTGCTGAACGTTATAGTCCAGAAGAAACTGCTCCACCATATCACGGTAATACGCCTCTTCGGTCTTGCCCGCAGAGAATAGATTGTGCAGATCATGTATGCTTTGCTTATAACGCTGCAGATACTCGATTTTACGGGTTAGCTTGCTCAGCTGATCATGCTGCTGGGCCAATTCCACATCTAAGTCCTTATGTTCAAAGCTCAGGAGCTTCTCACCGCGCTGAACCGTCATGCCTTCACGGATATAGATATGTTCGACTTTGCCGGTTTGCGCGGGTTGAATCGTGCTGACCTTTTCGTTGGGTCTGACAATGGCTGATGCTTTGGCAACTACATCCATCTGTCCGAAGAAGGACCAGGTGAAAGCGGCTGCCAGTAGGATAAGTACAATGAATATAAAGATGGAAATCACAGGGTTGGTCTTGGACTCCATGATTTCCCTGCTGTCTGACATTTCCGAGAGATCGTGAATGATTCCGCTCATCTGCTTATACCTCACCTATTCCTACTGCATAATGGATCTGCTGTTCTTGTTTGCTATCGATTCCAGGCAGCTGATCTTTCCACAACCCGTAGTATTTTCCACGATTATTCAACAAATCCCCATGCGTTCCGTGTTCGGTGATCCGTCCATGCTCCATTACATAAATTCGGTCACAGCGCATAATCGTGCTCAACCGGTGGGCAATGATAATGGTCGTCATATTTTCAAAGGCATTAATCGTCTCAGATACCGCTTTTTCCGTGGTGGAGTCCAGATTACTTGTAGCTTCATCCATGATGAGGATATCAGGGTGTTTTAAAATTGCTCTGGCAATAGCCAGCCGCTGCTTCTGTCCTCCGGATATATTAGCCGCATTCTCCTCAAGCATTGTGTTGTAGCGGAGCGGCAGCTGATTGATGAAATCATGCGCCTGGGCAGTCTGGCAGGCCTGGATAATCTGTTCCAGCCCGGTGTCATGTTCCATTCCAAGGCAGAGGTTGTCACGGATCGTCCCGCTGAAGAAAAAAGTATCCTGAGAGATATAAGAAATCCTCTGTCTCAGGCTGTCAAGATGAATATCCTTGATATTGATGTTATTAATTAAAATTTCACCAGCTTCATGTTGATAAAACTGCATGATTAGCTTAATCAGAGTCGTTTTACCGGATCCGCTTTCGCCGACAAAAGCGATTTTTTCGCCTTCTTGAAGATGAAGATTGATATCTTGAAGGACCATGGAACGTGTGCCGTAGCGGAAGCTGACATTGCTGAATTCAATATCACCCTTTAAGGAAGCAGGTTGAAGCTTTTGATCCTCGTCTTCGTGTTTTTCCGCTTCCAGATCTAGAATCTCTCCCAGTCTGTCAGCAGCCACCACGGCTGTTTGCAGAGTAGGCTGCAGGTTAATGAGATTTTGTATAGGGTCCAGAAAGTATGCCAATAGGGAATTATATGTAATAAGCTGTCCCATGGACATGTGGCCTGCTATGACTTGGCTTGCGCCAACCCAGAGAATGACGACACCGCCGATTAATTGGACAAATCCCTTAAGGGAGCCTTGGACATTATTGAAAATTCCAAAGCTGAATACCGATTTTAAGAAGGAAATGAATTTCTGTTCCGTTTCGAACCCGACATTTCTTTCCGCATTGTATGCTTTGACTGTTTCTATCCCATCAATGGATTCCACCAGATAGGAAGTGAGTTGGGCGTTTTTCTCCATCTGCTCTCGGTTTAACCGGTCGAACGGTTTGTGGAAGCCCCACACCAGGGCCAAATAAAAAGGAATCATCAGCAGGGTTACCCCAAAGAGCAGGGAACTTTGCGAATAGAGGATGAACCCGCCGGCGATAACCATAATAATGTCGATCATTAAGGTTAAGGTGGCACTGGAGATTGCATCACGCACTTTGGAAGCATCCATCAGCCTGGAGATAATTTCGCCAGTCTTACGGGTACCGAAGAAATTCATCGGCAGCTTCAAGACATGATGGTAATAGCCGAGAATCAGTGAGATATCCAGCTTCTGGCTCAGGGTAAGAAGGATGTGACTACGGAACGAATTAAGCAGAATTTTAAAGATATATAGAATTATCACCCCGGCTGAGATGATATTAAGAGTCTTTTTTAGGCCAAAGGGAAGGATCTCATCGATTAAGAATTGAAAGTAGAATGCTGAAAGAATACCCAGCACAGTATACAATATGGATGTCAAAAAAATTCCGAGCAGCATGCGCTTTTGCGGAATCAACAGCCCGAAAAACCGGGCAAACAGGCCCTTGGTCAGGTCACCTTTTTTAAATTGGGGTGTGGGCACCATCAGGATCAGTATACCGGTCCATATTTGAAAAAATTGCTCCGGTGTAAATTTCACAATACCTTTACTAGGATCGGCGATGATGACTTCTTTTTTTGAAATTTTATGAATGACAACATAATGAAGGAATGATTGATCTATTATGACATGGGCTACGGCAGGGAGAGGGAAGTTATCGAAGAAGGCCTCTTGATTTCCTTTTACGGCTTTTGCTGTAAATCCTAATTTCTCGGCAGCTTTTACAATCCCATAAGCATTGGTACCCATCTTGTCGGTTCCAGCAACTTCGCGTATTTTCGTACTTGGGTATTTGAGCCCATATTGTTTGGAAATAGTGGCAAGACATGCTGCACCGCAGTCTGTAGCGTCCAGTTGTTTATAACAGTAGAATTTTTTAAACAGGATGAATCCCACCTAATTTACTTTTTTTGATAGTTTGATTGTTTTGAAGTTAACTGAAGCTACTTTTTTTTATTCAGGTAATAATAAGTTGCGAAAAACCCCCCAATGCCTAATACAATAAGTCCTCCACTTATGGCGTGATCTCCTGCAGTATTGTTTTCGGAGATGATTCCTCCGGGGAGCATCATATCGATTAAAATCATTAAAGAAAAAATCAAAGCGTAGATAAATACGCAATAGAAAATTTTATTTTTGGTTTTCGAATAAATATAAAGACCACCTATAAAAATAAAGAAATTAACCGCAAACCATTGCGGGTTCAAAATTTCGGATTTCCCCATAAAGGTAAGAACTAAAATGAGGATGCCTAAAAAAATATCCGTTTTAATTATGAAAGGAATCATTTTCTCGAATTTTTGCTTCAATGTAATTCCCCGCCGCCTTTCTTCATGTGAAAAGTACGAATATAAGAGACATTCTCCATTTTACATAAATGGATGAATGTCTCTTATAAATTTTAGAAAGAGGATCCTACAAGATATCCGGAAGCCACAGTGCCGGCAATGTAAACAATTGCAGCCGGTACAGCAACAGGTGCGGCAGCTACTGCAGACATAATGGTGACCATACCAAAGATTCCAGCACCAATATTGCCCCAATTCACTTTAGATCCGCCATTTATATCTAAACTGTTTTCATAGGTTAGTTCAGTAAAGCCAGAAGAGTATGCAAGCATTAATCGTTCACTCCTTTAGATTTAATTACGGGCGCAATCCTGTACCCGTTAGGTATCCTGATACTATTGAGCCGCCAACTGCCATTGCTGCTAAAGGCAAGGATACAGGTGCAGTAGTTACTGCTGCGACGATAGTTACCATTCCTAGGATTCCATAACAAACATTATCCCAGCTTTTTCCGCCTACAATATCCAGCATTTCATCATAGGATAAAAGTTCAAATCTAGTATTCATTCCGAGTTCCATTTCTTCACCTCCCTTCATGAGCATGAATGTTAAGCCTGACTAAAGAACTGAAGGGTTAATTCCTATAAATACATCTATAATTAAATCTTCTGGGGATTGAGACGGATCCAACTCATTTACATTCACGCTGTAGCCTGCAGTAATCTGTTGTAAGTCATTGGAAGCGATAAAAGACAATACGTCACGATATGTATTTTCTAATAATGCAGGATTGCCAGTATGTCTTGCACAGACAGCATTTACAAGATGAAATTTATCTTTAAAGATATACGGTTTTTCAGGTTGAAAACGTTTATTAGTAGGAACCAATATTTCTATATCAACTATAGTTCCTATAGATATTTGTTCTACTCCAAAAGTTGCTGTAACAATTGGACCTTGTTTTTGAATATTCATTCTTTCTAGATACTGCCCGATCTGTATTAATGCCTGCTGTATATCTTCTTGCTTTATTTTCGTTCTCATTGAAAGTACATTGTCCAGCCGTAATTCTTGGCCTACTGCGATATTCCCCATAGGATTCTCCCCTCAAGTGCCGGTTATGGTATTCTTTCTAAAAGCAACATGATGAGCATAACTGGCTTGAGATATTACATAAATATCCTTTATTGTATATTTACTCAAAAGAGGAAATATGTTATATTATGGCCTTTGAAAGAGACAAAGATAATTAGCTTCAAGAGTGTGTATCACGCAAATTGTAATTTAGTGAATTTTATCACAAACTTTTTGTCGAAATTCTATTATCTTTACATGTATGGTTAGGAATTAATGTGAAGTAATGTCATTTACGATGGTTTTTTTCAGGAGGCGTGCTTTTTTTGACAACAACCATTCCTAAAACAAAAATTTGGTGCTCACCGGTCGATCTGCATGAGGCACATGCCGCTCTTTTTCGCAAAACCCTCTACTTGCCGGGTACCCAGCCACAGGATACTTTTAGCAGCATTGAAGTAGAAGACCGTAAAGCAATTTACAACGAAGCGATGATTCAGTCCATCCGGGCGGAGATGAAGAAAATCAGCGAATACATCCCCATCCCCTATATTGTATTTCTGGCGAACGCAGAAGGCTGCGTGCTGGATTTAATATGCTCCTCGGATAAACTGGAGGCAGAGATGCTGCAAGCCGGATTATGCCCGGGCGTGAACCTCGGTAAGTCTGTGTCTGGGCTTAATGCAGTCTCACTCTCCATGGAAATGAACTGTATGAGTATAGTTAGGGGGAAGAACATACCGATCCAGCCTTTGAAAAATGGAATTGTGTATGCGCGCCTTTATTCGTGGATGGTAGCATACAGGGCTATGTGGATATCTCCTTTGGCGTGGAGCAGCAGATCGAGTTTGCCATCCCGTTCGTACAGCAATTAGCGGAGAATGTTACGGATAAATGGATGAACCAAAATATAGACTTGCAGAAATACAGATTGGATATGATTTTTGGCGAATACAAGCTGACTGCGAGGGAGAAAGACGTTGCTTCACTGTGGCTGTCGGAAAAAAGCGCGCTGCATATCTCCAGTGAACTTGGCATTAGCGAAGGTTCTGTACGCAATGTGGTTAAGAGTATTTATTTCAAAATGAATGTAAATGACCGCTGGCAATTTACCAAAAAACTAATACATTAATGAATGGTTAGAGTTAAGGGAAAGAGCTTCCGCTCGAAATCATATAGATTGCAAAAAGCGGCTATCCGCGAAGTCTATCAGGACTTCAGGATTAGCCGCTTCTTTGTGTATGGCTTATTTATAAATTAGCCGCAGGAACAGTTCAATACCGGCTTCCGCGCAGCCTGGGTCTCATCCAGACGGCTGATCTCCGTAGTGTGCGGGGCGTTGATCACGATCTCCGGCGTTTCCTGGGCTTCCTTGACGATTCTAATCATCGTTTCAATGAAGCCGTCGAGCGTTTCTTTGCTCTCCGTTTCGGTTGGTTCGATCATCATACATTCTTCAACGGTCAGCGGGAAGTAGACGGTCGGCGGGTGGTAGCCGAAGTCGAGCAGGCGTTTCGCTACATCAAGTGTACGCACGCCGTATTGCTTGAGATTCCGGCCGGACATGACAAATTCATGCTTGCAGACACCCGGGTACGGGATTTCAAAATACGGCGCCAGCCGGTGCATCATATAGTTGGCGTTCAGCACAGCGTTCTCGGAAACCACACGCAGGCCGTCCGGTCCGTAGGTGCGGATATAGGCATAAGCACGGACGAGGATACCAAAGTTGCCGTAAAAAGCTTTGACCCGGCCAATCGATTCCGGTCCGCCGTAGTTCAGCGAGAAGCTGCTGTCTTCGTTCTGGACTACAGTTGGCTGCGGCAGGAACGGAATCAGCTTCGCTTTTACGCCGACAGGTCCTGCTCCCGGGCCGCCGCCGCCGTGCGGGGTGCTCATGGTCTTGTGCAGATTCAAATGCACGACGTCGAAGCCCATATCGCCCGGGCGGGTGATGCCCATGATCGCATTGGAGTTTGCACCATCGTAATACAGCAGGCCGCCTGCTTCGTGAACAATCTCGGCGATCTCGACAATCTGCGTCTCGAACAGCCCGAGCGTACTCGGGTTGGTCAGCATCAGCGCAGCGGTATCGCTGCCGACGGCTGCTTTCAGGGCTTCAAGATCAACCATTCCTTTGCTATTTGAAGGAATAGTTACGGTTTCCAATCCGGCAGCTGCAGCACTGGCCGGGTTAGTGCCGTGCGAGGAGTCCGGCACGATGACTTTGGTGCGCTTCTCGCCGCGGCTCTCATGGTAAGCGCGGATCATCATTAGGCCGGTCCATTCTCCATGGGCTCCGGCGGCGGGCTGGAGGGACACAGCATCCATACCTGTGAGTGCGGCCAGATCCTTTTGCAGGGTATACATCAGTTCAAGTGCGCCTTGAATGCTTTCTTCCGGCTGGTAAGGGTGAATCTTGGCCAGACCTGGGAAGCGGGCGACATCTTCATTGATCTTCGGATTATATTTCATCGTACAGGAGCCGAGCGGGTAGAAGCCGTTGTCGACGCCGAAGTTGCGGCGGGAAAGGGCAGTGTAGTGGCGGATGACATCCACTTCGGATACTTCCGGCAGTACAACTGGCTGGCTGCGCAGCAATCCGGCCGGGATAAGCGACTCAATCGCTTCATCCTCGGGAACATCGCATACCGGCAGGGAATAGGCTGAGCGGCCGGGACGGCTAAGCTCAAAGATCAGACTTTGTTCCGGTTTCATATACAGCCCTCCAATAGCTTAGCGAATTGGTCGATTTCAGACTTGCTTCGTTTCTCGGTGACGGCAATCAGCATATGTCCGGCAAGCTCCGGATAATCACGGCCCAGATCATAACCGCCGATAAAGCCTGCTTGAATCAGCTTCGAGTTAATCTCACTGACGCTGCTTCCTTCCGGAAGCTTCAGGACGAATTCATTGAAGAACGGCGCGGTGAACGCAGGGGCTGCACCATTCAATTCTCCTAGCTTGCCTGCAGCATAATGGCTTTTGCGGATATTCAGGCCGCCAACCTCGCGCATGCCTTCTTTGCCCATTACGGACAAGTATACGGAAGCGCACAACGCCAGCAGTGCCTGGTTGGAGCAGATGTTCGAGGTCGCTTTTTCGCGGCGGATATGCTGCTCGCGGGCCTGAAGGGTCAGGACGAAGCCGCGCTTACCGTTACGGTCCACCGTCTGGCCGACGATCCGGCCCGGCATGCGGCGCATCAGCGGCTCCGCTACAGCGAAGAAGCCGCAGGTTGGACCGCCGAGTGAAGCGGGAATGCCGAGCGGCTGCGCGTCACCGACCACGATGTCGGCCCCGAGCTTACCCGGCGTTTCCAGAACGCCCAGCGCCAGCGGGTTGGCACTAACCACGAACAGGCCTTTTACCGCATGGATCAGCGGTTCGATGGCCCCGAGGTCCTCGATCGCCCCGAAGAAGTTCGGGGACTGCACCAATACTGCTGCAGTATCAGCGTCGATGGCTTCAGCCAGCTTCGCCTGATCGGTTACGCCGTCTTTATAGTCAATTTCCACGACTTCCAGACCCCAGGCGCCGGCCGAAGTGTGCAGCACTTGGCGTGCCTCCGGGTGAACCGTGCGGGAAACAATCAGTTTCTTGCGTTTCGTAGCACCGGCAGCCAGGACAGCCGCTTCCGAGAAAGCAGTAGCGCCGTCATACATACTGGCATTGGCTACTTTCATGCCTGTCAGCTCACAGATGTAGGATTGAAATTCGAAGATCGCCTGTAGCTCGCCCTGGCTGATCTCCGGCTGATATGGGGTATAAGCTGTATAGAATTCCGAACGGGAAATAACATGATTGATGACAACCGGGATATGGTGGTCATAGAGCCCGGCGCCGAGGAAGCTGGCATGGGTATCGAAATTGGCATTTTTGTCGGCCAATTCTTTCATATGGCGGAGCAGAGCGTATTCATCCAGAGCTTCCGACATCGGCATCGTGCCCTGATAACGGACAGCCTGCGGAATATCGGAGAACAATTCCTCCATGGACTGAATTCCGACCGCTTCCATCATCTCTTGGCGGTCTTGTTCAGTCATGGGCAGATAACGGTGTTTCATTGCGGCTTCACTCCTTGGCTCTTTTTGTAGAACGGCGCTTTGACGACAGCAGCCTTCAGCTGCTTGCCGCGGATCTCCACGTAAACTTCTGTGCCGATTTCACTGTAGGCTGCATCCAGCAGCGCAAGTCCGAGATTGCGTTTGAGTGTCGGGGACTGGGTTCCGGTGGTCACTTCGCCGATCTTCACGCCATCCGCGTAGACGGGGTAATGGGAGCGGGGGATACCCCGGTCGATCATTTCCAGTCCCACGAGGCGGCGGGGCAGGCCGGCTTCCTTCTGCTTCACCAGCGCTTCCTTGCCGATAAAGCCGGCTTTATCCAGCTTGACGAAGAACTGCACGCCCGCTTCCAGCGGGGTGATGTCCGCCGATAGCTCCTGGCCGTACAGCGGCAGCTTCGCTTCGAAGCGGAGTGTGTCGCGCGCGCCGAGGCCGGCGGGCGTAAGTCCGTGTTTGCTTCCGGCTGCCAGCAGGCCGTTCCATAAGGCGGCTGCTGTATCCTGCGGGGCATACAGCTCGAAGCCGTCCTCGCCGGTGTAACCGGTACGGGAGAGGAGCACCTCTACACCGCAGACCATGGCGTGCTCGATGAAGTGAAATGGCTTCAGCTCAGTGACCGGTGCCGAAGTAACTTCGCTGAGGATGATCTCAGCCAGCGGGCCCTGCAATGCCAGCAGCAGAGTTTCGTCCGAGACATTCTTCAGGCTGACTCCGCTGAATTCAGCAGTGAGATGCTCCTGCAGCCACTGGAAGTCTTTGTCGATGTTGGAGGCATTGACGACGAGCATGTAGCGTTCTTCGCCGAGGCGGTAGACCAGGAGATCATCCACAACTCCGCCGTTAGGGTAGAGCAGCAGGGTATACTGCGCCGCGCCGTCCGTGAGGCGGCTGACATCATTGGTCGTCATTTGCTGCAGGAAAGCTTCCGAGCCGCTGCCGGAGACCAAGAATTCCCCCATGTGCGATACATCGAACAATCCGGCCTGCTGGCGGACGGCTTCGTGCTCCTTGACGATTCCGGTGAACTGCACCGGCAGCTCCCAGCCGCCGAAATCAATACATCTTGCCTCTGCATAAGCAGAATAAAGGTCGTAAAAAGGCGTTCTTTTCAAATCATCCATGTGCTCACTCCCTTGGTCTAATTACATGCAAGCAAAAGCGGCCATTCCGCTCCCGGAAGGTTGCGGTGCCCGGTTCTGTAGACAATAAAAAAAGGACAGAGCGGAGGCCAAATACGCGCTGCGCGCATAAATAGCCTTCCGCTCTGTCCTTTGTACCTGAGAGTTACCCTGCACAGCATTTCATCCGGCAGGTTTCCCCGTTGGTGATCAGTACGCTGCAGGTGCAGGGCCTGATGCTCTCCAGAGATGCGTCCGGCAAAGGTCCTTTTGCCTGAGAGATTCACCCGCTTCGGGGCTTACTCCTTCGGCGCTGTCTTCGTGAGACAGTCTCTCCCTATGCCATCATTCGCAAACCATATGTTTTTCTATCCTGAAATTTCAACATCTGAAGTGGCGCGAACAAGCGCCATGAATGTCTGCTGTCTCCATTAAACCGGGTATCAAGGCGCGCTGTCAACAAAAAAACGTCAAAAAGATGACAAATTTAAATTTCCTGTCAGTAATATTGACATTGCGGAGGACGATAACTTAGTCTATAACTAAATTTACAACACCAAATTCGGAAATGAGGCGGCTTGAAATGAGTGAAGTGTTAGACAACCTGCGATACAGCGAAGAGCACGAATGGGCGCAGCAGGGTGAAGGACGCGTAGTACGGGTCGGGATTACGGATCATGCCCAGCATTTGCTCGGTGATATCGTATTTGTGGAGTTTCCGGAAGTGGGTTCAGCTATTTCTGCCGGCGACAGTGTAGGCAGCATTGAGTCTGTGAAGACGGTTTCCGAATTATATTCACCGGTCTCGGGAAAGGTGACCAAAATCAACGATGCGCTGGAGGCCAGCCCGGAACTGATTAATGACGAGCCATACAGCGGCGGGTGGATTTTTGAACTGGAGCTTGACGGTGAGTATGATGAGGCTGTTTCCGGACTGCTGGATGCGGCTGCTTACCGCGAACTGGTCGGGGAATAACACTTGGATTTATAAAATTTTTCAGACAAAAAAAGGCTGCCCGCTCCTTTTCCGGAAGGGGGCAGGCACCCGTTATCTACAGGACGGATTTCACACATGATTAAATACTATGTGCGGGGTCTGTCTTTTTGCGTTTCTGCGGGCTGAAAAATGTTACTGCTCCTCCTCTTGCAGCTGGCGCAGGACAATCAGCTCTACCCGGCGGTTCTTCTGGCGGCCCTCTGTAGTCGAATTATCGTAAGCAGGTCTGGTGTCGGCATATCCTGCATACTGGAAGGTAGCGGGACTCAGCCGCTCACTGTCCAGGAAAAAGCGCAGCACCGAAAGGGCGCGGGCACCCGACAGCTCCCAGTTGTCACTGTACCGCGATCCGGCAGATACCGGAGTATTATCCGTATGCCCTTCGATACTGATGGAAGCCCCGATGCCGCGGAATAATCCGGAGAGCTGGCGTAAGGCCGGAAGCGCAGGCGGCTTCAGTTCAGCTCTGCCGACATCGAACAGAAAGCGGTCGCTCAGCGTAATGGCTATGCCCTGCGGCTTGTCCGCGACAAAGATCTGGCCGTCAAGATTATTGTCATCGACATATTTAGTGATAACCCCCATCAGGGCAGCCAGCTTAGCTTCCTGCTCGCGAAAAGCCAGCTCCCGCGCCGACGGCTGCACATTCTGGCTCTCCCCGGAGGCTCCGGTGCCAGCACCTGTGCCTCCTGATTCCGATCCTTCGCTGTTTCTGGCGCTCTCGCCATTTCCGCTGCCGCTATCTTCTTCCTGCCCGTTCGCGGGGCTGCTGTTCTGACTTCCGTTTTCGCCGTCCAGCAGTCCGCTACCGCCTTCAAGTACAGGGTTCCCGGTCTTAAAGGTCTCGGAGAGCGACCCGGTGACGATTTTATATTTTTCCGTATCCAGGCTGCTCATAGCGTACATGATGACGAAAAAAATAAGCAGCAGCGTAATCAGATCCGCATAGGTAATCATCCAGCGGTCCCTGGGTTCATGCGCGCTTCCCCTGCGGCTGCGCCGGTTTCTCTGCCTCATAGCAGGCCTCTTGAAGGGCTGTCTTTATCCGCTGCTGAATCCGCCACAAAAGAGCTCAGCTTCTTGCGCACGAGCTGAGGATGATCCCCGTTCTGCAGGGCAAGGATACCGACGAGAAGCATTTCCATGCTGTTCAGCTCCGTTTGGCTGCGGGATTTGATTTTGGAGGCGATGGGTAAAAATATTAAATTAGCACTCGCTACACCATATAAGGTTGCTGTAAATGCGACGGCTATGGATGAACCCAGATTGGACGGGTCGGAAAGATTGCTGAGTACGTGAATAAGTCCCATGACTGTGCCGATGATGCCCATCGTCGGAGCATAGCCTCCAGCCGCCTCGAAGATTTTGGCATAGCTTTCGTATTTCAGCTCTTTGGCATCCATATCCAGCTCCAGAATCTGGCGGACCTGATCCGGATCTGTTCCGTCGACAATGAGCAGCAGCCCTTCACGGGTAAAGGGATCGGGATGCTCCTCAGCCTGCTCCTCCAGTGCGAGCACTCCGCCCCGCCGTGTAATGGCAGCCATAGATACTAACTCTTCCGCTTTGACATAGTTGGTATCCGGCTGTCTGCCAAAAGCGATACGCAGCGCAGACGGTATGGAGCGCAGTTTGGAGGCGGGAAAGCTGATGAGAACAGCGGCAAGCGTTCCTCCGAATACAATGACGGCGGCGTTGAGCTGCAGCAGACCGGACAGGTTGCCCCCTTCCCAGAAGAAACCGCCGACGAGTGCGGCCAGTCCAGCCAGGAGGCCGATGATTGAGGTGATATCCATAGGATCAGTCTCCTTAGTTTTCAATATATTATGGTTTGCATCAAGGTAGGCAACACTGTATAATAAACGGGAACAGGTATTCTTATCTTCCATATTTTTTTGTATCGTATGGGATCAGGACAATCAGACCACAATTATAATATATTACTATATTTTAGACGATAGAGGGGAGACGGGCAAATGAGCGACATTGTCGTCAGTACGAAGACTTTTAAACTGGAGTCCGAGTATACACCCCAGGGCGATCAGCCTCATGCCATAGAGGAATTATTGAACGGCATCCGGCAGGGCAAGAAGCACCAGACGCTGCTGGGAGCAACCGGTACAGGGAAGACCTTTACCATTGCACAAGTGATATCTAAGCTAAACCGGCCCACATTGGTTATCGCACACAACAAGACGCTGGCTGCACAGCTGGCAAGCGAGTTTAAGGAGTTTTTTCCGAGCAATTCCGTCGACTACTTCGTCAGCTACTACGATTACTACCAGCCGGAAGCCTACATTCCCTCCTCCGACACCTACATCGAGAAAGATTCCAGCATTAATGAAGAGATAGATAAGCTGCGGCACTCCGCAACCAGCTCCTTGTTTGAACGGCGCGACGTTATTATTGTGGCGAGCGTATCCTGTATTTACGGTCTCGGTTCGCCGCAGGAATATGGAAGTCTTCTGCTCTCATTGCGTGTAGGCATGGAGAAGCCGCGCAATCAGATTCTCAGCCGGCTCGTGGATATCCAGTATCAGCGCAATGACATCAATTTCGTACGCGGCACGTTCCGTGTGCGCGGAGATGTTATTGAGATTTTCCCTGCATCACAGGGAGAACATGCCATCCGGGTCGAGCTGTTCGGTGATGAGATTGAGCGGATTACCGAGATTGATGTCTTGACCGGAGAGCTTATCGGGGAACGCGATCATATAGCGATATTTCCAGCCTCTCACTTTGTTACCCAAGAGGAGACAATGCGGGTTGCGCTGGTCAATATTGAACGCGAGCTGGAGGAACGGCTGGCGGTGCTCCGCGAAGCAGGCAAGCTGCTGGAAGCCCAGCGTCTGGAGCAGCGGACCCGCTATGATATCGAAATGATGAAGGAGGTCGGCTTCTGCTCCGGGATTGAGAACTATTCCGGACCGCTGACCTTCCGGGAACCGGGAGCGACCCCGTACACCCTGATGGACTATTTCCCGGATGACATGCTGATTGTCATTGATGAATCCCATGTCACACTGCCGCAGATCCGGGCCATGTACAACGGTGACCGGGCGCGCAAGACTGTGCTGGTGGAGCATGGCTTCCGCCTGCCGTCCGCGCTGGACAACCGGCCGCTGCAGTTCGAGGAATTCGAAGACAAAGTAAAGCAGATCGTCTATGTCTCAGCAACACCGGGCCCTTACGAAATGGAACACTGCGACACGATGGTGCAGCAGATCATCCGGCCTACCGGTCTGCTGGATCCGATTATCGAGGTGCGCCCGACAGAAGGGCAGATCGATGATCTGATCAGCGAGATCCGTGAACGCGTAGAGCGGGACGAACGGGTGCTGGTGACTACACTGACGAAGAAAATGTCAGAGGATCTGACTGATTACTTCAAGGAAATCGGCATCAAGGTCCGCTACATGCACTCCGACATTAAGACGCTTGAGCGGATGGCGATTCTGCGCGATCTCCGCCTCGGTACGTTCCACGTCCTGGTGGGTATTAACTTGTTAAGAGAAGGGTTGGATTTGCCGGAGGTATCCTTAGTTGCGATTCTGGATGCCGATAAGGAGGGCTTCCTCCGTTCAGAGCGTTCACTGATCCAGACCATCGGCCGTGCAGCCCGTAACTCGGAAGGCCGTGTTATTATGTACGGCGACCGCATCACGGACTCCATGGAGAAGGCGATCAGCGAGACCGAACGCCGCCGGGCGATTCAAATTGCCTATAATGAGAAGCATGGCATCACTCCGACGACCATTAATAAGAAGATACGCGAAATCATCGAAGCCACCAAGGTGGCCGAGTCCAAAGCAGAATATCTCACCGGCGTGGGCGGCAAGATGAACAAGAAAGACAAACAAAGCCTGATGCAGCGTCTGGAAGCTGAGATGAAGGACGCCGCCAAGAACCTGCAATTCGAACGCGCCGCCGAGCTGCGTGACGCGTTGCTGGAGCTGCGGGCCGAATAAAGCAATACTTCCAAGTACGAACCGGAACGGCGCTTCCCAGGCCGTTCTTTTTAGATAAAGTGTCTACACCTCCCAAAGGGATAGGCTGTTGTCGGTTAGCGCATCCCGAAGGGATAGCCGCAGTGGTCAGTTAGCGCCTCCCGTAGGGACAGCCCTCCGGAGCGTCTGCATACCAGCGGTCCCGTAGGGATAAGCGCTCCTGGCACCAAGGTAACTAAGTCCATCCCACCACACTCTTTCCCCAACCCTTGCGGGTGTCCAGAGGGCGCAGCCCCCCAGGCCCTCCCTTGGAAGGGAGGGTTTGGGAGGGATCGAAAATTTTTTATAAAAATTTCTTTAAGTATTTCAATTAGGAGGTTTTACCGTTGGCGAACGAAAACATAGTAATCAAAGGCGCGAGGGCGCACAATCTCAAGAACATTGACGTAACGATTCCGCGGGACCGCTTCGTTGTGCTGACGGGACTTAGCGGCTCCGGCAAATCATCGCTTGCGTTCGATACGATCTATGCCGAGGGACAGCGTCGATATGTAGAATCCCTCTCGGCTTATGCCCGCCAGTTCCTGGGTCAGATGGAGAAGCCCGATGTTGATTCCATCGATGGCTTGTCCCCGGCCATTTCGATTGACCAGAAGACTACCAGCCGTAACCCGCGCTCGACGGTAGGAACGGTAACGGAGATTTACGATTATCTGCGCCTGTTGTTTGCCCGGATCGGACATCCTCATTGCCCGGATCACGGGATTGAAATTACATCGCAGACCGTGGAACAGATGGTTGACCGGATTATGCAGTTTCCCGAGAAGACCCGGCTGCAGATTCTGGCACCGGTCATTTCCGGACGCAAAGGCGAGCATAAAGGCCTGTTCAGCGACATCTCGAAGCAGGGCTTCGTTCGTGTGCGTGTCGATGGAGAGCTGCGTGAAGTTACGGAAGAGATTGAGCTCGAGAAAAATAAAAAGCACACCATAGAAGTTGTAGTAGACCGTATCGTCATTAAGGACGATGTACAGACCCGGTTGACCGACTCCCTCGAAACCGCACTCAAGCTGTCCGGCGGTCAAATTCTGGTGGATATTATCGGCCAGGAGGAGCTGCTGTTCAGTTCGAATTTTGCCTGCCCGGTGTGCGGCTTCAGTATTGAGGAGCTGGCCCCGCGGATGTTCTCCTTCAACAGTCCTTTCGGGGCCTGCCCGGAATGTGATGGTCTGGGGATGAATATGGTTGTCGATCCGGACCTGCTGATTCCTGACCCGGAGAAATCGATCGAAGAAGGTGCTTTTCTGGCCTGGACCGGCAGCACCTCTAATTATTATCCGCAGTTTCTCAAGTCGGTCTGCGAGCATTTTAAGATTCCGCAGAATGTTCCGGTAAGCACGCTGACACCTGAACAGATGAATAAGCTGCTGCACGGAACGGGCAGCGAGAAGATCCGCTTCCGGTATGAGAACGACTTTGGCCAGAAGAAGGATGCGCTGGTTGCCTTTGAAGGAATTATTCCTAATCTGGAACGGCGCTACCGGGACACGGCTTCTGAGGGAATCCGTGAATTTATCGAAGGCTTCATGAGTGCCAAGCCTTGTCATGTCTGCAAGGGCAAACGCCTGAAGAAGGAAATTCTCGCTGTTACGATCAATGAGCGCAATGTGGCCGATGTGACGGATCTTTCTATTGGCGACTGCCAAGAATTTTTTGAGGGTCTTGTACTGAATGAGAAAGAGACGGCAATTGCCCATCTCATCCTCAAAGAGATCAGCAGCCGGCTTGGCTTCCTGGTCAATGTGGGTCTGAATTATCTGACGCTCAGCCGTGCGGCGGGATCACTGTCAGGCGGAGAAGCCCAGCGGATTAGGCTTGCTACCCAGATTGGGTCCAGTCTAATGGGCGTTCTGTACATCTTGGACGAGCCCAGTATCGGCTTGCATCAACGGGACAATGACCGGCTGATCTCCACACTGGCGCATATGCGCGATCTCGGCAATACCCTGATCGTGGTTGAACATGATGAGGATACGATGATGGCTGCTGACTATATTATTGATATAGGCCCGGGTGCAGGGATTCATGGCGGGAACGTGATTGCCCAAGGCACACCGCAGGAGATTATGAATGATCCGAACTCCTTGACCGGGGAATATTTGAGCGGACGCAAGTTCATTCCGGTTACCTCCAAGCGGCGGCCGACCGATGACCGCTGGATCGAGATCCGCGGAGCCAAGGAGAACAACCTGAAGAATGTCAATGTGAAGATCCCGCTGGGTGTCTTTACGGCCGTGACCGGCGTATCCGGTTCAGGCAAATCCTCCCTGGTCAACGAGATTCTCTATAAGAGTCTAGCCCGGCAGTTGAATAGAGCGGTAAAGGTCCGTCCCGGTCTGCACAAGGAAATCCGCGGCCTGGAAAACCTGGATAAGGTCATTGAGATTGACCAGTCACCGATTGGCCGTACTCCGCGCTCGAACCCGGCAACCTATACCGGCGTGTTCGACGATATCCGTGATCTATTCTCCAAAACCAATGAGGCCAAGGTACGCGGTTTCCAAAAGGGCCGGTTCAGCTTCAACGTGAAGGGCGGGCGCTGTGAGGCTTGCCGTGGAGACGGAATCATTAAGATTGAAATGCATTTCCTGCCGGATGTCTATGTTCCTTGTGAAGTGTGCAAAGGCAAACGCTATAACCGGGAGACCCTGGAAGTTAAATATAAAGGTAAGAGCATCGCTGATGTGCTTGAGATGACCGTAGAGGATGCCACCGAGTTCTTCAAGAACATTCCGCGTATCCACCGCAAAATGCAGACACTGCTGGATGTGGGTCTTGGGTATATCAATATCGGCCAGCCTGGAACGACATTATCCGGCGGTGAAGCCCAGCGCGTGAAGCTGGCTTCCGAGCTATACCGCCGCAGCACGGGTAAGACGCTTTATATCCTCGATGAACCGACCACAGGGCTGCATGTCGACGACATCGGCCGTCTGCTGGAGGTACTGCATCGTCTCGTGGACTCCGGTGAATCGGTCCTGGTCATTGAACATAATCTCGACGTGATCAAAACCGCAGATTACATCATTGATATGGGACCTGAAGGCGGCAGCGGCGGCGGAACTGTACTGGCAACCGGAACCCCGGAGAAGCTGATTACCGTCGAAGAGTCCTACACCGGCAGATATTTGAAGCCCATCCTGATCCGCGATACAGAGCGGACAGAGGCCATGGAGCTGCAAACGACGGAAACTGTATAGTAACTGATACTGTTACTGTATGGCCAATGGTTAAGTACAACTCAACATTATAAGTTCTACGGTGAAGGTATCTTGACCAGCCGAAGGGTGAGTAGTTGGAATAAAGCAAACTAAATTGCTCATTTCCGCGGTTTTAGAGGGTTTAGGTGGAAAAGCTCCATCTAAATCACTCAAACTTCCTTAGATATCTGTGTATAAGAAGATCTAGTTGGACTTTTTCCCGCTACTTCGGTCTAGAACCAGATTAGGCCAAAATAGGTGGAGAAATTCCCTTTAATAGAAACCAGCCATCCCAAAAAAGCACGCCGCACGCGGTCATCCCGCATGCGGCGTGCTTTTTATGCTTGTATTTGTGTACATTTCAATATGTTTAGTCCAACAATTACGGTCCTACATGCAAGTCCTAATATGCACGGTCGAACTTGCAGGAACCAATAAGAGTTATTTAAAGTGTTCTAACTTAACTCAGCTTACTTCAACCCTCAGCGGCCAAAATCGCAGTGAACTGCTCCTGAATTACGGGAATGCCAACACGTTCAACAAAGGAATGGAAGTTCTCCGTCTCACTCCGCTGCTCGCTGTAATAAGTTATCAGCTGCTCCAGGACGGGACCCACCCGTTCCCCCTTTACCCGGCCTTTTAACGGGCGGGTAAACTGGGCAGCCGGCCCTTGATCGCCAGTGCCTAGGGTTCCTCCGATCGCGATGTCGAAGGCATCCACCATACCTTCCGGTGTTTTGATCAGTGAGCCCTGCAGGCCGATATCGGCAACATGCTTTTGACCGCAGCCGTTCGGACAGCCGATGAAATGAATCCGCAGCTTCTCTTTCAGCTGCAGCCGCTCATCAAGATATTCAGCTACACTCACAGCGCGCTCTTTCGTTTCCACGAGTGCCAGATTGCAAAATTCATTGCCGGTGCAGGATACGGTGCGGCTGATGAAATTTTTGGCCTCCGGGGACAATCTCTGTAGCACGGGTGCCTGTAGAAGCTCGGGGAGCTTGTCATCCGGGATGCCGCTGAGAATGATGTTTTGTGACATGGTTGTACGGATTTTACTTTCACCATAGGAGTCAGCCAAATCTGCTAGTTGAATAAGCTCATCGCTGTTCAGCCGTCCAACCGGAACGTTCAGCCCGACATAGCTCAGTCCTGTCTGGCGCTGCGGATGTACACCGTCGAAATAAGCGGCCTGCCAGCCGAGCGTTTTGTCTTCGCCGCGTGAAGGCAACTCGCCAATAATCTCAAACAGCTTTTCCTTGAATTTCTCAGCACCCCAATCAGCGACGAGAAACTTCAGCCGGGAATGATGGCGTTTTTCACGGTAGCCGTAATCACGGAACAGCGTCACAACACCGGCTGCGACCTTAAGCGCTTCTTCCGGTTTGACGAATACATCGAGCTTTTGCGCAAGATGCGGCTTTGCGGAGAGCCCTCCGCCCACCATCACATGGAAACCGGCGGTTTCTTTTCCGTCTATGATTTTGACAGCCGGGGTATATGACAGATCGTTGATCTCAGCTTGTCCATTGTTATAGTAATTGGCGGAGACGGACAACTTGAATTTACGCGGCAGGTTGGAGAAATCCCGGTTCAGCATGAAGAAATCATTCAGCTGCTCCACGATCGCGGTCGTATCGAACAGCTCGTCCTTGTCGATTCCCGCCAGCGGATTACCCACGATGGTCCGCGGACAATCCCCGCAGGCTTCATAGGAATAGAGCGAAGCAGCTTCCAGCCTCCGGAAAATGTCCGGGAAGTTCTCAACCGTCAGCCAGTGAAACTGGACGGCCTGCCGGGTGGTTACATCAATCAGCCCCCGCCCGTACAATCGGGCGATTTCGGCAATGGCTCTCGCCTGATCCGAGGTCATAATGCCGGTATTGATGCGGACACGCATCATGAAATGGCCGTCTCGCGGCTTTTGCTGATAAACCCCTGCCCACTTAAAAAGATCAAGCTCTTCGGCCGGGATAGAATCAAACCCCTCCAGGGCATACTTTTCAATAATAGTGCGGATGATGTCCAGCCCGTCTTTCTGCAATTTAACAAATTCAAATTTGCTCAGCTTTTCTGGATCAGCACTCCAAACCGGTTCGTAAGCCATCGTATAACTTCCTCTCTGCCAGGATATCCCCTTCAGTGATATTGCATGAATTCCGGTAGTATTCCTGAGATATTATGCTCGATGGTAACATAACACGCTAAGAACAGGCTGTGAGAGTTGTAGCAAACGATATAACGATTCTTTATAGCTTGCTTAGATCCTGCTGATAGTTCAATTACACTACAACGAGACTTCAAATCGAGTGTGCTTTGTTTTTTTCATTCGTCAACGAGGTTAATCATATTTTGAGGGCAGAAACCAGCTGTGAAAAATATTTCTTGTGACATTTACCGATTTTTTGTGGATTTCCTATTGCGCCAGGCAAATGGTAGCGATAACATAGAGGGAGATATGGATTAGAGGAACTTGCTTGACAACACTTTTGAGGAGGTAATGCCATGCTGCTTGCAGAAGCTGCTGTGCAAGAACCGTCTAAATTTCATACCTTCGATCTTTTTATGATTATGTTCACCATCCTGATCTTGATCGGCGTCTTTCGGCTGCTCCGTGCTCCCCAGAAGAACAAATTTGCCATTGCCTTCGGTGTAGTGAGCCTGCTGGTATTTGCCGTTTCCGACTATGCGATGATCATGAACTGGTTAAGCTGACCGGGAATGAACATTTACCTTTGACCTAAGCTGAGAACAACTGAACGATTTGAGGCCCACTATACCAAGATAAAAAGATCTTGAAAATCTGACTAGAAGAGGAAAGTGTTGAAGGGTCTTAAAAACTTAGGGAATGCTTCCAGATAATTCGGTGGATGAATTAATTACCGAAAATGAGCAAAAACTTCATTTCTGCAATATTCGTTTTTTTTTTTTGTAATTCCTTGATTTACAAGCTCCTTCTGACTCTGAACGATGCCAATCTAACACGAGTTCAACAGGCGCTGCTGCAAAGGTGCTTCAATCGTTTTGATGGGCGTGTAAGAAAAGTAACATATTGCAAATAACGACCATGGCCGCTTGCGACCTTGGTCGTTATTTGTGCTGAAACTGTCTGTTGAGAAGATGGGGGTCGTCTTGAATAATCCGCCGCGGTCAATATAACATATTACCTTTTAATAAAAGAAATTATGTGAGACATCTTTAAGTAGAGGGGCTTTCTCATCTTTGGCAGACAGCACGGGAGTAACATTAATAGGCCATTCAATACCGATGTCAGGATCATTCCACAAAATACCGCCATCGCATTCTGGTGAGTACAGCTCATCGCATTTGTATTGAACTTCCACGTCCTCAGTCAGCGTTATGAAACCGTGGGCGAAGCCTTTAGGAATGAGTAGTTGCTTTTTATTCTCAGCGGTTAGTTCAATACCGAACCACTTGCCGTAAGATGGGCTGCCTTGACGGATATCTACCGCCACATCATAAATGGATCCACGTGTGCAGCGGACGAGCTTGGTTTGAGCTTTTGGATTTAATTGGAAATGCAGTCCGCGCAAAGTTCCCTTAACGGCCGAATAGGACTGATTGTCCTGAACGAACTTATAGCCAAGACTTTGGTCCTGAAACTTTGCTTCGTTGTAGGTTTCCATAAACCAGCCTCGGTGATCTCCGAAGACTGCCGGTTCAACAACGAGGACGCCTTCCAGATTAGTTTTGGTAAAATTCATCATATTCACTCTTTCAGTTATTAAAATTGGATTTTGCCGTAAGCTACCTTAATCAAATATTGACCGTATCCGGTCTTACTCAGTTTATGTCCGCATTCCAGCAGGTGTTCTTTTGTAATCCAGCCATTGATATAAGCAATTTCTTCAGGGGCTGAAATTTTAATGCCTTGATGGTCTTCAATTGTTCTGACGAAATTAGTTGCGTCGACCAGACTTTGGTGTGTTCCAGTATCCAACCATGTGAAACCGCGTCCGAGCAGGGCGACATCCAGTTCTCCCAATTTCAAATAGGCTTCATTAATTGACGTGATTTCTAATTCCCCACGCTGTGACGGCTTCACTTCCTTAGCTAAAGAAACCACGCGATTGTCATAGAAATACAGGCCAGTAACCGCATAATTGGATTTAGGGTTCTCCGGCTTTTCTTCGACACTGAGAACTTTGCCGTCTTCGTCAAATTCCACCACACCGAAGCGTTCGGGATCGGGCACATGGTAACCAAAAACTGTTGCGCCGTGTTCTTTTCCGGCAGCTTGTTTAAGGATCTTGGTCATGCCGTTGCCGTAGTAAATGTTGTCTCCAAGAATCATAGCTACAGAATCTTCCCCAATAAACGATTCACCCAAAATAAAAGCTTGCGCAAGTCCGTCTGGACTTGGTTGAATAATGTATTGCAGCGAAATTCCGAATTGGGAGCCATCGCCGAGCAAATTTTCAAAACGGGGTGTATCCTCAGCAGTAGAGATTATTAGAATTTCTTTGATGCCTGCCAGCATCAGCGTGGACAGAGGATAGTAAATCATGGGCTTGTCATAGACCGGCAATAACTGTTTGCTGGTCACCATTGTGAGAGGATAAAGGCGGGTGCCGCTTCCTCCCGCAAGAATTATGCCTTTCATAACCGTTTTCGACTCTCCTTGCTGCATGTAAATTTTGGGACTAGTGTAATCTTTTTCGTATTCATTCTTTTCAAATTATATTTTACGCTTTATGTTCTTGATTTGTCTATCAGGGCAAGAATACATGTATACGCTAAGATGTCTCGGAGTAAAAAATAAATCCAGGTGTTTCTATTTTGGTGGCGGATAAGTGTGATATTTGATACAATTAATAAGTTAAAGATTTGGAAAAGACCCGCTAAATAGCGGTTTGGGAGGATATAAATGAACGAGCAAGGAATACGCAGAGAAGACGTGGAGCTGCTGGCTCCGGCCGGTGACTGGGATTGTATGCGTGCAGCAGTGGCGAACGGGGCAGATGCTGTCTTTTTTGGCGTAGAGAAGTTTAATGCGCGGGCGAGAGCCAACAACTTCCGTATGGACGAGCTGCCGGAAATTATGGCATTTCTCCACAGTTATGGAGTGAAGGGCTTTCTGACGTTTAATATACTGGTGTTTGAAAATGAGTTGGCAGATGCCAAGGAGCTGATCGATGCCTGTGTGGATGCGGGTGTGGATGCGGTGATTGTGCAGGACTTGGGTCTGGTCAAAATGATCCGCGAGATTTCTCCGGATTTCCCGATCCACGGCTCAACGCAAATGACAATTACTTCGCCGGAAGCGGTGGAGTTTACGAAGCCCTGGGGAATGGAGCGCGTAGTGCTCGGCCGGGAAAATAATCTGAAGCAAATCCGTACCATCGGGGATCAGGCCCGCCTGCCGATGGAGGTGTTCGTGCACGGTGCGCTGTGTGTATCTTATTCAGGGCAATGCCTGACTTCTGAAATGTGGGGCGGACGTTCTGCGAACCGCGGCGAATGTGCCCAAGCCTGCCGGTTGCCGTATGACCTGATGGTGGACGGAGAAGTGAAACCGATGGGGGATGTGACTTACCTGCTGTCTCCTAAGGATCTGGCCGCAATTGACCTGATGCCGGAGCTGATCGAAGCGGGCGTAACCTCCTTCAAAATTGAAGGCCGGCTCAAAAGCCCGGAGTATGTGGCTAACGTAGTGAGCAAATACCGTAAAGCGATTGACCGTTATTTTGACGGGAACTGGTCTCCTACCTCCAAGGAAGATATCCGTGAGCTGCAGCAGAGCTTCTCCCGCGGCTTCACGCATGGCTTCCTGGAAGGGACGAATAATAAGAAGCTGGTAGATGGAACTTTTCCAAAAAGCCGTGGTGTGTACATGGGGACGGTCGAGCAAATTCTGCGTGACGGTGTAGTCTGCCGCATTCATGCTCCGCTCAAGCGCGGAGACGGTATTGTGTTCGATGCCGGTGATCCGACGAAGAAGGAAGAAGGCGGCCGTGTCTATGATCTGCGCCGCAAAGGCGTGAAGCTAGAAGGCGAAGCCGGTGAAGGCTGGATCATCGACATCGTGCCGGGGCGTAATGACGTTGATCTGCGCCGCCTGCATGTCGGCGACCGCATCTGGAAGACCAATGACCCGGCGCTCGATAAGGCGCTGCGCCAGTCTTACGAAACCGAGAAGCCGTACCGCGTCTTCCCGGTTCAGGTAAAGGTAGAGGGCCGCGTCGGCGAACCGCTGGCCACCTGGTGGACCGACGTTCAGAAGAACGTTACGGTCCGCGTGGATTCGGAGCTGCTGCTGGAAACCGCGCAGAAGCGTCCGATGGATGCCGCCCTGCTGGAAGAACAATTCGGCCGCCTGGGCGGGACCGTGTTCCAGCTTGAGGCATTGGAGTCGCAGCTGGAAGGCGACGTGATCGTGCCTATGCGCGAGCTGAACAGCATCCGCCGCCAGGCGGTGGAGCTGCTTGCCGGCGAGCGCCCGAAACCGCCCGTCTACGTGAAACGGGCGGTAGAGGTTTACGGCGACGCCTTTCGCAGGGGCGCCGCAGGCCCGCGCGGTGAGGCGGAGCTCACCGCGCTGTGCCGCAGCCTGCCGCAGGTGCAGGCTGCGCTCGAAGCCGGCGTAAGAAGCATTTACGCCGACTTCGAGTTCATCAAGCAGTTCCCGGCAGCGGTGGACGCTGTGCGGGCTGCGGGGGCCAGTATTGCGTTGGCCACGCCGCGCATCCATATGCCGGGCGAGAACGGCTACCACGCCAACATCCTGCGCCTGGAGCCGGATGCGGTGCTGGTACGTAATACAGGCGCGCTGTATTACTATCTCAAGCGCCGTATGGAGCAGCCGGATGCCGTGCATCCGCGCCTGATCGGCGACTTCTCGCTGAATATCGCCAACCATAAGGCGGTGGAGCTATTCCTGAACGCCGGCTTAGATACAGTGACGCCGTCCTATGATCTGAATATTCAGCAAATGGTTGATCTGCTCGAACACAGCGATACCTCACGCATGGAGGTTGTGATTCATCAGCATCTTCCAATGTTCCATACCGAGCATTGTGTGTACTGCACCTTCATGAGCGAAGGCACCGACTACACGAACTGCGGACGCCCTTGTGAAGAGCACCGTGCTTCCCTGCAGGACCGGATTGGTATGTCCCATCCTGTCCGTGTAGACGAAGGCTGCCGCAACACTGTTTATAATGCCGTGGAACAGTCCGGTGCGGAATACCTGAACAATTTCCGTGAGCTGGGCGTAAATTCTTTCCGGGTAGAGTTTCTGGAAGAAACACCGGAGCAGGTGGCCGAGGTCATCAGCCTCTACACCCGTGCGCTGCGCGGTGAAATCTCCGGCACTCAAGTCTGGAAGAGCCTCAAGGCCACTAACCAGCTTGGGGTCACACGCGGACAACTGGTGAATGCCAAGTAAAGTCCGGCAGCATGGCGGAATATTTAACTTCTATAGATTGAACTTGAAAATAATAAATAAGGAGAAGTGGTGGAGGGGGATTTTGGAACTGGAAGAGCGGAAGCGTCCGCCTTTGTCTGCGGATTTCCACCGTGAAACGGTATATATCAAGAAATCTGCAGACAACAGCGGCTGGAAGTCCAAACATTCTCTGTAGCCACAGCCAATCCAAAATAGAAAATCACAAGTTTAATCTATAAAGTACTAATTATTATATAGAGTCAGGGTGACTCAGGGGCATATTAGCTGCGCCTGAAGGCACCCTGGCTCTTTTTGTATAAAGAGTAACAGATCCTAATATATAACAATATTACTGCCAAAAGACTTCCTGAACTGCTATAATAAATGTAATTATGCCAAGTTTCTACGGAAGCTAGGGTGCAAAGAACAAAAGCAGACAGAAGGAGCTATATCATGAAGATACGTAAGGCTATTATCCCCGCGGCTGGGTTGGGTACCCGCTTTCTGCCCGCAACTAAGGCGATGCCCAAAGAAATGCTGCCAATTGTAGACAAACCGACGATTCAATATATTGTCGAAGAAGCCGTTGCCTCGGGAATCGAGGATATTATCATCGTAACCGGGAAAGGTAAACGCGCGATTGAAGATCATTTTGATAACTCATTTGAGCTGGAGTTCAACCTTGCGGAGAAACAGAAGTGGGAGCTGCTCGAGTCTGTACGCAAATCCTCTGAGATGGCCGACATTCACTACATCCGGCAAAAGGAACCACGCGGCCTGGGACATGCTATCTGGTGTGCCCGCAAATTTATCGGCAATGAACCCTTTGCGGTTCTGCTGGGTGACGATATCGTCGAATCAGACAAGCCGTGCCTCAAACAGATGATTGAGGTCTATGACCAATATAAATCCTCCATCGTGGGTGTTCAGCCAGTGCCTTGGGAAGAGGTATCCAGGTACGGTCTGGTGGATGGCACTGCCCTGGCGGACCGTGTCTACAAAGCCAACCGGCTGGTAGAAAAGCCAAAACGTGAGGATGCACCGTCCAACCTAGCCATACTGGGACGATATATCTTAACCCCGCGTATATTTGATATGCTCGGCGAGCAACAGGTAGGGGTAGGCGGAGAAATCCAGCTCACAGATGCAATCGCACGGCTTAGCGAAGTGGAACGGATTATCGCTTATGATTTCGAAGGCAAACGCCATGATGTCGGCGAGAAAATGGGCTTTATCCAGACAACCATTCATTATGCACTGCAGCATGAGGAGCTTAAGGAAGGTCTGCTGGATTATCTTAAAGAGATAATTAACAGTGAGGCCGGGAAGACGGCCAGGCTGTAGAGTTAGTATCTGAAATGAAAAAATAATACGAAATTATAAGAAGAAAGCAGAGTAGCGACTTCTCCATTATGAGAATTACTACTCTGCTTTTTTTGGTTACATAAAGTTAGATTCAATAAAATAATAGGTCCTGTGAATAGTTATCACCTTCAAGAATGTCATACTCAACTAGTAGGTAATCATCCAAAAGTTCCTGTTGAGCAGCAGTCAGACTAGTAACAATCCCAGTCGAATCTAATAGAACCCCTTTACTTAATCCAGGTAGTAGAGACTGTATTTCGCTCAGCATTTTGTAGTAAGGAGGAAGGGGCTGATTTGCCAACTTAAAGACTGTCGGGCCGAGATAGACAGGACTTAAAGTGCCTAATGCTTCTTTACCGATATCATAATTGGCTAATATTAATAAGGTTGTCTCATGCTCCAGTCTGTAGTTTTCATCCCAGCCTGAGTTTGCATAAATAGCTGAGGCTAAACCTGGAAGATGATCACCCCAAAAAATAACAATTGTCGGGTTTTTAATAGTCCTTAATTCTTCCTGTAGATAAGCTAGGGCTTCGTCGCTCATTTTAACATCTTGTGTATATGCTCCCAATTGTGCATCTTCTGAAGAGTCAGGACCGGTGACTGTAATGCTGCTGGTTCCGTTCCTTCCGTTAACAACAGGGAGATGATTCTGCATTGTGACCAGATGTAAGAAGGTTGGAGCGGTGGAAGCTTGGAGTTCACTTACAGCTTCTTTTACGGCGGAAAGATCTGAAATATATGCACTCGAAGTAATTCTTTCAGTATTTTTCATATCGTCATCACTGATGAACTGATCAAATCCGAGGATTGGGTAAACACTATTACGATTATAGAAGGTTTCATCAAACGGATGAATTGCTAATGTCCGATAACCTCTCTCCTTAAGTATACTGGCTATAGAAGGAACTGAGCTCATCTTAACCAGTTTTTGTTGATATGGAATAGATCCATCTTTAAGAAAATACATAGACATTCCCGTAAGTGCTTCAAATTCTACATTAACTGTATTTCCGCCAAACTCAGGAGTAAGTATATACCCGGATGGCGTTGAATTTTGTTCATCATGTATAAATTTTAGCGGATCAGAACTGAAGGAGTAGTTAGATAGTCGCGTAGGATCAAAAAAAGATTCGCTCATAACATACAAAATGTTAGGCTGTTCAACCGGTACATCCAAAGCTGTATCCTCTGGGTCAGCACTATATTTTGCGGCTATTTTCTCAATTGCTTCTAGACTGTATCCGGCAGGTTTGTCTATCATGTTCTGTTTTAGGTTAGCTGTGAATGCAAAAACAAAACCATTCTGAGTGTAATTAGATTTTTGATTCCAGTACACGTTTTGGTATTTGATCGACGCTAATAAATGTTGATTTCCTACAACGACAATAATAAACCCAGTAATTAGTGAGCCTGGTATTAAGATTAATAAGAGTCGGATAGGAAGTGAAGTCCTGACTTTTGGTATCTTGCTAACTCCCCATATTAACCCCAATGCTATTGTTACAACAGTTATTAGTTCAATTGGAGAAACAATCCCCTCAGAAATTTGCAGCATTTCATTTGCATTCTTTATTAACAAGAAATCCCATGGATACAATGGTTCTCCGACTATGTTTAATTTTTTATAATTTATAAAGCCACAAACTATGGAAAATAAAAAAAATATTGCCGGACCGAAATATGTAATTGGCATGAGTGCTAAAGAAATCAGTAATAATAAAAAGAAAAAAACACTTCCGATTAAATAAATCCAAGGGAAATGGATAACCCAGCAAATGCTCTGTAAGATATTTAAGTTAACTGTGGATAGCTGCATGAAAAAATTCAATACAAATCCGCTTATAAATAAGATGAGAATTGTAGATAAAAATCGTTTTGAAGAGAATAAAGGTCTCAAATAAATTCACTCCGATCGTAAGTTGAGACCACAGCATACGATAGTTATCTGAAAGTAGCCTTAAAGCTCCTGCCGGTAAAAAAGCCCTTTCGACTCTTTAATAGAGCCGAAAGGGCAAGGCTAATATGATCCTTAGAACTGCTGTGCGGCAATCGCATCAATCTGTGTAGCTTCCGCAGCATCAGCTGCAATTAGCAGATCGTATACAGCTTGATCCTGGCCTCCGCTACGTTTCAGTGCAGCTAGATACCACCGGGCAATCTCGCGGTTAGTGGCGTCTTTATAATCTTCGCTTAGGCCGGTTTTCAGGGTAGCTGCCGCAACTTCGTTATCACCTGACATCAGCTGGAGTTTGCCTGCATTCAGTGCGATGCTAGGTGTAACGGAGAACGGACGTCCCTGCAGCTGTTCTGGAGGCAGAGTCTTCAGATGTTCAACACCATCAACTACATGCTTGTAAGCCTGAAGGCCTTCTGCGAGATATTCCTGCTTCTTGGTATCATCCTTCTGATCATAGGCGGCGTATGCAAGGGTAAAGGAACGGCTGATCAGAGCGTCATACCATTCGATATCCCAATTGAACTTATCTGCATTATCGCGGTAAACGGTATAGCTGAGATCACCTTGACCCTTTAGATCATAGTAACCTACCAATTGCTTCAACAGCTCTTTATTATACGGTTCGTCCTCAAGCGCGCGGGATACAACACTATAGGCTTCCTCAAGGTATTGCTCATCCTTCGTCTGATTAAATACCTGCTGGTCTATAGAGGAAAGGTAAAGCGCCGATTCCGGATGGAAAGGACGGTCTTTCAACGCTTCTATCAGAGGAGTTTTGATTTCTTCATAGGACTGGCTCACCCCGATGAGGTTCTTAGCCTTCATTGCGGCGTTGCTCGATCCGAGGTAGCCGATGGTCAGGAACAGAAGGAACAGAGTGCCTGCTGCAAGGATGGCGAAGTAGCCAATCCGCAGGCTTGATTTATTCCAGTTCCGGCGCAAGGGTCTGCTGTCCATCGCTACACCCATACCGGCAAGGCTGAGGAAGACCAGAATGCCCATAAAAGCATAACTTAGGTTGAAATCCAGCAAGCTGTGTACCAGAATGGATAACGCAATAATATAGAAGAAGTAACCATTCGCAAAGTCATCCTTATCACGTTTCAGGTAACCGCGGATGTACTTATAGAAAATATATCCGATAAAGCCAATAAACACGATAAAACCGACAATCCCAACCTCAATCAAATACTGCAGGAAGAAGTTATGCGCCTGGCGGCTTGTGTAAGGGTTATTCTGATAGTGCTCATATAGTGATGCCCAGCCGCCGCCGCCGGCGCCGAGAATCGGATAATCCTTAACAACCTTTAAGGCATCTTTATAAAAAGTGAAGCGTTCCAGTACACTATGCTGCTTAAAGTTGATGTTCTCCAGTCGGGTTTCGATGTTGGCTGGCAGGATACTGCGCACGCTTGTCCCAATCAGCAGGAAGGCAACAATACCTACAAGGACTAGTGAACCGAGCGGAAGCCACAGTCCGGCAAGCTTGCGGGAGCTCCAAACGCCGAGCTTCTGCTCCAGCCAGGGGGCTACAAACCGCTGTACCGCCCATCCAAGTCCTGCTACTACAATAGAAGCGACAATCAGGTAAGCCCAGCCTTTAACAGCAGCACCAGAGGTGAAGGCCGTATTGAGCTCTGTACCGAGAGTAGTCAGCGGGTTAGTGACCGCCAGAGCGGCAATGCCGGCAAGTGCCAGATGAATTATCCAGAGAATCTGCTGAGCGGGCTTAAGCAGAATCAGCAATAGAATAAATACCACTGGCAGCATGACAAGTCCGCCACGGGACAAGGTCAGCAGCAGCGATACGATAATCGGCACCAGCATAAAACCGTGCGTCAACGTTCCGTACCACTTTTTGGAGCGGATCAGAGCGAAGACGGCTACAAACAGAAATGCCATCAGGAAGGCGGCATATGTATTCGCATATTGGAAAACAGAAGTCAGACGCAGACCATTAGAGTCTGTCATTACGGCATCTAAATATTTGCTGTTACGCACGGTGTTAGAGAACCAGCCAACCAGAGCACCAGCAAATTTCGCCCCGCCAAGCCAGTTAATCAGCCCAAAAGCGACAATAAAATAAGAAACCGCAAGAATTGCATTTTGAATGACAACATTTAGTTGCTTTTGCTTGAGCAGATATAACGCTATAATGAATATTGCTATATACATGCTCTGAATCAACAGCAGATTCATCGCCATATAGTGCGAAGCCGCACCAAAGAGCGACAAGGCATAAGTGATAGGGAGCAGTAGTGATGCAACAACAACCAGGTCACGCTGCTCCTCCAGCTTGAACTTTGTGAAGTACAAGCCCATCCAGACCAGCAGCATGAGGCCGCTAAGCAGGGAGGATACATAAATTGGCTTTTCAAAGTCCAGCTGCTGTCCGTTAAACAATCCCACCTGGAACGGTGTCCAGATCAAAAACAGGATAAAAACAGCAACCAATGCCCACACCGGGCTGGATATTTTTTCAACATTTCTCGACTGAGCTGCATTTTTACCGTATACTGGTTTCGACACGTTCTAATCTCCTTTTCCTGTAGGTACGACAATATTTTAGCATAAAGACTATACTAAGAGGCAGTATTAATTCACTTTTTATAAAAAGTGCACAAAATTATAATAAATCCAGAAAGAGGAACTTGTGTGTAAAGATGGAAGTCGATGTTTGGAGGTAATTATTCTAATATATAATCATACATGTACTACATATCGATTTATTAATGATAAAGTTAAGGATGCTGAAGGATGCAGGATGAGAAGTTAAGTTACAACATATTAAGAATGCTATGTCAATACATAGAATCTATCTAAAGTCTATTTCATCTATAAATTAAGGAGAGAGAAAGTAATGTCTGTTTTTTCATCAATTTTAAAAAATAAAAATTTAATAATGCAACTGACAAAAAGGGATATATTGGTTAAATATAGAGGTTCTTTCTTGGGAAAGATTTGGGCAGTTCTTAATCCCTTAATTATGCTGATTATCTATACTATTGTATTCGGTGAGATATTTAAGTCTAAATGGGGAAACACAGAAAATGAAAGTACGTTTATTTTTGGATTAACACTTTTTACCGGGATGATTGTATATAACTTATTTTCAGAAGTTTTGAGTCGGTCAGCTACGATTATCCAATCGAATGTTAATTATGTGAAAAAAATAATTTTTCCGCTTGAAATACTGGTTGTTGTTTTAATGTTAACAGCTTTATTTAATGGGCTTATAAGTTTAATTGTACTGATGATAATGAACATTTTTTTGGGACAAGCCTTATCTTGGACTATTCTTCTAATTCCAGTTGTTTTATTCCCAATCATTTTATTGTCAATGGGACTGGCTTGGTTTTTAGCTGCGTTAGGCGTCTTTTTTAAGGACACAAATTATATTGTTACTCTAATTCTTCAAATTGTACTTTTCCTATCGCCTGTTTTTTATTCAGTAGAAAATGTTCCGGAATATTTGAAAGGTATCTATAATTTTAATCCTCTTGGAATAGTGATACAGCAGATGAGAGAAGTTGTATTATGGGGCGAAATACCAAACTGGATGCAATGGGCCAATATGACCTCTATATCACTTGTGGTTTTTGTTGGCGGGTATTACTTTTTTACAAAGTTGAAAGGAGCCTTTGCAGATGTTATCTGAGAATAATGCAATAGAAATAAAAAATATAAGTAAAAAGTATTATTTATACAATAGTCCTGCTGATAGAATGGTTTCTTCGTTATTTAAAAACTGGAAGAAAGTTAATGAAGTTAATGCCTTGAATAATATTAGTATAAATATTCCAAAAGGGAAGACTATTGGATTAATAGGGCAAAATGGTTCCGGGAAAAGCACTTTGCTACAAATAATTACAGGTATTTTAAAGGCTACTAGCGGTAAAATTGAAGTTAATGGTAGAATTGCAGCGTTATTGGAATTAGGTTCTGGTTTTAATCCGGAATTCACCGGAAGAGAGAATGTGTATATGAATGCGACAATATTAGGTTTAACTAAAGAAGAGATTAATGATAGATTTAGTGATATAGAACAGTTTGCAGAAATAGGTCACTTTATTGATCAACCGGTTAAGACCTACTCAAGTGGCATGTTCCTTAGATTAGCATTCGCTACTGCAGTTCATACAGATCCTGATATACTTATTGTTGATGAAGCTTTGGCTGTAGGGGATGTGCGTTTTCAAAGTAAGTGTTTTCGTAAGTTTAAGGAGTTTCAGGAACGAGGGAAAACTATCCTCTTTGTTACACATGCAACCGAGTTGCTAATAAGACATTGTGACTATGCGTATTTGATTAATCAAGGAGAATTAATTCAAGAGGGACTTCCAAAAGAGGTTGTTAATACTTACTTAGATTTAATCTATGGTAAACAAAAAAAGCTGAATGATACGGTTGAAACTCCAGATGCGAGAATTCAAAGTAGAGAATTAGATGCGGAAATACAAAACAAATATTCTCAAGAAACAATTGAATTTATTACGAGTGAGAATCTAGATCCAAACTGTGAAAACAGAAGGAGTTATAACCAAAATGAATTTAGATGGGGAGATAAAAGAGCTGAAATTATAGATTATTTAGTATTATCAAATGACATGGTAGATCCAGTCGATTGTAGTTCGACGGAATTACTTCAAATAATCATGAAAGTAAAGTTCAATGATAATGTGACTTCTCCAATATACGGGTTAACTATTAAGACGGTAGATGGGGTTACTGTTTATGGAAATAACTCTAGAGATGATTCGATTGACGTCTCTTCACAAAACGAGGCTAATTTTTGCTGTGTTCAGTTTGCCTTTATTCCTCAACTTGTAGAAGGGGATTATTTTATTTCATTAGGAATAGCTGAAGATGTTCCGGGATTAGAGGCCCCACCGTTGGATAGAAGATATGATCTTATACACTTGAAGTTTCATCATGATTCTTTAGGGTTTGGTATTGTAGATCTTGGAATGAAAATTGAACAATTGATTTAAGC
The DNA here is from genome assembly GCF_031599675.1 of Paenibacillus pedocola. NCBI lineage: Bacteria > Bacillati > Bacillota > Bacilli > Caryophanales > Paenibacillaceae > Paenibacillus > Paenibacillus pedocola. The sequence goes on along the minus strand of NZ_CP134223.1, from coordinate 5,872,257 downwards.
TGCTTTAGATATTAGATAACTAAGTTTAATTTGTAATGGGGTGAGTATTATGAGTGCTGGAGACGAGTTTCAAACATATTCTAAATTATTGAATTTAGAGTTCTATAATGGAAAAGACAATTATAGTGATGGAGAAATTGAAGACGAAATTATTAATTATCTAAAAGAGTCACAAGGTGACGAAACAATACTAGAAAACATTTTCCAAAAGGATACACGCTGGCCAATTATTTATCATTTATCTCATATTAGAAAAAATATTGTCAATTGGTATCCCTTTAAACAAGGATCAAGGATATTGGAGATTGGTGCAGGGATGGGGGCTATTACGGGTACACTCTGTGATAGCGCAAGTCATGTGACAGCGATAGAATTATCTAAACGAAGAGCAGAAGCAATTGCGATTAGAAATTATAATAGAGATAATTTAGAGATAATCGTGGGGAATTTAAACGATATTGAGCTGCCACATAAATATGATTATATTACTTTAATTGGTGTGTTGGAATATGCTGAGTCATTTACTCACGGAGAACAACCGTATACCGAATTTTTGAAGAAAATCAGTAAGTTTCTTGCTCCAAATGGCAAACTTTTAATAGCTATAGAGAATAGATTAGGGCTTAAATATTGGTGTGGTGCTAAAGAGGATCACACTAATATACGATATGATGGGATCAATGGATATCCTTCATCAATGGGTGTAAGAACCTTTGGGCGAAATGAACTTGAAACGCTACTAGTTTCTTCGGGGTTTAAGAGCAATCAGTTTTATTATCCGTTACCAGATTATAAACTTCCACAGGTTATATTTTCGGATGATTATTTGCCCACTATCAAAAACTCGAAGAGATACAGACCATTTTATGCTGGAAATGAAAATCTTTATTTAAGTGAACATAGTGCGATTGATGCTATTGTTGATAACAATTCGTTCCCTATAATGGCGAATTCTTTTTTTGTTGAAGCGACTTTTAACGATGACAAAGATTCAAAGGTTTCTTTTGTTACTTTCAACAATGACAGGTATGAACATTTGAGAGTTCATACAAGAATAGTTGATAATAAAACAGTAGAGAAATTTTGTGATGAAAAGGCGTTAAAGCATTTAGAGGGGATTGAGCATAATAATCTTCAGCTAAATAAATTAGGAATGCCCATGGTCAAAGAAGTCTTGCTTCATAACCGATTAGTGAGTGATTTTATGCCCTATGAAACTGTTGAAGATAGAATTCTTGAATTGTTTAAAAGTAGAAAAAAGGAAGAAGCTATTGAAGTAATTGATCAATTTTGGGAAATGCTTTTGACATGTTCAACAAACAAAGTCGATGATAATAGTTCTTTTAGTTTTTTCATGGAAGGCTATATCGATTTAATTTTTTCGAATTGCTTTATAAAAGAAGAGGCCTTTTATTTTTTTGATCAGGAATGGAAGTTTGAAGTTGTACCAACAGAGTTTATTTTATTTAGGGCAATAACTAGTTTATATCGTTTTAACAGTTTTATTGAAACGATAATCCCCATGAAAGAGCTTTTCTCAAGATATAGTATAGATGAGAAAAAAATCAATTATTTTAATGGATTTAATGAAATGAAAATGCAACAAATTCTTGATATGCATATTGTTGAATATCTGGAGAAACGAAGTCATTTTAATGATACTAGAAGCATTGAAGATTCATATGCTGACCAAATAGATAAAATTAGTAATGATTATGAAAAAGAAATAGAAAGAATTCATAAGGAACATTCGAATGAGTTGAATAATAAAAACGATCAAATTAAATCAATTGTTGAAGACTATGAAAAGGCAATAGAAACAATTCATAAAGAACACTCAAATGAGTTAATCAATAAGGACGTTCAAATCAAATCAATTGTTGAAGACTACGAGAAGGAAATGGGTAGACGTAAAAACGAGGAGGATTCTCGTTTGCAACAGATATGTAGTGATTATGAAAGTGAAATAGCTCGACTGAATACAATAATCAGTGAATACAGTAATAAGACGTTCTTGTTGCAAGATAGAAATGACGAACTAGAGTTATATAAAAATGGTATCCAGCAAAACTATATGTTAGTACGAAAAGCTTGGAAAAGCTATTTTAAAAAAAATAGTTAATTTGAGGAGTAATGATTTTGAACATTAAACAAGGGGTTAGAAAGATAGCAAAGCGAATCTATATTTGGTTGCCTGTGCCTTATAAAAGGAAAAAAAGTATGAGTTATTTTGTTAAACGTAACTTTTTTCGTGAGTATACTGGCGAAGGGTTAATCGATATTTATGGAAATTCGTACAAATCAAACGTTCTAAAAGAAAATGCAAAAAAAGTTTCAGTGGTAATTCCTAACTATAATTATGCTGAATATATAGTTGAACGAATTGATTCGGTGTTGCTTCAAACCTATCCAATTCATGAGTTAATCATAATCGATGATTGTTCTCGAGATAATAGTGTGGAAGTAATAGAAACCCACTTGAAAAAATTGGGTTATCCCCAAAATATCAAATTTGTTATAAATGAAAAAAATAGCGGCAATGTATTCGCTCAATGGCAGTACGGTTTTAAAAATGTTACAGGGGATTATGTATGGATTGCAGAGGCCGATGATAGTTGTCATCCCAGATTTCTGGAAAGCGTGATGGAAGGGTTTGAAGATGAGGATGTAGTAATTTCTTATTGTGAGTCTTTGACAATGAACGAGCATAACCAAGTCTTAATGAAAGATCTACGACCTTGGATAGATATTTATAAGACCGGTAAATGGGATAAAAGTTATATTCTGAGTGGAACGGATGAGATTTCCACTACCCTATGTATTAATAACACCATAGCCAACGCCTCAAGTGTTGTATTTAGAAATGGAGATTACCATGAGATACTAGAAGAATCTAAAGGTTATAAATTAGCTGGAGATTGGTATGCCTATATGAGGATTTTCGAATTGGGTAAAGTAGCCTATCTGGATGAATCGTTAAATTACCATAGAATGCAAGAGAAAAGTGTAACTCTAAGTATTCATAAAGATTTGGAGTTTGCTGAAATATGCAGAGTGCAGGATTATGCATTAAATCATTACACATTAAAAGAAGAAGTTAAACAAAAGGTGCTTGAAAGAAGAGAAAGGGAGCGAATCAGATTTGGATTATAATAAAACACTTTCAGTCATTATACCTGTTTATAATACTGAGAGATATCTTAAACGATGTTTAGATTCCGCACTGGCTGCACTCCCTGGAAATTCGGAGATACTTATTGTAAATGATGGTTCTCCAGATCAGTCTGAAGAAATTGCTCTGAAATATTGTGAGGATTTTCCAGATAAAGTTCGATATTTTTATAAGACCAATGGCGGATTGTCTGATGCGAAAAACTATGGTCTCAATCATGCTGAAGGAGAATACATAATATTCTTAGATTCAGATGACTACGTAGAACCGGATATGTATAACGAAATCCTAAATGAAATGAAACAAACTGGTGCACAGTTAGGAGTTTGTGATATTAATTGCGAGTATGAAGTAGACGGATCGAGTGTAATAAGTTGTTGTTATAACCCTAATAGAGGGAGTGCCTTCTTTCAGATTATGGACACTCCTTTGGTGGCTGCATCTTGGAATAAGATTATTCATAGAAGTTTGTTTGAGGGGTTGGACTATCCCACAGGTCTTAACAATGAAGATGTAGCAGTTACTCCTTTAATTCTGGCTCGTGCTAATCGTTATGTAATAGTGAAAAAACCTATGTATAAATACGTACAGCGTCCTGGCTCTATACAAAACTCGAAATTTAGTAATAAACGTTTTGTTATTATCGATACAACAAATATTGCAATAGAGCGTGCTGCTGAACTGCCGATTCATATCCAAAGACAGATTAAAGGTTCTTTATATATTCATCAAATTCTGGGGGTTGCTCTTTATCCAATCAGGAATCAAAGCTTCTTTAGAAGATATTTTATGATGAAAGAATTTATGGGGAAAGTTAATAGTAGCTTTAGCGATTTTTTTCAAAACAGATATGTTGTGGATAATGGGTTAATGGATAATCGCAAGCACAGAATATTTAAGCGGTTAAGTGTAATGTTGCTCAAAAGAAAGCTTTATTTAGTCACTTCTATTTTTTTTGAGTTTGTAAATTTAGCGGAAAAAGTAAATGCGCAAATTGTTAAGAAGGGGCTTAAATAGGTGGGTACTCATTTGGAAGTAAATAAAAGAATTGATTGGATAGATATTTTCAAGGGATTGATTATACTCTTTGTAGTTATTGGGCATGAGAATGGATTTCTAGTTAAATACGTATATTTATTCCACATGCCTGCCTTTTTTTTTATCTCCGGATTAACGACTAATTTAAATAACCAAGGCTTTTACTCTTTTACGAGAGACAGGTTTTTGAGACTGATTATTCCGATATATTGTATTAATATTCTTTTCTTCTTATTTAGATGGGTAATGAATTTGTTAGGACTAGGGTTGGTGCTTTATAGCGAACCGATGAGTACGGAGGAATTTACACGAAGTATTTATAACTTGTTTGCTCTAAATATAACTTCGGATTTAGCGGGAGTATCCTGGTTTTTTATTGTTTTATTCTTGAGCTCAGTACTCCATAAAGCTTTATATGATGTTTTTCATAAAAGAAAGAGTGCAGTATTTGTTGCATCAATACTACTTTTTATTATTGGATACTGGTATGTAAGACATGGTATTGTTTTCCAAAGAACATTGTTCGATCTAGTGTTGATAGCTCAGTTTTATTTTATGTGCGGGTTTCTTTTAAATGAAACTAAATTCAAGACAAACTTGAGAATTAATAGTGATATTCTAATAGCTGCATTAGTAATACTTCTTTACCCCTTATATTACTTTGCTAATATAAATTGGGGAGGTACAGACTATCCTAGTAGAAGTTTTGGGAATCCTATAATTAATCTGATTTCGGCTTTTAATGGAATCGCAGTTACAATTATAATAAGTTATCTACTTATAAACATAAATATAGTAAAAAGAATATTCACAAAATTGGGTGAAACAACGTTAACGATTGCTCTCTTTCACTTTTTGGCTTTTAGAATCTGTTTTGGGCTTCTTTATATGCTTAATATCGTTGACCGCTCCCAAGTCCAACAACTTATCCCTGGAAAAAACCCCAATTACGAACTGTTTCTTCTTGTGTTTACCATTATATTCTGCTTGGTTGCTGATGCTATATTACAAAAAAACAAAATATCATCCACATTAATCCTTGGGAGAAAGACGGTATTTCAAGCGCAAATTTCCTTGTTATTAGACTTCTGCTTTAAACCACTTACCGCTCAGGGGGGAAAGATGAAGACAGCACTAAATAATAAAATATCAGTCGTTATACCTTATTTAAAGCAAAAACCACTACTATATATTTTTATATTAGTGATTATTGGATATAAGATGAGCTACTTTATGAGACCATGGATAAATGTTAATGATGAGCTTTTAATACTTATAAGTTCCCAGAAAGGTATAGGATCGATCTATGAGTATATTTCGAATGTTGCACTAGGCCAAGGTAGGGCTTACTTTTTGGGGAACGTAGTAGCTTTGATAATGTTTTCGATTAAAAATGTGTTTGTTTTTCGTGTACTAAGTTTATTGATACTACTCTCGAATGTCTGGTCTTTTGTATTACTGTGTAACAAAATAAGAAAATCTAATATCCTGAGCGGGTTGGTTTGCTTTGTTTATTTTGTAAGTTTAACTTTTTCCTGGGAACCAACCATGCCGAATGCATATACAACATTTTATGGGTTAAGTATTACCATTTTATTCTTATCATTGAGAAGCTTTTATATATACATTGAGGAAAAACAAGCTAAGCATGTGATTTTTAGTACAATTGGATACATTTTATGTCTCTTTACTTACGAACTCTTTATTATATTCTTTCCTTTATATTTGTTAATAGCACTCAGTAAAGAGAAAAAATTGAAAAAGGTCTTCTTCAAAGTACTACCAATTGCCATCTCTACTTTAGCTTACTTAATATTTTATCTGATTTGGCGAAGTCTTTTTGGTGCAGGATACCAAGGTGCAACTGTTGACATTGCTAGCTTTTCTATACGTGACTGTATATATGCTATCCTAGTTTTAAGTCTCAGTGCTATACCAGGTACATTATTCCTTAGTGCTAAATATCGGTATATATTATTTAGTTTATATGGTAATCAGCATTTCGATAACAAATTAATAAATATGATTGCTCAGGTATTTACACTTGAGAATATTATCTTGGGGCTATTATCTTTCTATGTGTTCTATAAGTTGTTGAAGGATTCCAAGGAAAGTTTATCCTCTAAAAAAATGATTGCATTAATGTGTATAATTGCCGCTTATGTATTTTTACCGAGTACGTTGTTGGCAGTGACTCCTTTGTATCAAAATGCAGTAAAAACAAGTACGTTTCTTACTGTCAACGCTTCA